>CAZAHC010000037.1:0-18393 GCA_964484595.1 uncultured Fibrobacteraceae bacterium | reverse complement strand
CTGCTCGCGGGCATCCAGGCCGCACCCGCCACCATTGGCGCGAGGATGGGCAGGATGCCCGCGAGCAGGCTCCAGGCCAGAGCGGTCCGCCCGGGGTGAAGATCGGACCGGGACGAGGTCGTGACCGGGCGGCGGCCAAGACGCCGGAGATACCTTCGTTGCATAAGAATCTGCTCCCTCCCGGTGGTCCGGGTGAACCGGCAGCCGGGGGCGTTGCCGTCTTGAAGTTACGGCAACCTGCGACCCCAGGCAACACTGGCCAAGAAAAACCCGCCCCGGTTTCCGGGGCGGGCACAATATTACTCCGACTCACACCATCAATAGGTGAAGCAGAGACTCATGCGATGCACGTACTGCAGCGGACCCATGTCCACGGCGCTGTAGTCGAAGTAAACGCGGGAATCCGTACCGGTGGAGAGGGACACCCCGAACCCGAAGGCCAACCCGTGGGCGTCGTAGTTGCTGTGATAGCCGACACGGCCGAAGAAGAGTTCGTTAAGGTTGTACTCGGCGCCGAAGTTGGCTCTCTCCACGTTGTCGGCCGGATGCTGGAACTCGGCCGCAAACAGCAGGTTCTGCTTTTCGAACTCGAGCAGCTTGAAGCTGGCCCCGACCTTGAAGGTGGTCGGCAGCCGCGCGGACAGCGCGTCCGGATGGGGATCATACTTGATCTTGCCGCCCATGTGCTGGATGGCCATTCCCAGCTTGAGATCCCGGATCCCGATGCGGTAAACGATGCCGAAATCGAAGCTGGCGGAGTTGACGCTCTGCTCGGCCAGGCCGAGATGGAGATAGTGGAGGGTGGCGCCGGCGGAGAACTTGTCCGTGAAGAAGCGGCCGTAGGTGAGACCGAAGGTGGTGAAGCCGGCATCGAAGTTACGTCCCGTCCCGGTGGGTTTGCGGGCGGTCCGTTCCGGCATCGGGTCCAGCCACAGTGACCGCGCGGACAGGGCGAAGGTGCCCGGAATCGACCGGGGGTTGAAGGCGAGCACCGCCGTGGTGAGGTTGATGTCGGCGGGCCACTGGACGTGCGAGACGTGGAACTCACTGCGAAGCACGTTCACCAGTCCGCCCGGATTCCAGAAGACCGAAGATGCATCGTCGGCCACCGCCGTGAAGGCCGATCCCATCCCGGTGGCCCGTGCACTCACCCCGATCTGCAGGAACTGGGCGCCGTAGGTACCGACCTTCGGGAACTGGTCGGCCCCGGCGGTCAGGGGCAGCACCAGCAACAAAACGGCCAGAATGGTAAAGCGCTTCATGGAAACCTCCAGGTCCGTCCACGGACGGTGTTGGAATCGGCGGGCCCTTGCCGGTCCTACCAAATAATCACGAACTTGCCAATGAAGTCCTCGAACCGATCGTCCTCCGATTGCACGGCGTATAGGTAAATACCGCTGACGACCTGCTGGCCGTTGCGGCTGACCATGTTCCAGGCCACATGCCCTTCGCCACCCGTTCCATCGTGGGGAATCTCGATGACCAGATCGCCACTCAGGGTGAAGATCTTGATCGTGTTCCGGGCCATCGGCAGGTTGCAGAAGACCACCCGCATCCCGACAGGGTCCGTCTCGTTGGCCTCGAGGGGCTGGAAGTCATCGAGTGACTGCCGGGTGGCGGGATTGGGAAAGACGTAGATGTCGGCCCCGCGGGCGGCGCGTTCCTCCGGGGTCTGGGCGACGGTCCCAGGCACGGCGTTCTGGAAGGAGGAGCCCGGATCGCCGGACTGGCCCTCGCCCGTGATGCGAGGCAGCCCCCCGACGAAGTCGAGGGAGTGGTCGGTGGCGGTGACCGAATAGAAGTAGATGAACCCGTTGTGAATGGCCCGGTCGATGTACTCGTAATATTCGACGGCCATCTTTTCCCGCCTGCCCGTACTGGGATTCGGAGACCGGTACGTCACCGCGAAGAAGGTATCGAGGACGGCCTGGTTGACCCCGTCGCCCCGGAAGGGATCCTGGGGATCCCACTGCCCGGTCAGGGGCCCCATGCAACGGTTGATCTGGCCGTGGATATCCCTGACCGTGGGCAGGGAATAATACTCCCCGAGGCTGTCGCACGCGACCATCTCGGCCATCGCCTCGGCCAACCCCTCGAACCTCTGATCGTCCAGGCACTTGGGCCGGTAGCGGATCATTTCCAGGCCGGTGTTGCGCCCCAGGGGCAGGGTATCGACGAGAACGTCGCCGTCAATCTCGCGCTCTTCCACGTAATAGTTGATGAGATCGTACTCCTCGATAAGCTGCCAGAGATCGCTCTCCGGGCCGTTCTCGATCGAGGAGCCGTGGGGCCGGTCCCAGTTGTCGGCCCGCCAGATCCGGTAGGCTTCGAAGTCGTACTGGTCGACGCGGATGTCCTTGGTGACCTCACTGCGATTGTCCCAGAAGACGTGAACCCGCGAGTCCGCCGGCCAGAGCCTCAGCCCCGGCGGCGGCGGCGCCATGCCGACCAGCCAGTGGACCTGGTACTCGTTACCGCCGACCCCGGTGCAACCCGCCTTCTCGTCGGCCGGGATAACGGGATCGTTGCAATTCCACAAACCTTCCTCGATCTCCCGGCCCTCGGCGGTACAGGGGAAGCCGAGCTGGCGGGCGCACTCGAAGCAGTTGTCGAGGTTGAAGTAGGCGCAATGGCGACCGTCTTCGTCGACGAAGATGTCGGCGTCGTCGATCCGCGGCTGGTCCAGGGCCCACTGTGAATTCACGCAGGTGGAGTCCATGATGTCGGGGATGAAGTTGTTGAACAGGTCGATGTCGAAGTCCTCGCGGCAGAGCTTGGTCTCGCGCCCGTTGACCCCGGTGTCGGAATTACCGTCGATGTTGAAGTAGTTCCCGTACCAGGTAAGGGCCGCTTCGGCGCAGTTGCTCAGCAGACCCTGCAGCCCCTCACCCACCACGACCGCCGCCTGGAACTGCAGGCTCTCGTCGGGTTCGAGCTCTACGAAGGGCCCGGCGGAGATCAGGAAGCGGAAATCGTTCTGCTTGCCGTCGGGGGTGTTGTTGTCCCAGTTCTCCAGCCCCTCGTTGCTCAGCAGCTCGTACCGCTCCGCATCGTTGGTCGGGTCGCCGCCCTGGTCGAAGCTGGCCTGGCCGGAGAAGGACTGGAAGGTCCGCAACCCCACGTGTTCGGGCGCCCGGCGACCGGTGGGATCGATATCGTGCCCGAGGAAGAGAATCCCGATGTAACCGTAAAGCTGGCTCTGTTCGGCGGCGTCGTACATGTAGCCGACCGAGACCGGGACGAAGCTGCCGTCCGAGGCCCGGACCAGTCCCTCCTGCTGGTCATGGAGCCAGGAGTCGAAGCTGCCGGCCATGTCATCCTCGGCAACGCCGCCCAGCCCCCGGGGCCCGATGTCGGCGTCGGCGAAGAAACCGAGGTACATGTTCGAGATCGGGGTCACCCCGATGTTGGTGATGATGAACTCGAAGCCGACGAAGTCGTCCACCGCGTCGTTTTCCCAGGCGTAGGTGTGCTGGACGATCTGCAGATTGAGCGGGGTGTGATCGGGAAAGAGTTCCTGGGAAAGCCGGGTGTTGTCGTACATCGTGCAGACCATCATCTGGTTGCCGATCTGCCCGAAGTCCTCGTCGATCCGGCCGTCCTCGTCGTCGTCGTAGCCGTTGAGGATCTCCTCGTCGACGACCTCGTCCTCGTCGTCGTCGTAGCCCGACTCGGGAATCCGTCGGCCGCCCGCCCGGTCGTTGCCGGGAGGCCGGGTGATGACTCCGCCCACCGCCTCGTAGATGGTGTCTTCCAACTGGTCGATCGGCAGGATCTCGATGGCGTACTGCCCGGTCGAGACGAGCCTCTCGCTCAGCATGACGCCACCCACCCAGAGGCCGGCGCACCAGAGGTACTCGTTGCCGGAGCCGGCGGGCCACTGGGCGGAAGGCTGATCCTCGTAGGGACTCGGCACGCCGACGCGCGAGCCGATCAGCCCCCAGTTGGTGATGTGCATGTGAAGCTCGCCGACGTTCATCACATAAGAACCGTCGGTGACGAAGATCCCGCCGGGCGCGCGGGCCAGCAGGTCGGATAAATCATACCCCTGGTCTACCCAACCGGCCGCCGTGACCGGCCCCAGCAGCAAGCCGAGGCCGCAGCAGATTCCGATCAGGCCGCGGACCCCGGATTCCCCGATTACTGTTCTGAGCCTCGACGTCATCGCGGTTCCTTTCCGGTCCGGCGGGATGGGGTGAAGGCCGAACCGTGAAGCTCCCGACTCTAGAATTCCCAGCCGATGCCGACCCGGAACAGACGGTGCTGATCGAACACGCGCGGGTCGTTAATCGGGATGAACTCGTCAAAGGTATCGCCGTCGGCATCCTGCAGGTAGGCGCCGCCGTACTTCCCGGTCTCGGTCAGGTACGCCGTGTACCAGGGGGTGGCCACGATCGGTCCGGGACCGATCCCGCGCCCGGGGCTGCCGAAGATCTGGTCCTGGTTGATCAGGTTGAACCCCTGCATGTAGATGGTCAGCTTCTGGCCGTAGAAGTTGACCTGCCGCTCGCCCTGGATGTCGAGCGAGAAAGTGGCCGGCAGGCGGCGGCTGTTCTCCCACATCGGATCCTGGCGGCGGGCGAACCGGTCGACGGGCGTCCAGGGCATGCCGCTGCCGTAGGTGAAGGTGAACGAGCCGGCCCACTCCTCGGGCTCTTCCAGCAGCAGCGAGAGGTTGAAGGTGTGCCGCTGGTCCCACTCGAGCGGCAGCTCCTGGTTGGGCAGGTATTCCAGGCCCTCGGGATTGGCCCCGAACTCCTGGCTGGACGCCACCCCGTCGGCGTAAGCGAAGGTGTAGCTGATGTCGAAGGCGAAGTTGTTGCTGAAACGCTTGTTGAGCGTGAACTCGAGGCCCCGGGCCGAGGCGTAGGCCTTGTTGACGTAGCGGTCCAGGTTGGTGCCGGTGGTGTTGCTGGTGACCTGGGTCACGGCGATCAGATCGTAGATGTCCTTGCTGTAAAGGTTGAAGGTGCCGGCGATGTAATCGGTGAACTGGTGCTTGATACCGGCCTGGTAGGCGATGGTGGTCTCGGCCTCGAGGTTGGGGTTGCCGAGCGTGCCGCCGTAACCGATCTCGTCCTGGCTGGCGAAGAGGACCGAACGGGAGGGGAACTGGATGAACCGCCCGTAATGGAAGTGGAATCCGTCCCGCTCGGTGATGGGGAAGGCGAAGCCCAGACGCGGCGAGAACTGGGCCTTGTACATGATGACGTGCCGGTTAACCCCGGGCACCGTAGTCAGGATCTCCGCCGCGGATCCCGGCGAGAAGAGGTCCCAGCGGAAGCCGAAGTTGACGACCATCCCCTCGTATTCCCAGCGGTCCTGGATGAACCAGGAGGCCTCGGTATTGTAGGTGTGGAACTCGTTGCGGCTGCTGCCGAGGGTGTACTGGCCTGTGTTGCGATCCTGAACCTCGATGGCCGGATTCTGCAAGGCCAGCCGCTCGAGATCATTGTAGATGAGCTGCAGTCCCGTCTTGACGAGGTGTCCCTCCCAGCGGGTGGTCGAGAGGTCGAAGTTGAGGCTGTACTGGCGGGAGTATTCCTCGGCGTAGGTCGGGAAATCACTCGTGGTGACGAAGATGGGATGGTCCCGGTCGGTGTAGTAGTCGGTGCCCTGCTGGTAGATACGGCTCTGGCCCCAGAATAGGTCAGGGGAGTAGATGCCGCCGTGATTGAACTCCCAGGGGTCCTTCCCGTTGACGGTGAACTTGGTGTCGAAGGCCACCAGGCCCAGCCGCAGGTTGTAGAAGGTGTCGTTGGTCAGGTTGTGGCGCAGGACGATCTTGCCGATCTGTCCCAGCCGTTCCTGGATGCCCCGCCGGTTGGCGGAGTTGAACCAGGTATAGGAGGAATCCTCCGCGACGGTGGAGAAGGTGGAATAGGGATAGTGGAAACCGTCGTAGGCGGGTTCGGCGGCCACCATGTACGGATTGCCGTCGACGGCGCGCACCTCGAGGATGGGTACCACCCGGATGATCTCGCTGGAGCTGCGGGCGTCGCGCACAACGGCCGGGTTGGCCCCGCCCTGGGGATCCAGGATGTTGTCATACCAGGGACCGTAGTAAACCGGGACGTAACCGCCGGCGTAATACCAGGAACCGGAGGGGTGAGGCATTATCAGGGGCAGGTAGATCACCCGCCGCGCATAGCCGGAGACACTCCAGTTGGGCGCGTAGAACTCCTGGGATTCGTTGCTGAAGGTGTACTCGGCGCTCAGCCGGAGGTCGGGGTTGAATTCATAGGCCCACTTGGTCGATCCCCGGGCGCTGTTGTACTGGCGGCGCCGGAACTTGAACAGGGTATTGTCTAAGAGGTTGACCTTGAACTCGGGCCGGTTGGCCACGGAGTAATTCTCGGTGTCGGTGAATGCCAGGTCGCCCGAGAAGTAATAGGTGAGCTTGTCGACAGGGGTCGGTCCGCCGAAGCCCCACTCGAAGCGGTCGAAGTTGGTGAAGGTCTTGTCCTGGCGCCCGAAATCGTCCGTCATGTAGCGGATGCCGCCCTCGAAGCTGTCGCCGCCGGTCCGGGTGGTGATGTTGATGACGCCGGAGAGGGCGTTGCCGTACTCCGCGTCCAGACCGCCGGTGACGGTGCTGATGGCCTCCACCGCGAGGGTCGACACGCTCAGGGAGCGCCCGCCGAGCGGGTCGTCGACCGCCACGTTGTCGATCCGCATGGAGACCTCGCCCGAACGCCCGCCGCGCACGTACAGCTCGCCGGCGCGCATCACGATGCCGGCCTGGCGGGCGATGGCGTCCTCGACCGAGTCGATGGCGTACCTCTTGAATTTTTCGGAGCCGAGCTTCCGTTCGGTAGTGGCGGAGGAGATGTCCACCATCCACTTCTCACCCTCGACGTCGAAGGCACCGAGGGTCTCGACGATCACCACCTTCATGTCGAAGGAGATGTTCACGGTCTGCCCGGGCGCGAGACTGACCGTCTGCTCCTCCGGGGCGTAGCCGAGGTAGAGAACCCGGATGGTGTACTCGCCCGGCGCCAGGCCCTGGAAGTAGAAGACGCCGCCGCCGAGAGACATCGTGCCGCGCGTGGTCCCCACGATCAGGACGTTGGCGTAATCCAGGTACTCCCCGCTCTCGATATCGCGGATGGTCCCCTTGATCGTGCCTGGCATCTGCTGGGCCCAGCAGGCAGCCGGCCCGGTCAGAACCGGAAGAACGAAAGCGAACAGGAGCGTGGCGATCCACCATAGACGGAGACGCCGGAGCATGGCGGAACTCCTTTCCGAGGGGACTGATCCGCAAGAGCCCGAGGTCCGCAACGAACCGTTGCACTTCTTGCCAACGTGCACTGATCCAACACTGGGCCGCGTGGGGAGCCTATGACCATCCGAGCGGAAACCAGCACCTTCCCCGCTCTCGATTCCAAAAAGGCAGGTGGCCCAGGATTCCGGTCGGAAGTTAATACCGGCAACTCGCGGTTGAATATAGAGATTGGCCTGTTCTGTGTCAATAAAATGTCATTTCATCCGGTCCAGGACGATAGGGCACCGGACAAGGTGTCCCGGTGCGGCTTCCTGCAAGGCCGGCAAGCTTGCGCGGCACAGCGGTTTCTGTTCCGGACAGCGGGGCCAGAAGGGGCAGCCGCCGGGGGAATCGAGCAGCGACGGGGCCTTTCCCTCGGTTGCGGTCGTGGTCGGATGTCCAGGTCGCTCGAGGAGCGAGGGGACCGCGGCGGCCAGGGAACGGGAATAGGGGTGTATCGCACCGCCCGCCACGCCGACCGGAAACAGCTCCAGGATCCGGCCGAGGTACATGACCGCCACCCGGTGGCACACCTTGTCCACCAGGTGCAGATCGTGGGAGATCAACAGCAGGGCCAGGCCCCGCTGTTGCTGGGCCCGGCGCAACAGGTTGAGGATACCGGCCTGGACCACGACGTCCAGGGCGCTGGTCAGCTCGTCGGCGATCAGCACGGCGGGGTCGGGAGCGAGCGCCCGGGCGATGGCCACCCGCTGGCGCTGGCCCCCGGAAAGTTCGTGCGGAAAGCAATCTTGCAGCCAGCCGGGAAGACCCACCTCGCCCAGCAGGCGATCGAGTTGGGATCGCCGCCGGTCGGCCGGCAGCTTCCCGCGGGCGGCAAGGGCCTCGGCCAGGGCCGCCGCCACGGTCAACCGCGGGTTCAGGGAGCCGTGCGGATCCTGGAAGACCAGCTGCACCGAGCGCCGGGCCCGTCGCAGGGAACTGCCACGCAGGCGGGTCAGCTCCAGGCCGGCCAGCCGCACAGTGCCGGAGGCGGCAGGGATGAGCCGGACGATCGCCTTGGCGAGGGTGGTCTTGCCGCAGCCGGATTCGCCCACCAGGCCGAGCGTCTCGCCGGCGGCCACCGCGAAGCTCACCCCGTCCACGGGCCGAACCTCGGCCGGGCGCCTTCCTCCCCCGCCGCGGCTGACCCGGTACCGCACGCGGAGGTCGCTGACTTCGAGAGCGGCGGGCTTCACGGTAACATCCTCCTGGTGACCAGGTCGCCGGCCACCTCGGCGAGGCAGGCAGCCCAGCGGTCCGGCCCGACCGGGATCCGGGCCGGGACTCGCTCCCGGCAAGCCGGCCGCGCCCGGTCGCAGCGCCCGGCGAAGGGGCAGCCGGCCGGCAGCCGGCTCGGGTCCGGAGGTAAACCGGGCAGGTCGGGAATCGAATCGGCGGTCTGCCACAGCTCCGGCTGCGCGGCCAAAAGGGCGCGGGTGTACGGGTGCGCCGGAGCGGCCAGGATCTCGCCCGCGGGTCCGCTCTCGACCAGGGCCCCGGCGTACATCACGGCCACCAGGTCGGCCAGCCCCGCCACCAGGGCCAGGTCGTGGGTGATGAAGATCAGGGCCATCCGGCGCCGGTTCTGCAGGCGGCGCAGCAAGGAGAGGATCTCCGCCTGCACGGTGACGTCGAGGGCGGTGGTCGGCTCGTCGGCGATCAGCAGATCCGGCTCGCAGGCCAGGGCGGCGGCCAGGGCCACTCGCTGGCGCAGACCACCGCTCAGCTGGTGAGGGAAGGCGCGAGCACGGACGGCGGCGTCCGGCACCCGCACTTCCTCCAGCAGAGCCACGGCGCGGGCCCACGCCTCGGACCGCGAAAGGTGATGATGGAAACGCAGCGCCTCGGCCACCTGCTCCCCCACCCGCAGGACCGGGTTGAGGCAGGCGGCCGGTTCCTGCCCGACCAGTCCCAGGCGCCGGCCGCGGTAGGCCCGGCGCTCGTTCTCGGCCAGGGTCAGCAACTCGGCACCCCGCCACCTGATACTGCCGGTGGTGAGGGCGTGCGCGGGCAACAGGCCCATCAGGGCCAGGGCAAAGACGGTCTTGCCACACCCCGACTCACCGACCAGCGCCAGGCTCTGCCCCGCGGCCAGGGTCAGGCCGACCTCTCGCACGGCGAAAACCCCGGGCCCGTCGCCAGCGGCAAAGCGGACCGAGAGTCCCTCAACTTCGAGCAGCCAGGTAGCGGTCATGCCCGCGTCCCTTGGTGACGCTGCGGGGGTCGAGCGCCTCGCGCAGCCCATCTCCGAGCAGGTTGTAACCGATGACGGTGATCGTGATGGCCAGGCCCGGGAATGTGGCCAGCCACCAGCCGTCCAGCAAGTGAGCGCGTCCCTGTTCGATCATGGCTCCCCAGCTGACGGTCGGCTCCTGAGCCCCGAGGCCCAGGAAGCTCAGGAAGGATTCCAGCAGGATGGTGTTGCCCACCCGCAGGGTGGCGGCCACGATGAGCGTGGGCAGCACGTTGGGCAACAGGTGCCGGATCGCCAGCCGCAACCCGTTGATTCCCAGACCCCGCGCCGCGAGCACGAAATCCCGCTCCCGCAACGAGAGGACCTCGGCGCGAACCAGACGGGCTACGCCCATCCAGCCGGTCAACCCCAGCACCGCCATGACCAGCCAGAGGGACGGGGCGGCGACCGAGACCAGCAGCAGGACCAGGAATATCCGGGGGAAGGCCAGGAAGAGATCGGTCAGTGCCATCAGGAAACGGTCGAGGCCGGCAGGACCGATTCCCGCCACAAGGCCGACAAGGGTGCCGCAGAGCACCGCGACCGCGACCCCCATCCAGCCTACAAGCAGGGAAACCCGGCTGCCGTGAATCAGGCGACCAAGGAGGTCGCGGCCGAGGATATCCGTCCCCAGGGGGTGTTCGCCGCCCGGCCCGAGCAACTGCTCGTCCGGTTCACCCAGGGCGCTCGGATCGGCCGGGGCGAGCAGGTCGGCCAGCAAGGCGCAGAGAGCCAGGGCCAGCACGAGCACCAGCCCGACCCGCAACGACCGCTCGGCCCAGAGCCGGCGCCAGAAACGAGAACGGGCGGCGCGGAGAGGCAAGTCGTTCATCCGGCGCTTTCCCCCTTGAGGCGCACCCGCGGATCGGCCAGACCGTAGAGCAGGTCGGCCAGCAGGTTGCCCAGCACGACCATCACCGCCGCCAGGGCCGTCGTCCCCATGATCACCGGATAGTCGCGGGCCCAGATCGCGTCGATGGCCACCCGCCCCATCCCGGGCCAGGCGAAGACCACCTCGGCCACCACCGCGCCGCCGAGCAGGAACGGAAAGCTCAGCCCGACCAGGGTGATCACCGGCAACAACCCGTTCCGCAGGGCGTGCTTCACCAGCACGGTGCGCTCGGGCAGACCCTTGGCCCGCGCGGCCAGCACGTAGTCCTGACCCAGGGCCTCAGCCACGCTGTTGCGCACGTAGCGGGCGGTTCCCATCGCCGACCCCACCCCCAGCATCAGGACCGGCAGCACGAGGTGGTGCAGGCGGTCCAGCAGGCGCGCGCCCCCGGACAGGAAAGCGGCGTCGGCGGACATCATGCCCCCGGCGGGGAACCAGCCCAGGTGCCGGCTGAACACCAGGATCAACATCAGGCCCAGCCAGAAGCTGGGCAGCGAGTAGACCGCCAGCCCGCCGACGGTGACGGCGCGCTCGGCGGGATGGCCCCGGTGACGGGCCAGCAGAACCCCCACCGCCACTGCCGTCACCATATGGACCAGATAGGCGGCCACCGTCAGGAGCAGGGTGTTGGGGATCGCCTCGGCGATGATCTCGGCCACCGGTCGGTGCTGCCGCAGGCTAGTGCCGAAGTCGGCGCGCAGGATCACGCCGCCGAGCCAACGGCCGTACTGCTCGACCAGCGGCCGGTCCAGCCCCAGCCGTTCCCGGATCAGCTCGCGCTGCTGGTCCGTCAGGTCCGGGTGCGTGAAGAGATCCAGGGGATCCCCCGGTGCGGCGTGGATCAGGAAGAACACCAGCGACAGGAGAGCCAGGATCAGCAACAGCGAGGAGAGGAGGCGCCGGGACAGGTAAAGGAACATCCTGTTCGCCTTCGGAAGAGGGGACCACCGCCGCCTGATACTAGAGAGAGTCCAGGTGGGTGGTCAAGGGAGGAGGCTGCCGGCAACCGCCGGTTGCAGGATGCAGCCTGCCGCCCGCTTTCCCGGTCGTATATCGCAATACTTCCTGCGATCCCGTTGCTGCGGGCCGCAACGCGTGTGGGACGGTGGTTTCCGAAGATTCCTCGCCGGGGTCCACCCTGCCTCCTCGTTCCCCGCTCGCCCGGGTGGTACGGCTCTTTCAGGTCGGAGACCGGTCACGACCACGAACCAACCATTCCGCTTGCGGCAAAGGAGCTGGACATGACACCAAGAGGATTCCGCAGTGAACCAGAGGTGCGGCGGCTGAACCGGCCGGGGATCTTCCCCGCCCTGCTGCTGCTGTCGCCGCTGCTGTTCGGCGCCGGAGGCTGCGAGATCGAGAAACCGGAAATGCCCACCTTCACCACCACCCTGAACATTCCTCTCGGCGAGGAACGGATCGACCTGGCGGAGGTGATCGAGGACCAAGAGTTCCTCGTCGTGGGCGACGACTCCACCCTGACCTTCAGCGTGGAGGGAGATCCGGATACCCTGGGCCTCGACTTCGAGTTCGAGGCGGAGATCGAGGCGACCGACATCGACGCCAAGATCGGCCCCTTCGAGGTCGGCGTCGTCGATCCGACCAGCTTCGACTTCACGGTCGGGGAGCTGTACCCCGGGGCCCTCTTCGGGGTGCCGGTAGTGGTGCCTCCCTTCGATTTCGATTTGGAGAGCGACCCCGAACCGCTGGCCGGCCTGACTAGCGCCACCGTCGAGTCCGGCGGACTGCTGGTCACCCTGACCAACAACCTGCCGGTGCCGGTAGCCGGAGCCTCTCCTCCCGCCCTGGTCATTATCACCTTGCAGGACGGAACGACGGGCGCCCCCATCGCCTCGGTGACGTTCGCGGAGAAGATTCCCGCCGGCGGGACGGATTCCCGCACGGCCGATCTGGCCGGAGCGGTCCTGTCGGGATCGGTGACGGTGGCGATTACCGGCGGGTCACCCGGATCGACGGGGACGGTGATCATCCAGCCTGACAACCACATCCAGGTCACGGCCGAGCTGGTGGATCTCACCATGACCGAGGCCGAGGCGGAGATCGATCCCCAGTCGTTCGAGACCGAGTACTGCGCCGCCCTGCCCGACACCATCGAGCTGGTCGAGGCGGAGATCCTCGGCGGTACCCTCGCCTACAGCTTGACCAACGACCTGCCCATCCCCTGCGAGGCCCAGCTGGTCTGGCCGGAAATCCTGGATCAGGACGAGCAGCCGCTCGTCTCCACGGTCCCGGTCGCGGAGTTTTCCACCGCCCAGGGCACGGTCGAGCTGGCCGGGCGGACGATCAAGTCGCCTGACGAGCAACCCCTGAGCGAGCTGAACATCCAGGTGCTGGTGACCTCGCCCGGCAGCGGCGGCCAATCCGTGGTCGTGAGCGCCACGGACGGCCTCCAGGCCAGCGTCGACTCGACCGCCCTGGAGCTGGGCGCGGTCACGGGCTCGTTCCCTCCGCAGCGCTTCCCCATCGATCCTGTGGACGAGGAGATCGATCTGCCCGAGGAGCTGGACGGGATTTCCCTGCAGGCTGCCAGCCTGGTCCTGACCGTCGGCAACGGCACGGGGATGCCGGCCAACCTAGATATGACCCTGACCGGAACGGCGGCCGGAGGCGGCGAGACCACCCTGGCCGTCGCCGGCGAGATCGCCCCCGCGATCGGCCGGGCCTTCCAGGAGACCCATATCGTCCTGGATGAGACCAACAGCGAGATCCTCGCCTTCCTGAACGCCATGCCCACCTCGCTTACCCTCGCCGGCGACGTGCTGGTTGGAGGCGAGGACGTGGTCGGCACCGTGGCGCCCGGCGATCAGGCGGTCGTCTCCTGGCGGATCGAATCGCCGCTGGAGGTGATCATCGAGGAGGCCCAGATCGACGGCGACCCGGACTGCCTGGACCTGGACCAGGACACCCGGGACCTGATCAACGACCACGCCGCCGGGGCCAGGGTGTCGACCGAGATCGTCAACAGCCTGCCGTTTGCGGTGGAGATCCGGATCTACGCCGGCCAGGACACGACGACCATCACCGACCAGCCTCCCCTGGTGGAGCTGCACGACGTCGCTCCCGGAGAGATCGACCCGATCCTGCACACGGTTGTCGCTCCCACGGTGAGTCGACCCCAGATCGTGCTGAGCCAGGAGGACGCCAGGATATTCGGCCTGCCGGACGTGTACACGGCCATCGAGGTCATCCTGCCGAGCACCAATGGAGAACCGGTGCGGGTGCGGTCAACCGACTACCTGACCGTCACGGGCATCGTGAGCCTGGAAATCTCGGTCCACGACTAGGAAGGGCAACTCGCCTGGATCCCGCGCCAGGCCGGCAAACGGAGGAAGCATCATGTGGCAATACATCTCGCAGACCCGGCTGATTCGATTCCTGGTGGCGGCAACGCGGCCGGCGCCGACGACCCTGCTCTGGGTGAGCCTGTTGGGCCTGATCGTCCTGCCGCTCGGCGACGAGGCCAGCGCACAGGGCTCGCCGCGAGCCTGGGGCCTGGCCGGCGCCTTCACGGCGGCCGCCCGCGGCCTCGACGCCGTGAGCTGGAACCCGGCCAACCTCGCGATCGACGACGGCGTCACGGTCGGGATCGCCACCGCGGCCGCCGATCTGAGCAACAACTCCTTCACCCTGGCCCGGTACAACGAGGTCTCCGGGGCCACGCTCACCCAGCAGGACAAGGAGCAGATCCTGGCCGACATCCCGCCCGAGGGGTTCTCCCTCAATGCGGAGGTCCAGGCCTCCGCGCTGGGTTACCGTTCCGGTCGCTTCGCTCTGTCGTTCCAGGGATTGGGCGGCGGCAGCGGCAACCTGGACAAGGATTTCTTCGACCTGGTCCTGATGGGTAATCCGGTGGGCCAGTCGGTCTCCTTCGCCGACACCTACGGCGAGGCCTACGCGGTGGGCGCGGCCACCCTCTCGCTGGCCCAGCCGGTGCTGACCGGCTTCAAGAGCCGGCTCTCGATCGGGGTCAACGTGCGCTACCTGTACGGCATCTACGAGCTGCACGTCGAGGAGGCAGAGGGATCCATGCGCACCACCATGACCGAGGTGGAGGGTTCGGCGACCGCTTCGCTGGCCACCGCCAGCGGCGGCGGCGGCTATGGGGCCGACCTCGGTCTGGCCCTGCAGGCCCCCGCCGGCTGGACCTTCGGCCTGATGTTGAATAACGTCGTCAGCCACCTGAACTGGAGCCACGACCCCGAAAGGCACCTGTTCAGCGTGAGCGCCGACTCGATCAGCCTGATGCAGGAGGAGGTGGGTGACGCGGTCACCGACCAGGACACCACCTACGCCATCGACCCCTACCAGACGCGGCTGCCGCGCTCGGTGCGCCTCGGCGCCAGCAACAGCTTCGGGCCGTGGCTGGTGGGAATGGACGTCGCTCAGGGTCTGGAGAACCGAGCCGGCCAGTCGACCCGGACCGAGGTCAGCGCCGGCCTTGAGTTGCGAGCGCTGCCCTGGATCCACCCCCGGTTCGGACTGAGTTTCGGCGGTGCGGCCGGTCAGAGCGCCGCCGTCGGTCTGGGCCTCCGGCTGGGACCCTGGACGGTGGATCTCGCCGCCGTCAACCGGGGACAGCTGATACCGGGTGACACCAAGGGTCTAGCGCTGGCGGCCGGAACCGCTCTCGAGTTCTAGGAGTCCGAAGCCGGACAGGCAGCCCCGGGGTCCCCGCCGCAGTTGGGTGGTCAGTGACCGGGGATCCCGGGAAAAGATTTTTGCGGGGAGGCAAGCGTCGCTGCCTCCCCGCCGCCTTAGCCAACAACGGGTCCCTATCTCCCACCGGACCGATATATCATCTCCCCAAAAACGGTCTCATCTGCTATAATACGATGCGCGAGCGTGCGTCCGGATTCGCCGGGCTCTTCTTCAGGACCTGCTTCCCAAAGGATTGAATGATGGTTGCCAAGCGTCTGATTCTCCTCTTGGTTGGCCTGGCTGCGATTGTCCCGGCCACCGCAACCCTGGCGGGCGACTCCGATCCCGCCGACATCCAGAACCTGCCCCAGACCGACTTCGTGATGGAGGATTTCGAATTAGGCTGGCTTCCGGAAGGCTGGGCCACTTTCCAGCTCGGGTACTTCCCCTGGACCCGATCCTCGTTCATGGCCCACTCCGGATCCTACAGCGCCCGGGCCCGGCCTGGCCCCGCTGGGAGCCAGGAGGACTCGTGGCTCGTCCTGCCGGGCATCGATTTCACCTCTCTGATCGACCCCAAGCTCGAGTGGTACGAGGACCAGTTCGACTGGGAAGCCGACGGTGACCATCACTACATCATGTACAGCACCACCAGCCAGACCGACCCCGCGGCCTTCACCCCGCTGCTGACCATGACCCCCGCCAGCCACGACATCAACGGCTTCAGCGGCGACCCGATGATCATCAGCCTGGTCGACCTGATCGGCAATCCGGTCGTCTACCTGGCCTTCCGCTACGTGGGCGAGGCGGCGGACGACTGGTTCATCGACGACGTCGCGGTCTACGACCGGCTGCCCCACGACGTCATGGCCACCGCGGTGACCCCGAACGGCCAGCAGTACGACGGCGGCAACAGCTTCACCCCGCAGGGAACCTTCCGCAACGTGGGTATGAACACCGAGTCCTTCGACGTCTCGATGGAGATCTACGAGGACGGCACGCTGGTCTACACCCAGTACGGCTCGATCAGCAGCCTGGCCCCCGGCGCCTCCCAGACCGTGCCCTTCCCGAGCTTCACCGTCGCCGACGGCCACCTCTACACGCTGACCGCCGTCTGCTCGCTCGTCGGAGACGATCAGCCGGCCAACGACCGCTTCAGCGGCTACAACAACACCTACACCCTGCAGCACGTGCCTATGGGTATGTTCTTCACCAACGCCGGCTGCGGCCCCTGCGCCTACGCCAACCCGATCCTCGACTCCTACATCGCCAGCCATGGAGACGACGTGGCCCTGATCCGGGTGCACGTCTGGTGGCCCGGTTCGGACGCCATCTACAACGCCAACACGGCCCAGGCCCAGGAGCTGGTGGCTCTCTACGACGTCGGGGCGGTGCCCTGGCTCTTCATCGACAACGTCGTCGAGCCGGGTTCCAGCTACGGCAGCTACGTCTCGCAGTTCAACACCCGCCTGCTGCGCGGCAGCCCCAACCTGATCCATCTGGGCTGGGACAACACGCTGGACGAGCTGCGGGTTACCATCCAGAACATCCAGCCGTTGCCCGAGGACCAGGACCTCTACCTGAAGGTGGCCATCACCGAGGACAACATCTACTACAACGGCGGTAACGGGGAGCCCTGGCACCATCAGGCAATGCGGCGGTTCTACCCCGACACCGCCGGTATGCCCGTCTCGGCCGCGCCCGGCATCCACCAGTACATAGTCTCCTGCCCGATTCAGGGGGGCTGGGTCTACGGCGAGCTGCGAGGCACGGTCTACCTGGAGGACCAGGACACCTGGGAGGTCATCCAGGCCGCGACCAGGTTCCTGAACACCATCGAGTTCACGCCCACCGGCACCGGCACGCAGGTCGCCCTGCCCTACCGGCTGGACGGCAACTTCCCCAACCCGTTCAACCCCCGCACCTCCATCAGCTTCAGCCTGCCGGGCCAGGAGCTGGTCGAGTTGACGGTCTTCGCGCTAGACGGCAGCCGCGTGCGTACTCTGGTCCGGGAGGTCCTGCCCGCCGGCTCGCACCAGGTCGACTGGGACGGCCGCAACGACCAGGGTGGCCAGGTTGCCTCCGGCACCTATCTGTGTCACCTCAAGGTCGGTGATTTCACGCAGAGCCGGACCATGACTCTCCTCAAGTAGCCCGACCGGCACCGCCGGAAAGAAAGAGGCCCCGGGCACGAGCCCGGGGCCTCTTTTTTTGCCGTGGCCGCGGGATAGCCAGGGTGGGCGGTCGGCTCAGGTGGTTGGTTCCAATCCAAGCGCGGTGCAAAAGGCGGCCACCAGGCGATCGCCCAGCTCCGCGAGGTCGGCGGGATCCGGGCGGCGGCCGAGCAGACGCCCGAGATCGGTCGTCGCCGCCAGGAGCTCCTCCCGGGGGCAACGCCCAGGATCTTCCTGGTCGAGAAGGTCGACCAGGTCGGTGTGAGCTGGCCCGGTGAGGATCGAGCCGTGCTGCAGGAAAACGCCCCCGGTCCGCCGCTGGGCCGAGCCGATCAGCTTCCGCCCCCCCACCCGCACCTCGTGCCGGCCGGTCGAACGGAAGCAGACGGGATCGGGCCGGGACGCCCGGGATTCGCTGCCGGCGACGTCGGCCGCGACGCCGAGTCCCTGCAGGAAAAGCAGGAGCGCGCGGTTGATGGCCTCATAGGTCTGGTGCAGGGAGTCCCCGAAGAGGGCCGAGGGCGAGCTGCCAACCACGGCGTAGGTCAGCTCCTCCGCGTGCAGGATGGCCCGGCCCCCGGTGGGGCGTCGGACGAGGTCGTAACCGCGGTCGGCCAGCACCCCGGCGGCGAAATCGCGCCCTTCCTGGTTGCGGCCCACCGAGACCGCGGGCGGCGCCCAGCGATACACCCGCAGCACCGGATCCTGGCCGGGGACGTGGTCGCGCAGGAGTTCCGCGTCCCGCCGCATGTTCTCGGCGCCGGGCAAGGCGCCGTCCCTGATCACGCATAATCCGGCCAAGAGAGATCTCCGTCACCGCGGGGCGGCGAACCTACGAACCGGTCCAGCGCAGGTCAGGCCGGCGGGCCGCGGCGGCCTCGTCCAGTCGGGAGACGGGGGTGGTGTGCGGAGCGGTCCGCAGGAGGTCGGGATCCTCCCGGGCCTCGCGCTGGATCTGCTCGCAGACGGCCACGAACCGATCGAGGCTCTCCAGGGTCTCCGACTCGGTCGGCTCGATCATCAGGGCCTCCGGGACGATCAGGGGGAAGTAGACCGTCGGCGCGTGCACCCCGAAGTCGAGCAGCCGCTTGCCGACGTCAAGGGTGCGCACCCCGTACTTCTCCTAGCACTCCGCGCCGGACGCCACGACCTCGTGCAGCCAACCGACACC
>CAZAHC010000036.1:0-18600 GCA_964484595.1 uncultured Fibrobacteraceae bacterium | reverse complement strand
AGGCGATCGAGGACAAGAAGGTGGCCGACCAGCGCACCCAGCAGAACATCTCGGCGACCAGGGCCGCCCGCGAGGAGTACCTCAAAAGACTGCAGGAAGCCCAGGGATCGGTGAACGAGAAGGTCGCCCTGGCCGACGGCGAGTTCTCCCGGGCCAAGATCGAGGCGGACGCCTACTTCGAGCAGCAACAGAAGATCGGCGTGGCCATCATGGCCGAGGGCCGCGCCGATGCCGAGGGAATCCGCAAGCTGAACGAGGCCCTGGCCGGCGCCGGCGGCGAGACGATGGTCAAGCTGCAGATCGCCGACGCCCTGCAGGGCAAGCGGATCATCCTGCTGCCGGTCTCCGGCGAGGGCGGCGGCCTCAACCTCAAGACCACCGACGTGAACGATCTGTTGAAGACCTACGGCCTGTTGAAGGCGAAGGAGGGCAGTTCCGCCGGGGCCGGCAAGACGGATTAGTCGAATCGGACCGACCGGTCCCGGCCGGCCTGGCCGGCCGGACCGGTCGGGTTAGCGCAACCTGTGAAATCAATAACCGATGCTGGTACTTTTTTGACATCCTGAGGGGAGCCAAGTATATTCGTGGGGTCTGCGGGTCGCCTTCGACCCGCATGCCGACGGTTCCCCGTCCGGAGGTGCGCTTTTGCCCAGACGCTGGTCGCCTGAGCTACAGGTGCTGTACTCCTCCACTGACAGCCGCCCTGGCTGGCCAATCCTGCCTGAACCACCGGCACCTTCCGTTATCCCCGCTCCGGCGGAATTTCCGATTCAAATCCCCAACCGAGACGGGCCAACTGCCCGGTGAGGTACCGGCTCCTGACCTTGACGGTGAGAGCGAGTAACTGGGAGGACCTTTTCCATGAGCCACGACATCGACCTGCATGCTGGTAGCGAAGGAACCCAGGCCCGAAAGACCCTGTGGCTCGTCATCGGGGTGGCCATCTTCGTCGGGATCGGTTTCTTGCTACCGGTCCCCCCGTCCGTGGTGGACACCGTGGAGAGGTTCGGCTTCGCCGAGAAGATGGCGGAATGGGAAATCGCGCACAGCCCGGCCGAGGCCGGTCGCAAGACGATGATCGTGCTGGGACTGATCCCCATGGCGATCATCTTCTTCGCCACCGAGGCGATACCGATCGGGCTGACCGGCATCCTGATGCCTCTGCTCGCCTATTTCCTGCATCTGCTGCCGAGGGGGATGGTGGGCAAGACCTTCGCCGGCGATGCGCCGATGTTCCTGCTCGGCGTGCTGGCGATGGGGGTGGCCGTCGTCGACGTCGGGCTGCACAAGCGCCTGGCCGCCTGGCTGCTGGGCTGGACCAGGGGGTTTCTGGTCCCGATCTTCGTCCTGTGCGTCAGCATGTCGGTCGTCGGCTCCTTCATCTCCGCCCACGCGATGTGCGCCTTCATGACCCCGGTGATGGCCGCGGTCTACTTCGGGGCGGTCCGGGCCAACAGCCCACCGGGGCAGGTCGTGCATGATCCGGCCCTGGCCAAGTTCCTGATGTTCACCCTCTGCTTTGCCCTGAACGTCGGAGGCGTCGGTTCCCCCGCCGCCGGCGGCCGGAACGTGATCATGATGGAGAACTGGGGCAACTACGGCGTGTCGATGGACTTCTTCACCTGGATGAAGTACGGACTTCCTTTGGTCCCCATCCTGGGCATCGCGGTTGCCTGCTACATGCTGGGGATGTTCGGCCGCCGGATAAAGACGAAGGACCTCACTCCCGGGCTCCAGGCCATCAAGGATGAGACCCGGAAGATGGGTCGGATGAAGTACCCCGAATTCGTCACCTTCGGGATGCTGTTGCTGATCCTGGTGCTCTGGATCGTGGGCGGGGAGGAGCTCGGCCTGGGCGGTCCGGCCCTGCTGGCCCTCCTGATTCCGGTGGTCTTCAGGACAACCAGGTGGAGCAAGATCCTGGCCGGCATCTCCTGGGACGCCTGGTTCATGTACTGCGGCGCCCTGACCCTGGGCGCCCTGCTGCAGGAGAGCGGGGCGGCGCTCTGGCTGGCCCGCAGTTTCCTGGACATCCTGGGCAACGTGGGCATGGCCCAGGGCTTCGGCCTGTGGGTCGGCCTCTCGGGTTTGTCCGGGCTGATGACCAACTTCATGTCCGACGCCGGCACCACGGCCCTGCTCGCCCCGATCGTGATCCCGATGGGGATCATGACCGGGGTCCCGGGCGAGCCCTGGGCCGTCGGCCTGGGCGTCGCCTTCGCGACCAGCTTCGCTCATTTCCTGATCGTCGGCACGCCCAACAACGCCATCGTCTACGGCCTGGGAACCTACCCCGATACCGGCAAGAAGATGATCGCCCCGATCGACTTCGTGAAGTTCGGCTTCCTGCTGTGGCTCATCTCGATGGTCGTGCTCTGGGTGGTCGGGTTCCTGGGAATCTACAACCTGGTGGGATTCCCCGAGGGAGTGCTCGAGACTGCCCGGGAGGCAATGGAGGCCGGGACCGGAGGGTAGCGGCTAGGCTCTGTCTGAGGACCCCGGACCGAGCCAGACGCGAATGGCGACGGGAGGGGGGTTCAGACAGAGCCTAGCTGCGCAGCGCGTCGTACAGGGCGCGCAGCTTCCGCACGTCGTCCCAGGCGGGGCGTTTCCAGTGGGGATTGCGCAGCAGGGCCGCCGGGTGGTAGGTGGCCATAACCGGGATGCCCTCGTAGAAGTGGACCGTCTCGCGCAGGGCGCCGAGCGAGGCGGTGGTCAGCAGCAGGGTCTTGGCCGCCACTCGCCCGAGACAGCAGATCAACCTCGGCTCGATGATCTCCAGCTGCCGCTTCAGGTACGGCTCGCAGGCGTCCACCTCTTCCCGCTCGGGATCGCGGTTCTGCGGCGGGCGGCATTTCAGGATGTTGCAGATGTAGACGTCCTCGCGCCGGAAATCGATCGCGGCGAGGATCTCGTTCAGCAGCTTGCCCGCGCGGCCGACGAACGGCTCCCCCAGTCGGTCCTCGTCCCGGCCCGGTGCCTCCCCCACGAAGACGAGATCGGCGTTCGGATCCCCCACCCCGAAGACAGCCTGGGTGCGGCCCGCGTGCAGCTTGCAGGCGGCGCAGGGAGCCACCTCGGCGGCCAGCTCGGCCAGCGCTTCCTGCTTCCCCTTGCGGTCGCGAGGTTTCGCGGCCGCCGGATCGACCTGGGTGAACAGATCCTCCTGGGTCACCGTCCGGCGGGACTGCTTGATCCTGGCGACGGTCTCGGAGACGAAGGCCTCGACCACCCGGGCAAAATCCTCCTTGGTCGCCTGCGGGCGCGGCGGCCCAGCGAGGACCGCCGGAGGGGGGGCGGGCGGAGCTTCCGGCTCGGGCTCGCCCGCTGCGGCGGCGGCCGGCGGGGTGGCCAGCAGCGGGGAATCGGCGGCGAGGGGACCGGCGTCCAGGTACCACTCCATCCCGGTGTCCCGGCGCTGCTCGAGGTAGGCGCAGAGGTCGGCGATCAGGCGGCGGCGCTCCCCGGGGCCGCCCATCACGATTGCTCCGGAGCGGTGTGGACGAAGGGCGCCAGCCGGGCAAAGAGACCGCTGGCCAGCTCGGATTTCAGCTGCGAGCCGCTTTCCCAGAGGACTCCCTCCGACCCGATCAGATGAATCTGGTGCTCGCGATCCCCGAAGCCGCCGGCGGCGGGGTCGTTGGCGATTATGAAGTCGAGGCCCTTGGCCCGTCGCTTCTGGGCAGCCCGCTCCAGCAGGTCCTCGGTCTCCAGGGCGAAGCCGACCACTTGCAGGCCACCGGGTCGGTCGGCGGGAACGACATCGGCCAGGATGTCCACCGTCCGCTTCAGCTCCAGGCGCCAGGAGGTGCCCAGGGTCTCCTTCTTCAGCTTGCCGCC
Organism: uncultured Fibrobacteraceae bacterium; assembly: GCA_964484595.1. Lineage (GTDB taxonomy): Bacteria > Krumholzibacteriota > Krumholzibacteriia > LZORAL124-64-63 > LZORAL124-64-63 > CAZAHC01. The sequence goes on along the minus strand of CAZAHC010000036.1, from coordinate 14,760 downwards.
TTCAACCTGGACGGGAGTGAAATCAGCCACCGCGGCGGCCATGAACAGCCAGTCCGCGCCGGCGTTCAGGGCGGCCTCGACGGCGCCGGCCATCTCGGCAGCGGTCTCGACCGGCACGAACCGCTCCACCGTCACCGGCGGCGCCAGGGGGGTCGGACCCGAGACCAGCGTGACTTCGGCGCCCAGCCGGGCCGCCTCGGCGGCCAGGGCGTAACCGAACACCCCGGTCGAGCGGTTGGCCAGGTATCGCACCGGATCGACGGGTTCAAAGGTGGGACCCGCGGTTACCACCACCCGCTGGCCGAGCCAGGGGGATTCCGCCGCCGGGTCGGCGGCAGAGGGGGCCGGTTCGCGGGGAGACAGGAGCCCGGCTTCGGACCGGACCACGGCCAGGATGTCCTCGGGCTCGGCCATCCGGCCCGGACCCTCGCTCCCGCAGGCCAGCGGACCGGTAGTGGGCTCGCAGATCACCGCCCCCCGCTCGCGCAGGGTGGCCAGGTTAGCCCGGGTTGCGGGATGCCGCCACATGTTGTCGTTCATGCCCGGCGCCAGGATCAGTCGCCCCGGGAAGGCGACCAGGAGCGAGGTGACCAGGTCGTCGGCGATGCCGCAGGCGGCCTTGGCCAGGAAGTTGGCAGTCGCCGGCGCGACCACGGCCAGATCAGCCCAGTCGGACCACCGGACGTGGTCCAGGGGTTCCGAACCTCCCTCCCGCCAGAGATCGGTCCCGACCCGGTTCTCCGACAGGACCTCCAGGGTCAGCGGGCTGACGAAACGCTGAGCCGCCCCGGTCATGGCGACCCGCACCGAAAAACCCGCCTGCACCAGCAGACGGGTCAAGAAACAGGCCTTGTAGGCGGCGATGCCGCCGGTGACCAGAAGCAGGACGTTGGCCCGCCGCATCTATTCGGCCTCCTGCTCCTTCTCCATCTCTTCTTGCGCCTGGGCGGCACGCTCCCTCTCGTCGAAGTACCTGACCTTGCCGGCCAGAAGCCTGGACACGGCAAGGCTTGTGATCTTGCCCTCGAGAGCCACCCCGAGCATGCGGGCGCGCTCGTTAAGGCGGCGGGCCTCCAGCGCGGCCACCTTGATCGCCTCGTACTTGTTCTGGATCAGCTCGGTTACCTTGTGGCGGGGAAGATAGGTCATCGGCATCTACCTCGAATCCACGCCGGGGCGGGAACGCTCCGGAGGTTTTCTACAGAAAAGCCCCTGCCGGGGCCCCTTCCAGTGCAACCGCCCAACGATAAATCATTTTCCAGATTTGGCAACCCCCAGCTGGAAAACAGCTACAAGATAGGTTTCCTCCGCCGCGAACGCCGACACTGCTCCGCGACCAGGATGGCCTGGATTTGGGCCAGCGCGGAGTCCAGATCTTCGTTGACGACGAAGTACTCGTAGTGGTCGGCAAATCCGATCTCCCAGCGGGCGTTCTCCAGCCGGACCCGGATCACCTCCTCGTCGTCGGTGCTCCGCTGCCGCAGCCGTTCCTCCAGGACCGCCCAGGAAGGCGGAAAGAGGAAGACCGAAACCACCTGCTCGCCGAACTGCTGGATGACGCTGAGCCCGCCCTGCACGTCGAGGTCGAGCAGCGGGATCCGTCCCCGGTCCTGCATCCGCTGCAGGTGGTCCTTCCTGGTGCCGTAGCGGTGGTTGTGCACCGTTGCCCACTCGACGAAGGCGTCGGCGGCCAGGAGGCGATCGAACTCCGCCTCGTCCACGAAATGGTACTGGCGGCCCTCGGTCTCACCGGCTCGCTGCGGCCGGGTTGTGGTGGAAACGGAGAATTCAAGCTCGGGGCGCGCGGCCAGCAGGGCTTCCACGCAGGTGGTCTTGCCCGCCCCCGACGGTCCCGTGATCAGAAACAGCACCGCTGAGCACCGCCTACTCGAGGTTCTGGACCTGTTCCCGCATGGACTCTACCTCGTCCTTCATGGCGATCACCAGCTGGGTGATGGCCAGCGACGCGGTCTTCGAGCCGATCGTGTTGACTTCCCGGTGCATCTCCTGCAACAGGAAGTTGAGCCGCTTGGCCGCCTGGCCGCCCCCGGCCATCTCGGCCTCGAACTGCTGGAGGTGACTGGTGAGCCGCTCGCACTCCTCGTTGATGTTGCTGCGCTCGGCGAGGAAGGCCGCCTCCTGGGCCAGCCGCTGGGGTTCGATCTGCTCCTGCAGCAGCTGGGTCAACCGGGACTGCAATCGCTCGTGGGCTTCCCCGTTGGCCGCCGGGGCCAGTCGCTCGACCTCGGTGAGCTGTCCGCGCAGCTTCACCAGCCGGCCGTTCAGATCCGCCACCAGTTCCCGGCCTTCCTGCTCCTTCATCGCCAGCAACTGGGCCAGGGCTTCCTGCAGGCCGTCCAGCAGGGCGGTGCGGGCCTCTTCGGGGGCCGGCTGGATCTCCTCGCAGCGGAAGAGGTCGGGGATCTTCAGCAGGTGATCGAGGGTGATCTCGACCTTGCGGCCGGACTGGTCGGCGAGGCGACCGGCGGCGGTCTCCAGCTGGGTCATCCCCTGGTTCAACCGGTGCTGGTCCAGAACGACGGGCGCCGCCTCGATGTCCTGTGCCAGCTGGGCCGAAAAGGTGATCCTGCCCCGGGCCAGGTTCTCCTTGAGGATGCCGCGGATCTCGTTCTCGTGCGAAACCAGCGCCGGCGGCAACTTGACCGCCAGGTCCAGGAAGCGGTGGTTCACCGAGCGCAGGTCGACGGTGACGGTGGCGCCGCCGGCGGTCCCTTCCCCGGTTCCGAATCCGGTCATGCTGCGCATGGGACTCCCTCCTGACCGCACCCTCGGGCCCGACACCCGTCAGGCCCGGCAAACTGGCCGCGCGATCCCGGCAAGTGTAGGCAAGACCGGTGCGGGCAGCAAGGCCGAGATCGATCCTTGATCGCCCCGGGCCCTGTGGCCGGTGACTGGCAAGGGTCCCTGGACCTCAAAAAAGCGGGAAACCTGGTTGAGCCCGAGCGTAGGATAGGCTATGAATCAGGTCCCCCGGAGGTCCCTTACAACCGGTCAAGGAGTGACCATGAGGAAAGCACTGATCTGCGTGATCCTGCTGCTTGCGGTGGCTCCGCCCACTGCGGGCGCAGCGCCTTTCCCGCTGGGTGTTCGCGCTGGATTCTCCACCGACGATTCCGGTCCCGAGCAGATCCACGTGGGTTGCCATTTCCAGGCGGCCGAACCGACCACGGGCGTGGTCATCTTGCCCAGCCTGGAGGTGGGCTTCGGCGACCACGTCACCTTCTGGGCGGTGAACGGCGACGTTCTCTACACCTTCCCCGAACTCGAATCGGCCAACTGGAAGATATTCGCGGGCGGCGGGGCGGTCTGGAACACCTACGACCCGGAGGTCGGTAATTCGAACTCCAACTTCGGGTTGAACGCGGTGGCCGGGGTGGCCAGGAAGCTCTCCGGCGCCCGGGAACTCTTCGCCGAGGCCAGGTTCGGGCTGGAGGACTCCCAGGACTTCAAGCTCACGATCGGTTTGACCTTCTTCTAGCCCGGGTTTCCCGGCCGCCGCCCCGTGGTGGCGAGGCGACGGTTCGACCCGGAGCGCCGGGAGCGAATGGCATGCCCGGGCAGCGTCCCTGGCGCCGGCAGGACGCCCTCGAATCCCTGCTCCGCTGCTGGCGACACTCCCTCGTCGGCCGGCAGATCATCCGGGTCACGGCCGGCTCCGGCTGGCTCTCGCTTTCGGTGGCGGGCCGGGAGCGCACCCTGCTGTACCTGCTCGCACGGCCCGGGGCGGTTCTGCTCTGGGACGCTTCGGACGTCCTTCCCTCACCCATGCGGGCCTGCCTGGGCTGGATCAAGCGCCCGCCGCTGGCCTCTTTCCTGACCGACCGGTTGCTCGACGGCGCCGGCATGCTGCCCGGCGACCGCGTCATGGCCCTCTCCTTCTCCTCCCCCCCGGGAGAGGGTCGCTTGACCCTCCTGCACCAGCTCTTCGGCACCCGCGGCAACGTGACCTTGCTGGACGAGGAGGGACGCCTGCTCTGGTCGCTCCGCCGCCCGATCCACACGCTGTTGACCCAACTGCCTCCCGAGGCGGTGTTCGGCGACGCGGGCGGTCCGGCCGGGTCGATAGAGCCGGCGGATTGCGCCGACGTCCGGGGTCGGTTCCGCACCCAGGCCCTCGCCGAGCTCACCGGCCAGCTGGAGACCGAAAACCTGGCCCGGCTGGGCAAGACCCTGCGGAACGAAGAGAGGGCCGCGCAACGCCTGATCGGGAACCTGAGCCGGGACCTGGCCGAAGCGGATCGCGGCGAGGAATATCGTCGCCTGGCCGAAACGCTGGCCGCCAGCCTGAACCTCGTGCCCCGCGGCAGCGAGGAGGTCGAGCTGCCCAGCCCTTTCGACGGCCGGCCGGTGCGCATCCCCCTCGATCCCGCCCTCGAACCCGCCGCCAACCTGGATCACTACTTCCGGCTGGCCCGCAAGGCGGAGCGGGGCCGGGATCAGATCGCCGGGCGCCTCGAGTCGGCCCGGACCAGGCTGGCTTTTTGCCAGGCCAGGAAGGAGGAACTGGCGGCGCTGGCCGGACTGGCCGAGAACCGCCTGGCCGCCTTGCTCGACTGGCAGCAGGAAAACGCCGAGCTGCTGCGCCCCGCCCCGTGGACCGCGCCCGGCCGGCAACCCCAGGCCGTCGAACCCGGCCGGCCCTTCCGCCGCTACCTGGTGGAGGGGAAATGGGAGGTCTGGGTAGGCCGCAACAACGCCGAAAACGACGAGCTGACTCACCACCGGGCCGCACCCGAGGACATCTGGTTTCACGCCCAGGCCGTAACCGGCAGCCACGTGATCCTGCGCACCGGCGGCAAGCCGGAGCTGATCCCCGGGCGCGTGCTGGCCAAGGCCGCCGCGCTGGCGGCCCTGCACAGCAAGGCCCGTCACTCGTCGCTGGTGCCGGTCGTCTACACCCGGCGCAAGTACGTCCGCAAGCCGCGCAAGTCTCCCCCCGGCACGGCCACCTGTATCAGGGAGAAGAGCCTGTTCGCCGAACCCGGCGTTCCGCCGGGGGTGGCTCCCGCGTGATCACGAATCCTCCCCTCGACCAGCGCCTGAACCTCTGCCTCCGGACGGGAACCCCGCCGGTTTGACCGCCTCGCGGGCGCGGAACTGTGCCACGTGGCATCGCCGCTGGAAACATCCCATTTTTTTTGAATTACCCAGTAAATGGGTCCCGGCAAAAAAACCACACAATACCCTTATCAGGCGTGAACCGGTTGATCGTGGCCCGGGGAAGGTGGCCTGCCCACCGGCGTTCAGGCAACGCTCCTGGCCTGATCAGGCCTGGGGCGTTGCCTGGGTGACGAGGGGTGGGGCCCAAATCCCAGGCCATGATATAATCGGAAAGCTCGTTGCGGATCTCCAGCAGCTGGGGCGCCAGCTCCGTGAAGAGATCCAGAAGGTGGGGATCGAACTGCGTGCCGGCTCTTTCCTTCAGGGCGAGGAAGGCCTCCCCCGCCTCCCAGGCTTCCTTGTAGACCCGGCGAGAGGTGAGGGCGTCGAACACGTCGGCCACGGTCACGATGCGGGCCGAGAGGGGAATGGCCTGACCCCTCTGCCCGTGGGGGTAACCGGACCCGTCCCACCACTCGTGGTGGCCGTAGGCGACCTCGGCGCCCATCCTGAGCGTGGGAAACGAGCCGTGGTCCCGGATCAGACCCACCAGCAGGGAACCGCCTATCGTGGTGTGGGTCTTGACGATCTCGTACTCCTTCTCGGTGAGTTTCCCGGGCTTCAGCAGGATCCGGTCGGGAATGCCTACCTTGCCGATGTCGTGCAGGGCGGCGGCCCGGTTGATGGTCTCGAGGAAATCGTCGTCCACGAGGTGTTCGTAGGGTGAATCCTGGCGGAGGCGGGTGGCGAACAGGTGGCTGAAGGCGCAGATCCGATCGATGTGCCCTCCGATCTGCCCGTCCCGCGATTCGGCCAGCAGGGCCATGCCTCGGATGACGGCGTCGCGGCTGGCGGTCAGATCGCCGAGCAGGCGGATGTTTTCCAAGGAGAACGCCGCCTGGTCCACCAGGATGCTGGCGATGCGGACGTCCTGGTGAGCGAAGGCGTCCACCCGCCGGCTGCCGAAATCGAACAGACCGACCGGCCCCTGGTTGCTGGAGATCGGAATGCAGAGCTGGCTGCGAATTTCCGGATTTTCCCGTCGTTCGGCCCGGTTTTCCCGCAGGTCGGGGATGTAGACGAGGTACTCCTCCTGGAACGCCTGGGCCTGGATGCTGCCGGGGTCATCCAGGTGGATTTCCGGCCGACGCTCCGGGTCATGGTCTCCAGCCCCGGCCTGCAGAAGGAGCAGGTTGTCCGGTCGCTCGTAGGTGTAGAGAGCGCAGAAATCACAGCCGAGAACTTGCCGCGCGGACCTGGCCATTTCCTCGTAAACGGTCTTGATGTCGCGGAGAAAGAGGAGCTTGGCGTTGACGGACTGCAGGGCGTCGAGGCGGGAGTCGAGCTCGTCGGCAGTCGCCGGAGCGATGACGCCGGTGGGGGAATCGGCGGCGTTTTCCAGACCGGTGTCCTCGAGGACCATTTCCCGGGTCATGTGCCTTCCCTCTCCTACCTCACCTGCGGCGCCAGACCGGCCGGCCGTGGGTGACCGGCACTCGGAGACAACCTTAGCAATCGGCAGGAAAAGACGAGGGCTTGATCGGATAAACCCGGATAATACCTGAATGACCTGCTGCGGCTGGTCAAAGGCCTGCCAGAACCCGCTACCTGAGTCGCTCGATCTCGGCGAAGAGGATCTCCTCCAGCTCCGACTTGGGAACCTTCCGGTGGAACTCGCCGTGACGGTAGATGGCGACCTTGGTCTTGCCGGCGGCGATACCCAGGTCGGCCGCCTTGGCCTCTCCCGGGCCGTTGACGATGCACCCCATGACCGCGATAACCCGCTCGGCCGGCAGATCCCGGGCCAGCTCCTCGACCCGGGCGGCCAGGGACACGACGTCCACCTCCATCCGGCCGCAGGTGGGGCAGGCCACCACGCGGGCGTATCCCTCCCGCAGGCCCAGGGAGGACAGCAGGTGGAAGGCGGCGAGAACCTCCTCGACCGGGTCGGCGGCCAGGGAGATGCGGATGGTGTCGCCGATCCCCTCGGCCAGCAGCACGCTCAGGGCCGCCACCGACCGGACCGTGCCGGCCTTGAGGGTTCCGGCCTCGGTGACGCCCAGGTGCTGCGGCACCAGGCTCGACGCGGCGAAGCGGCGGCAGGCGTCGATCACCTCGGGTGGATCGGAGCTCTTGAGACTGACGACCACGTCCTCGCAGCCCGCGGCGGCGAGGATCTCCAGCTCGTCCAGGGCACTCTGGACCAGGGCGCCCGCCGGATCGCGCTCGAGGAGCTCGTGGTATCGCCGGTGCAGGCTGCCCCGGTTGACCCCCACCCGGATCGGCACGCCGCGGTCGCGGGCCGCTGCGGCCACCTCCCTGACCCGGGCCGCCGAGCCGATGTTGCCGGGATTGATCCGCAGCTTGGCTATGCCGGCCTCGACCGCCTGCAGGGCCAGCCGAAAATCGAAATGGATGTCGGCCACGAGCGGGACGTTGGCCTCGGCGACGATTCCCGGCAGGGCTGCTACGGCGTTCTCATCGTTGACGGCCAGGCGAACGATCTCGGCCCCGGCCGTGGCCAGCTCGCGGATCTGCTGCAAGGTGGCCTCCCGGTCGCCGGTCGGAGTGTTGGTCATCGACTGGACACGGACCGGAGCGTCACCGCCCAGGGTGATCCCCCCGACCGTGACCTGGCGGGTTGGCCGGCGCTCGCCGGTGACCGGAGGCGGCGATTCGTTCATTTTTCCTCCGCCAGGGCGGGACCGGGCCGGCGCTTGTCGCCGACGCGCTCGGTGACCCCGATCTGGTCGAGATACTCCAGCAGAGGGATGCCGAGCTTCCGGGTCAACCCCGTCAGCTCACGGAACTCGCCGAACCCGATCTCGGGCTGATCCTGGAAGAACCGGCCCAGGGCCGCGACGGTTTCGGCCAGGACCTCCGCGTGCACGAAGTAATCGGCAGCCACCTGGACCGCCTTGCCCTGGTCGGCCAGGAAGCGCAGGAACTCCTCCTCGCGCAGCTTGTGATCGGCGGGGACGGTATGCTGCTCGCCGAAGGCGGCCGTGCCCGGCCACTGCAGACCCAGCTCGCGCAGGGCCTCCGCCCGCTGGTCGAGCGCCCGGGCCAGCTCGGGGGGCAGGGCGGGGCCCGTGGCCGAGGCGGTGATCTTGTCACCGGCCACGAACCAGCCACCGAGATCAGCCATCACCCGGCAGAGACCGTTCCACTCGCCGGCGCTGCCGGGGAACCGGACCTTCCGCCTGGCTTCCTCCTTGGGAATGCCCAGCCGCAGGGGATACTTCCGGCCGTAATCCGCGACGAGCGCCGCCACCGCCTCGGCCTGGGCCGCCAGGACCTGCCGGTGGTACAGACGATCGGCCACGGTGACGGCCTGCGGACTCTCGCTGAAATCCCCCGCCTCGGTCACCGGCAGGCCGGCCAGGCCGGCCGCCTGCAACCGTTGCTCGAACAGGGCGTCCGGATCCCCCTCCTCTCGCACCGATAGCGCCTCGAGCACGGACTCGTCGAACCGCTTGTGACGCCGGGGGGAGCAATCGAGGATCACGGCGCCGGCGACCGAGGTGACCGGCGAGTAGAAGCGCAGTACCAGGCGGTCGCCGCGCTGCGGGACGAGCGAGTCCTCCAGGTGCAGCTGGGCCAAACAGGTGCGGGGGCCCGTGTCACGCCCCAGGTCGGCCTCGTCCAGCAGCACGATGCGACCGAGAACCTCCCGGCCGGCGTGGTGGACGTGAAGCCGCTGGCGATTCTTGATCTGCCCGCGGTAGTGCGGCAGCAGCTGTACCCGCACGTCGATCCGCCGGCTCGGCTGGCAGCAACCGGGGCTGAGCACCTGGTAGCCGCGCTGCAGGTCCTCCTTCTTGGCGCCGTGCAGGGCCAGGGCCAGCCGCTGGCCGGAAAAACCCGCGGCGGTGGCGCGGCCGTGGGCCTGTACCTCCCGCACCCGCACCTTCAGCCCGGCCGGTTCGATCACCAGGCGATCCCCCACCTTGACGGAGCCGGCCCAGCAAGTGCCGGTGACGATGGCCCCGACACCCGGCAAGGTGAAGACCCGGTCCAGCGGCAGGCGGAACGGCCCGCCGACCTGGCGAACCGGCAGGAGGTCGGCTTCCCGGCGGAGGGCTGCGGTCAGCTCGGTCAAGCCCAGACCGGCCGTGGCCGAGACCGGCACGATCGGTTTATCGGCCAGGAAGGTGCCGGCCACCAGCTCCCGGGCCTCGGCGGTGGCGACGGCCAGGATGTCCTCGTCCACCAGGTCGATCTTGGTCATCACCACGACCCCGCTCGCCACGCCGAGCGAATCGAGGATCTCCAGGTGCTCGACGGTCTGGGGCATCACCCCCTCGTCGGCGGCGACGACCAGGAAAGCCAGGTCCACCCCGCCCGACCCGGCCACCATCTGCTTGACGAAGCGCTCGTGACCGGGCATGTCGACCACGCCGAGCACCAGGTCGTCCCCGGCCGCGAACTCCGCGAAGCCCAGCTCGATGCTGATACCGCGCTCCTGCTCTTCCTTGAGGCGGTCGGTGTTGACGCCGGTCAGGGCGGTGATCAGGGCGGTCTTGCCGTGATCGACGTGGCCGGCGGCGCAGAGGATGAAATGGCGGCCCGGCGAATCGGTCACCCCTGTTCCCTCCGGATGCGGGCCCCGACAGCGGCGAGCTTGGCCTCGATGCCCTGGTAACCCCGGTCGATGTGGTAGACGCGGTTGATCGTGGTGGTCCCCTCGGCGGCCAGGCCCGCCAGGACCAGGCTGGCGCTGGCCCGCAGGTCGGTCGCCATCACCGGCGCTCCCTGTAGCTGGTCAACGCCGAAGACGATGGCGGTGGCGCCGTCGAGGCGGATGTCCGCGCCCAGCCGCCGCAGCTCCGCCACGTGAGTGAAGCGGTCCGGGTAGATAGTCTCGGTCAGGTAGCTGGTGCCACCCGCCAGAGCGGCCACGGCCATCACCTGGGCCTGCATGTCGGTGGGAAACCCGGGATAGGGCCGGGTCACCACCTCGACCGGCGCGGGACGGTCGGGAGCCGTGATCGTGATGCTGTCCGGTTGCTCCCGCACCTCGCACTCCATCGAGCGCAGGACGGCGATCACCGCCTCGAGGTGCTCTGGCTGGCAACGTTGCAGCTCCAGCGAGCCACCGGTCACCGCGGCCGCGGCCAGGAAGGTGCCCGCCTCGATGCGGTCGGCGATGACCCGGTGCCGGATCGGCGCCAGGCTCGTCACGCCCTCGATCCGGAGCCGGCCGGTGCCCAGACCCTCGATCCGGGCCCCGGCCTCGACCAGGGCGCGGGCCAGCTCGGTCACCTCGGGCTCGGTGGCGCAGTTGCTCAGCTCGGTGACGCCGTCGGCCAGGACGGCGGCCATCAGCACGTTCGCCGTGGCGCCGACCGACGACGGCTCGAACCGGAACTCGCCTCCGCGGAGGCCGGCGCCGGCCGCGGCGACGATGTAACCCTCTTCCAGCTCGATGGCGGCGCCGAGCCGCCGCAGCCCCTCCAGGTGCAGGTTCACCGGCCGGGGCCCCCAGGCGCAGCCCCCGGGCAGGGAGACCCGCGCCCGGCCCCGGGCCGCCAGCAGTGGCCCCAGGACATAGATGCTGGCTCTCATCTTGCGCACCAGGTCGTAAGGGGCCTCGTGACCCTCCTGGTTGGTGGTGTCGACCGTCAGCACGCCGCCCGCGAGCTCGCACTCGGCTCCCAGGGTGCGCAGGACCTCCATGAAGAAGCGCACGTCCCGCAGGTCCGGGACGTTATCGATCTCCGACTTGCCACGGGCGAGCAGTGCGGCGGCCATCAGGGGCAGTACCGCGTTCTTGGCGCCGCCCACCTCGATTGTCCCGGCCAGCCGGGTGGGTCCCGTGATGACGAACCGGTCCACGTCTTGCCCTCCTAGCCCGTGTCGGTGGCCGCCCGCCGGGCGGTCACCACCCGCGGCAGATCGTTGTAGTCACGGCGGACCCGGATGTCCCGGCAGCCGGAGCGGCCGAAGATCTCGGTCACCCCATCGGCCTGTTCGGCCCCGATCTCGACGGCGACCTGCCCCTCCGGACCGAGCCACTTGGCCAGGCCCGCCGCCAGGGCCCGGTAGAAATCGAGGCCGTCGCTGCCGCCGTCCAAGGCCGCGCGCGGTTCGTGTTCGACCACCTCGGCGGGCAGGGAGTCGATCTCCCCCGCCGGGATATAGGGGGGATTGCTGACCAGCAGATCCACCTTCCCGGCCAGGGTCGCCGAGACCGGGGCGAACAGGCTGCCCGCGAGAAAGGTCATCCGGCCCGCCACGCCCAGCCGCCGGGCGTTGTGGGCGCTGAGCTCGACGGCGGCCGGATCGACGTCCGTCGCCACCACCTGCACCGCCGGCACCTCCGCAGCCAGCGAGATCCCGATCACCCCGCAGCCGCAACCGATCTCCAGGACCTGGGGCGAGACCAGCCGCCGCCCCTCCGGGGTGAGCAGCTCGACGCAGCGCTCGACGAGGACCTCGGTCTCGGGCCGGGGGATGAAGACCCCGGCGGGCACCTTGAAGCTGCGCGAGTAGAACTCGGTCGTCCCGATCAGGGTCTGCAGGGGTTCGCCCGCGGCCCGCCGCCGTACGTACTCGCGGTAACGGTCCAGCTCGGCGGCGGACAGGGGGCGGTCATGCTGCAGGTAGAGCTCGATCCGGGGCAGCGACAGCACGTCCCCCAGCAGGCGCTCGGCATTCAGACGGGGAGATTCGACTCCCTTGTCCGCCAGGTACTTGCTGGTGATCTGGATCAGTTCCCTGACCGTTTTCAGCTCTGCAAACATGGCACTGGCAGATGATGGAGACCCTCGCAGCGCGGGCGGACGGAGGGCCGGCCGCGGCGCCGCTTCAAGATCGATCCCGGCCGGCGGCGAGTTCCTGTTCGCGGCGATGAGCCTGCAGCGCCGCGACGACCTCGTCCAGCTCTCCGGTCATGATCGCATCAAGATTATGGACGGTCAACCCGATGCGGTGGTCGGTGACGCGGCTCTGGGGGAAGTTGTAGGTGCGGATCTTGGCACTGCGATCGCCCGTGCCGACCTGCAGCTTGCGCTCGGCGGAGATCGCCTGTTCCTGCTCCTGGATGGCCCGCTCCAGCAGACGCGACCGCAGCACGGACATGGCCTTGTTCTTGTTCTTGTGCTGGGACTTCTCGTCCTGGCACTGGACCACCAGGCCGGTGGGCAGGTGGGTGATGCGCACGGCGCTGTCGGTGGTGTTCACCGACTGGCCGCCGGGTCCCTGGGAGCGGTAGACGTCGTTGCGCAGCTCCTCGGGCTTGTTCTCCACGTGGACCTCTTCGGCCTCGGGCAGGACGGCGACGGTCACGGCCGAGGTATGGATGCGGCCCTGGCTCTCGGTGACCGGCACCCGCTGCACCCGGTGGACCCCGCTCTCGTAGCGCAGGATGCCGAACGCACCCTCGCCGCGCACGGCGTAGATGACTTCCTTCAGGCCCCCGGCATTGCCCTCGGTGGCGTCGATGAACTCGGTCCGCCAGCCCCGCTTCTCGGCGAACCGCCGGTACATGCGGCAGATCTCCTCGGCGAAGAGCGCCGCCTCGTCGCCGCCGGTGCCGGCACGCACCTCGAGGATGGCGTCGCGATGGTCGTTGGGATCGACCGGCACCAGGGCCGTCTCCAGCTCGGTCTGGACCCGGGCGAGGTCCTCCTCCAGCCCCGCCAGCTCCTCCCGGGCCAGGGCCACCAGTTCCGGGTCCTTCTCCGTGGCCACGATCTGGCGATCTTCCTCGATCTGGTCCAGGATCGCGAGGTAACGCTCGCCGAGGCCGAGGCTCTTGTGCAGCCGGGCGTGCTCCCGGGTCAGATCCTGGTACTGCCGGCGGTCCTGCAGGACGGCCGGATCGCTCAGCGCCGCGCTCAGCTCCTCGTACCTCTCCTTCACCGCGGCGATGTTCTGCTTCACGACTGCTCCTCACCGGCAGCCCCGGCGCCAGGGTCGCTGGCCACCGTGTCCAGTTCGTAGTAGGTCCGCTCCTTGAACCCGTTCGCTTCCGGGCTCAGGACCGCCTTCAAGGCGCTCATGGCAACCTCGAGCTGCGAATCGTCCGGCTCCCGGGTGGTGATCTTCTGCATCATCAGGCCGGGCCAGATGAACGGTTTCAGCCAGGCGGACCCGCTGAACTTCCCGGAGAGCTTGATGGCCTCGTAGGCCAGCCCCCCGATCAGGGGCACGAACGCCAGGCGCACCAGCCGCTCACCCACGTTCTCGGGCCGGCCGAGGAAGCTGAAGACGACGATGGAGATCAGCATCACGAAGAACAGGAAGCTGGTGCCGCAGCGGGGATGCAGGGTGGTGAAGGGCCGGGCGCCGGCGGGCGACAGCTCGCTCTTCTTTTCAAAGGCGTGGATCGACTTGTGCTCGGCGCCGTGATACTGGAAGACCCGCGCCATGTCCGGCAGCTTCGAGACTCCCCACAGGTAAAGCACGAACAGGGCAACCCGGAACAGGCCGTCGACGATGTTGAACCACACGGAGTGCTCGACGCCCAGCAGATCGGTCAGGATCAGCGGCAGGTAGAAGAACAGCCCCAGGCTGAGCACGAAGGCGAGCGCGACCACTCCCCACATCTGCAGGGTCTCGCCGATCTTCTTGCCCCCGGCTTCGAGACGCTCCTCCTGGGTGGCCTGGTCCGCCGAGAACATCAGCGAATCGATGCCCAGGCCCAGGGTCTCGATCAGGTGAATCCCGCCCCGGGCGACGGGGATGTTCAGCCACGGCAGCCGGCGCACCACGCTGCAGAAGGGCTTCTTGCGGATCACGATGCGCCCGTCCGGCGTGCGGACGGCGGTGGCCAGGGCGGTCGGGCTGCGCATCAACACGCCCTCGATGACGGCCTGACCCCCGACGGCGAGGTCGAGCTCGGCCGGGTCGGGAGCCTGATCGGGCGGTGACCGGTCCTCGGTGGCCGCCGCCGGTTCTGACGGATTGTTCAGCACGTTTACCCTCCGCAACGGCAAGCTAGCGGGAAATCCCGGCCCGGGCAACGAAAAGAGGGTACCGGCTATGAAAACGTCCGGTACCCTCTGCGATACGATCAGCTACGAGCGCGGGGCTGCCGGTCGCCCCGGGCTAACCCTTCTTGTTGTACGCAGTGCCCTCGTACCGGCGGCGGAATCTCTCCACCCGGCCGGCGGTGTCGACGATCTTCTGTTGCCCCGTGAAGAACGGGTGGCACTGCGAGCAGATCTCGACGTTGAGCTTGGCCTTCGTCGAGCGCGTGTGTATGACATTCCCGCACAGACAGGTGATCTCACAGTCCACGTAGTCGGGATGTATCTTCTTCTTCATTTCCTGCAGCCTTGGTTACGGAACCTCTCGCACGGTCGAGGCCAAAAGGAAATAGCGGAACAGCGCAGGGGCAAGATTTTTCTGACCGCGGGGGTCAGGTATTCATGGCGGCCAGGAACTGGCTGTTGGTCTTGGTCTTGCCCAGCTTGTCGATGAGGAACTCCATCGCCTCGATCTGGCTGTAGTCGCTCAGGTACTTGCGCAGGACCCAGACCTTGTTCAGATCCATCTTGTCCAGCAGCAGCTCCTCCTTGCGGGTGCCGGTCTTGAAGATATCGATGGCGGGGTAGATTCGCCGGTCGGCGATCTTCCGGTCGAGCACCAGCTCCATGTTGCCGGTGCCCTTGAACTCCTCGAAGATGACCT
>CAZAHC010000035.1:0-18614 GCA_964484595.1 uncultured Fibrobacteraceae bacterium | reverse complement strand
TCCGGGAAGCTGAACAGGAGCGCGAGGATCGGCTCAAGGCCGGCGAGGAGGTAACCCAGGCCACGTCCTCTCAGCGCAACAACTACGACAAGGCCATCAAGAAGTGCCAGAAGATCCTCAACGAGTATCCCGGCTCCGGGATGACCGACGACGCACTGTTCCTGATGGCCAAGGCCCACCATCGCCTGGCGGCCTACCGTACCTCGGCCCGGAACATCGAGCTGCTGTTCGCCAACTTCCCCGCCACACCCTTCGAGGAGGAGGCCCTCTACTTCCAGGCCCTGAACTACCTGCTGATCGGTGACGTGACCCAGTCCAACTCCTTCCTCGAGCGGTTGCACAAGAACTTCCCCGACAGCGAGTTCCGGGCCGAAGCCTTCCGGGTCCGGGGTGAGAACAGCTATGTCCTGGAAGACTGGCAAGCGGCCCGGGAAAGCTTCGAGGCGTACCTGGCGCAGGATCCGGAATCGGACCTGCGGTTCCAGGCCGGCCTGAAGCTGGGGAACTGCCTCTGGGAGTTGGAGGACTACGCCACCGGCGCCGAGGTTCTGCGCCCGCTGGTTGAGGAGACCTCCAGCCGGGAGGTCGCCTTCAACGCCAGTCTGCTGCTGGCCCGCACGCTCTCCCAGCTGGGTCAGCACGAGGAGGCTTCCGCCATCCTGGCCGATCTACGGAAGGGGGCCGAGATCTACCAGGCCGAGGGCAGGGTGGCGCTCGCCGAGGCGGAGGACCTGCTCGCCCAGGGCAAGGAAAATGACGCCGCCGCGTTGCTCCAGAACCTGCCCACCGAGTGGAAAACCCGGGAGGTTGCCCCGCGCGCTCACGACATGCTCGCCCGCATCCACTTCCGCCGCTGGGAACTGGAGGAGGCGCGGACCGAGTTCCAGGAAGCGGTCAAGGGCAACAAGATCCTCGACGACCCCGAGGGCAGCCGCGAGTTGCTGTCGATACTACGGGACTACCTGGCCGCCGAGCAGGCCCTCGCCGAGGGAAACGAGCAGCGGGAGCCCGCCTTGAAGCTGCTGCAGGCCAATGCTTTGCTTTTCGGCATGGGCCGGCCCCGCATGGCCGCCTCGCGCTTCCTCGAAGTGGCGGACCATGCCGAGGCCGACAGCGCGGCTGTCGCCCGCGGTCTCTTCGGCGCCCTGGTTGCCTATCGTGACCACCTGGCCTTGCCCGATTCGGCCGACCTGGTCACAGCTCGCCTGCTGGAAGAATGCCCCGAATCACCTCAGGCCTACCTGATGCGTGAAGGTGAGGAGGCCGATCTCCTCGGCTACCTGCTGGAACTGCAGGACCTGGAGTACGAGCGCGAACGCCTCCGGGCGGCCGCGGAGGCGGCGGAGGCTGCGGAAGCCGAGGAGGCCGAGGGCGAGACAGCCGCCGAGGCACCGGAGGAACCCCCGGCCGCCACCGAGGAGCCCCTGACCAGCCAGCCGGCCGACAGCGCTGCGGTCGACACCACCGCGGCCGAACTCATCCCGGTGGAAAGCGTCTCCGCGGAAAGCGCCCCGGCCGACAGTACCGCCCCCCCCGGGCCCTGGCGCCAGGCCGAATCCATGACCTTCCACGCCGACGCTCCGGACAGCCTGGCCGGGCCGGCCGAGGCCGAGGTCGAGGTGGACAGCCTCGCCACCGGAGACAGCCAGTGAGCCCCGCCGGGAACCCCGGCTGTCGTAGTCTCCCCGCGCGGGTGCGCGCCAACCGGCCCCTGGCCGCCGATCTGCGGCGGCTCGACCTGCAGCTGCCTGAGGATCTCGACTTCCGGCCCGGACAGTTCGCGATGCTGAACGTCACGGGCCCGGACCGCTTCGTCTTCAACCGTCCCTTCTCGATCCTGGCGACGGCCGGGTCGCTGGTGTCGTTTCTCTACCGTGTGGTTGGCCGCGGAACGGCCCTGCTGGCTGGCCTGGCGGAAGAAGCCTCGGTGAGCTTCCTGGGGCCGCTGGGTTTTCCTTTCCCCGCCCCTGACGAAGACCGGCCGGTTGTGCTGGTGGCCGGGGGCGTCGGCCTGCCGCCGCTTCACGCCTGGTGGGACCGGTACGGGCGCCCGCAGGATCAGGCCTTCTTCGGCGCCCGGGAAGGCGGCGAGGTACCCTGGGACCTGCTGGCCGACCGCTGGCAGGTGAGTGTCGAGGGAGCGCAGGGCGTGCCGCCCGACGGGCGAGTCTTCACCGGCCTGGTGATCGATCTCTGCCGGGAACCGCTGGGCAACCCGGCAGGCGGGTCGCCGCTGGTGCTCGCCTGCGGCCCGGAGCCGATGCTCCGGGCGGTGGCGGCTTCGGCCCGGGAATTTCACTTGCCCTGTCTGGTCTCGCTGGAGGCCAACATGGGCTGCGGTTACGGCGTCTGCCGGGGCTGTGTCGTCCCGCGGCGGGATGGCACGCTGGCCAGCGCCTGCCAGGACGGACCGGTTTTCCCCGCCGAGCAGGTGGACTGGCAGGAATTCCGGGGCCCGGTCCCGGGAGCCGGTCCGGTGTCCCGGCCCCGCTCGAGCCCAGGAGGTGACCCGTCGTGAAGAAGCCGCCCTGGCTGCGATTCGATCCCGGCGCCCCGTTCCGGCTGGGTCCCCGCGAGTTCGGCGGGCGGATCTGGACCGCGTCGGGTTGCTTCGGCTACGGCCTGACCGGCCACGACATCTCCTCTGCCGAGCACCAATCACCTTTCGCCGGCCTCGGCGCGGTGGTCACCAAGACGGTTACCCCCCAACCGCGCCGGGGAAATCCCCAGCCGAGGCTCTGCGAGCTGCCGGCGGGGGCTCTCAACTCGATCGGGCTTGAGAACGTCGGCTGTGAGCACTTCCTGGCCGAAACCCTGCCCGAGCTCGGCGCCCGCGGGGTGCCGATCGTGGTCAGCCTCGCGGCCACCAGGCCGGACGAGTTCGGGGAGATGGCGGCGCAGCTGCACGCTGCCGCGGCGGACCTGCCCGGCTGGCACGGGGTGGAATTGAACCTCAGCTGTCCCAACGTGGCCGAGGGGGGGCAGGACTTCGGCCGGGACCCCGCCACGGTGACCGCCTGCACCGCCGCCGCCCGCCCCCATCTGCCGGACCGGGTCCTGATCACCAAGCTGACGCCCAACGTCGCCGAGATCGCCCCGCTGGCCGAGGCCGCCCGGGCCGGCCGCGCCGATGCGGTTTCCGCCATCAACACGGTTCTCGGCCTGGAGGTCGATCTCACCGGCGGCGAGCCGATCCTGCCCCGCCGGTGCGGCGGTTACTCGGGCCCCGGCATCCTGCCGATCGCGCTGGCCAAGGTGGACGAGATCGTCACCCGGGTGGACATCCCGGTCATTGGCGTCGGGGGCATCGCCACCCCCGAGGACGCCCTTAAGTTCTTCGCCCTCGGCGCGGTCGCCGTCCAGGTCGGCACCGCCCAGCTCCGCGATCCCTTCGCGGCGGCTTCCCTCGCCCAGCAATTCGCCGACTCGGAATAACCGTTTGCCCCTCGACACGCCCCTTCCAGCGCCTCGCCGGCTCGGGTGCTGGAACACGCGTGGCGCACTCCAGGTTGTTTACGGAGCGTCAGGAGGGCCTCGGAACCATCCGGGAGTGGGTCAGGGGAGGGTTATTCTTCGGGTTGATCGAGGTCGGAGAGTTCGGTCTCCAGCTCGTCCTCGACGCCGCCGCCCAGCGGGTCGTCCTCCTGGTCGAGGGCAGGCAGCCCGTCCGGGAAATCGGCCTCGAGCAGGTCGATGACCGAATCCCCGTTCATCAGGAGCTTCTCGGCGAGGTCGGCGCCGATCTGACCGGCGTTGGGGGTGGGCCCCTCCGCCGAGTCCCGGTTGGTCGTGCCGCGCAGCGAGGCGATCGCGCCGGTGACGAGGATCTTCTTGCGGTCGACTTGGGCCAGGACGCTGACCGGCAGATCCTGGTCCGAGGCGAAGCGTTGCATGAAGGCGTGTTCGGCTTCCATCTCCTGGAAGGTGGCGGGGGAATGGATGGAGGCCAGCAGGTCCCGCCCCTCCTTGTCCTCCTCCCGGCCGAGGATCACCAGGATGCCCTGCCCGCTGCTGGGCAGCATCATCTCGGGATAGAAGAGCTCGGTGACGATACCCTGAATGCCGAGGTGCTCTGCCACGGCGGCCGGCAGCACCAGCCCGTCCACCTCGCAGCGCCGCAGGAAGATCTCCAGCGCCCCGGTCAGACCCCCGGGCAGGATCTTGATCTTCAGCCGCGGCCATAGGCTGACCATCTGGGTCTTGGTCCGGAGATTGAGGACGCCGACCACGGCGTTGTCCGGCATCTCGTCGGCGATCAGGCCCTGCCGGTTCAGGAAGGCGTCGAAAGGAGTGCTCCGGGCAGGAGTGCCGGCGTAGGTGACCCCCTCGCGCAGCGGCAGCACCAGGTCGGCGGCGCGCTGCACGACGAAGCGGAATTCCTCGGCCAGCAGTTGCTCCTCCAGGTGCTCGACTTCCGCCGCCGAGGCGGCCAGAAACGGTTCCTGGCCGTTCTCGTCGGGCCGGACGGGGGACGGCGTGATGATCATCTGGCAAGTGAAGCGGGGGTGGACTTCCTGGATCCGATCGATGACGGCCTGGGTCTGGGCCTTGGCCAGAGGGCTGGCCAGCGTGCCGAAGCTGAGGACGGGCCGGGCCTTCACGTCGCCTCGCCTCCCGACCGGCGGGTTCGTTCGGTCGCCGGAGAGGATTCCCGGAAGAACTCCTGCACGACCTTGCCGATGCGTCGAGCGTCCGCGATCGGTAACGCCGCGTGGATGGGCAGCGTCAGGACCTCCGCCGCGGCGCGCTCCGCCTCCGGCAGCGGGCCGGCGGCCCGGCAGTACTCGGACAGGGGGTGGTGATGCAGGGGAGGATCGTAGTACACGCCGGTGTCGATCCCGTTTTCGGCCAGCCGCTCCCGCAAGCGGTTGCGTTCCGGGGCGCGGACCCAGTACTGGTGGTGAGTGACCCGCACGCCACGGCCGCCGTTGGGGGGCACGAGCCGGTAAGCCTCCGGGATGGCTTCCTGGTAGGTGGCCGCGACCTGGTCCCGATCACGTTGCTCGTCGGCGAAGCGCGCCAGCCTGATCCTGATGACCAGGGCCTGGACCTCGTCGATGCGGTAGTTGAAGCCCGGAAAAACGCGGCCGTTTAGGCGGATCGGGTCGTGGGCTCTCACCTGCCGCAATCGTTCGGCGTCCTCGGGCCGGCGGCAGAGGATCATGCCCGCGTCTCCAATGGCGGGCAGGTTCTTGGTGGGGTAGAAGCTGAGGCTGCTCATCCGGGCGAAGGAGCCGCAGGGTTTGCCGTCGTAGAGGGTGCCGAACGCCTGGGCCATGTCGACGACGACGTCCACCTCGTGCCGGTCGCCGATTTCCAGGATGGGATTCATGTCGCAGGGAGCGCCGAAGATGTGGACGGGGCAGATGGCCCGGGTCCGGTCGGTGATGGCCGCCTCGATCCGGGTGGGATCGAGGTTCAGGTCACCGGGACAGATGTCCACGAAGACCGGCACCGCGCCCAGGCGAATGATCGCCTCGATCGTCGCCACGAAGGTATAGGAGGTGGTGATGACCTCGCTGCCGGGGCCGACCCCGGCCACGGCCAGCGCCATGTAAAGAGCCGACGATCCGGAGCTGACCCCCACGGCGTCGGGCACGGCGCAAGCGGCGGCCATCTCCTTCTCGAGCTGGTGTACTTCCTCGCCCAGGATGTACTGGCCGGAAACGAGGAAGCGCTCGAAGGCCGCCATGATCTCGTCTTTGCAGGGCAGCAAGGGGGTGACCAGGTCGTAGCGCGGTACCTTGCGATTGTTGGCGGTCATTTCTTCCTTTCGCGAGACCCTGTCCGGGAGACCCTGCGGTGACCGGCGGCAAGGGGAAAAGGTCACGTGGGGGTGGCCTGGAGCCTCGCCGTGATCGTATTGGTTGCAGGAGGGGGCGACTGGGAAAACGGTCGAGGCCAAGTCGTTCCGTTACCCAGCCTACGGTGCCGCAACCGGGCCGGAAAAACCAGCAAAATGTTGTTGTCCCCGCCCCGGGGAGACCACGCCGTCAGCCTGCCGCCCATCCTGCGTCCTCCCGATCAGGACTCTCCGGAGGAGCGTCCGAAGCAATCGTACTTGAAGCCGCTGGCGGCGACATGGGCGAAATTGTACACGTTCCGGCAGTCGAGGAAAGCCCGCTCCTTCATGATCTTGGCCAGGTGCAGGAAGTCGAGCTGGCGGAACTCGTTCCACTCCGTGACCAGGATGCAGAGGTCGGCGCCGGTGGCCGCCTCGTAGCCGGATTCGCAGTAGGTGAGGTCCGGGAAGGATTCCCGGAAGGGGTCCATGGCCACGGGGTCGTAGGCGCGGATCACGGCCCCGGCTTCGCGCAGCAGCTCGGTCAGTTTCAGGCTGGCTGCGGACCGGATGTCGTCGGTGTTGGGCTTGAAGGCCAGGCCGAGCAGGGCCACGGTTTTGCCCTCCAGGCCGCCGGTCAGCTCCTGCGCCTTCGCCACCGCCCGCGACGGCAGCTCTGCGTTCACGTCGATGGCGGCCCGCACGATTCGCATCTGGGTGTCGTGGCTGTTGCCGATATGGACGATGGCGTTGGTGTCCTTCGGCAGGCAGGAGCCGCCGAAGCCCAGGCCCGCGTGCAGGAACTTCGACCCGATCCTCTTGTCCAGACCCATCGCCTTGGCGATGACGGAGATATCGGCGCCCACCTTCTCGGCCAGACCGGCCAGCTCGTTGATGAAGGAAATCTTCACGGCCAGGTACGAGTTCGAGGCGTACTTGATCAGCTCGGCAGTCTCGATGTTGCAGTTCACCAGCGGGGTGTCTAGCAGGTAGAGTGGCCGGTAGATCTCGCCCATGATCTTGGCCGCCCGGTCGGACTCGGTCCCGATCACCACCCGGTCCGGCCGCATGAAGTCCTCGATGCTCGATCCCTCGCGCAGGAACTCCGGGTTGCTGGCCATGTCGAACTCGACCGGCTCGGTCTGGCCGCTGCGGATGACCTCCTTGAGTCGGCGGGCGGTCCCCACCGGCACGGTGCTCTTGGTCACCACGACCTTGTATTCGGTGAGCAAACCGCCGATCTCCTCGCCGACCTGCATGACGTAGCTGAGGTCTGCCTCGCCGCTCTCGGACATCGGCGTCTGGACGGCGATGAAGACCACGTCGGCTTGCGCCATGCCTTCGGCCAGGGAAGTTGTGAAGTGCAGGCGGCCGGCGTTGGCGTTCTTCAGGACCATGATGTCGAGTCCGGGCTCGTAGAAGGGGATGGCCCCCTTGCGCAGGCCAGCGATCCGTTCCTTGAGGATGTCCACGCACCAAACCTCGTGCCCGAAGTCCGCCATGCAGGCGCCGGAGACGAGGCCGACGTACCCGGTTCCCACCATGCAGATCCTAATCATTTCAGCTCCTTCCGCGCCCATTCGAGCAGTTCACCGAGCGTCGTAGCGATCTTGCGTTCAGGGCTCCAGCCTGTCCGCCGGCGCAGCTTTCTGCCGTCGCCGACCAGGTATGGGATGTCCGAGGGCCGCTGGCGATCGGGGTCGGGGGTCACCTCCAGCGGAAAGCGAGCTTGTGCCAGCAGTATCTCCAGCCCTTCCTGAATCGTCAATGGATGGCCGGAACAAACATTGTAAACCTGTCCGGATTCGCCGTGGGCAACCAGCAGCCGGTAGGCGCGGATCACGTCCCTGACGTCGAGGAAATCGCGCACCGCTGAGAGGTTGCCGACCGCGAGCACGGGATCGCGCTGGCCGGCCTCGGCGGTGGCGATCTGCCGGGCGAAGGAGGGAAAGGCGAACCGCGGGTCGTGACCGGGCCCGGTGTGGCTGAACGAGCGGGTGGCGATCGCGGGCAGGTCGAAGCAGTTGTGATACTGCTGGCAGAGCAGGGTCTGGGTGACCTTGCTGACCCCGTAGGGAGATACCGGTTGCACCGGGGCGTCCTCGGTCAGGGGGACGGGGGAATCACCCTGGGGCCCGTACTCCTCGGCCGAGCCCACGGCCAGCAGTTTCGGCCATTCCGCCTCGGGCAGGGCCCGGACCGCTTCGAGCAGGTTCAGGGTGCCACTCACGTTGACGGCGAAGGTCCCGCGCGGGTCGCCGAACGAGGCGGCTGCCGAACTCTGGGCGGCCAGGTGATAGATGGTCCCGGGCCGGACCTGGTTCACCAGCTCACGAACCGCTTCGGCGTCCACCAGCGAGCACGGTTCGAGCACCCACTGGCCAGTGTCGCCCTGGTAACGGAAACCGGTCCGGCTCGCCTCGTCGCCACCGGCCAGACGGAAGGGGCCTATCTGCGCCGGTGGTGCGGACGGGTCGCGAACGAGATCGAGCCCGATCACCCTGCAGCCCGCCGCCAGCAGGTCGGCGACCAGCCAGCGGCCGACGAAACCGGCGGCTCCGGTGACCAGGACGGGAGATTTTTCCATCCCGTACTCCTCGGCGGGAAAAGTCGGCGGGCCTAGGCCATCAGCCTAAGCCACTCCCGGTAGATGCAGTGATCCATCACGACGGTCAGGCCGGCCTCGCGCGCGCGCGCGGCGGCCTCGGCGTGGACGATTCCTTCCTGCATCCAGATCACCTTGGCGCCGTGTTGAATCGCCTCGTCGACGATCGGGGGCACCGCCTCGCTACGGCGGAAAATATCGACCACATCGACCGGCTCGGGGATCTCGCTCAGGCTGGGGTAGACCTTGATGCCGAGAACCTCGGTCAGGACCGGATTCACGCCCACCACCTCGTAGCCGTTGTCGATGAGGAACTTGGCGATGCCGTGGCTGGGCCGCTCCTCCTTGGCGGAGATTCCGACCACGGCCACGCGCTTCATGCCGGTCAGAACGTCCCGGATCGTCGCGTCCGGGTCTGGCTGCGCTGGCGGGGGAGGAGAACTCATTGGAAACCTGCCTTCCGCCGGATTCTCTCTGGGCTGGAAATTGCAAGGACCGGGTCCTGCGAAAGTGGGTGCGAAGGCAGAGAGAGAACTCTTTGCCGCAGGAACCGGCGCCCTGAGTTACGGAACAGCGTGCTGCCCTGGGTTTCCCTCGGTCGGGTGTGAAATCGAATCACGCCGGAGGAGGCCCTGGTGCCACGCGGAGCCGGGAAAAAGGACGACCGCGGAAGGAAAAAAATTCCGCGCGCCTTCTCCGTAGGCCCGGATCGCCCAGGCAGAGCCCGGGCAACGCCCACGAGAATGTATCCGGCCTGCTGCCGGTTGTCCAGGGAATCGAGGCACCCGGGTCCGGTCAGCCGCGGGGTCCCGGCGATCGGGGAAAGGTCCGCTGACGGATGAAGAGGAAACCAGGGAAAAGAAAGGGTCGCCTGCAGGTGGTGACCGTCAATTCCCATCAGCCGTACCTGCACCTGCTGGCTGGTCTGGACCACCGGTTCACGGTGGTCGATCGGGGATTGCCCGGTTGTGGTTGCCGGTGGGATGAGCAGGTGCGCCCGCTCCCGGATGGCTTCCGGACGGCGAGTCTTCCCGACGCGACGCGCCGGGCCGGTCGCCGTCCGTTCGACGTCGGGCTGGCTCACAACATGACCGACCTGCTCGCCCTGCGGCGTCTCTGCCGCAATCCGGTCCTGATAATCCACACCACCCTGACCGGCCGGGCGATCTACGAGCGCAGCACCGTGTCGCCCCGCCGGTACCGGAGCCTGGTCGAGCAGGTGCTCGCCAAGACCGGGACCCGGGTGGTCTTCGTCTCGCTGCTGAAGATGCGCACCTGGGACGGCCTGCCGGGTGAGGTCATCCGCTTCGCCGTCCCCGAGAGCGAGTACCACGGCTATTCGGGCCGGCGGGAGTCGATCCTGCGGGTGTCCAACCTGCAGGACAGGCGGGAGGTCCTGCTCCATCACTCGCTGCAACAGGAGGCGCTCCGCGGGCTACCCACCACGCTGCTGGGCCACAATCCCGGCCTGCCCGGCGCGCGGGCCGCGGGTAGCTGGCAGGAGCTGAAGGGTGCCTACCGCGATTATCGCTGCTTCCTGGTGACGAATGATCAGGAGCTGGAGGACGGCTACAACCTGTCCCTCCTGGAGGCGATGACCACCGGCATGCCGATCGTCACCACCCCTCATCCCTCCTCTCCGGTTCGGCACGGGGTGGAGGGTCTGGTGGGCGAGACGGCGGCCGAGCTGCGCGGTCACTGCCGGCGCCTGCTCGCCGATCGCGAGCTGGCGGTCCGGCTGGGCCGGGCCGCTCGCGCCACGGCCCTCGAACGGTTTCCCTACGTGGATTTCCTGGCCCGGTGGCAGCGGAAGCTGGACCAGGTGACGGCCGGGGACCGCTCGGAGACCCTGGCCGCGGTGAGCGGTGGCGGGGTGGCGTTTATCCGTCTGGATGCTGCGGGCGCCCCCGCCGGCGTCGGGGCCCGGCTGGCCCCCCCGCGGCCCTCGCTGACCGGGAGGGAATCGCGATGAACGCTCCCGGCGGAAATAGGTTGCGGATCCTGACCGTGAACTCTCACCAGCCCTACCTGCACCTCCTGCGCCGGTTGCCTCACGAGTTCACGGTGATGGACGGCGGTCTCACCGGGTTTCCCTGCGGGTGGGATCCGGGCGTACGCCCGTTGCCGGACAACTTCCGGGTGGTGTCCCTGTCCGAGGCGGCGGCGGCGGCGCAGCGGGAGCCGTTCTCGGTGGCGCTGGCGCACAACGTGACCGATCTGCTGGCCCTGCAGGAGTTCTGCAGCCGCCTGGTGATCCTGTTTCACAGCACCCTGTCCGGCCGCATCGTCTACGAGGGCAGCCGGACCAGCCCCCGGGAATTCGTGGCCCGGGTGCGACACTACCTGTCGTACCTGCCGACCGAGATCGTCTTCATCTCCGAGCTGAAGCGGCGTTCCTGGGGTGATCTCGGCGGCCGGATCATCCAGCACGGAATCCCGCTGGACGATTATCAGGGCTACACCGGCGAGCAGCCGGCGGTCCTGCGGGTGGCCAACCTGCAGGGCCGGCGCGAGGTGTTGCTGAACCATTCCCTGCAGCAGGAAATCCTGCACGGCATTCCGACCACGCTGCTGGGCAGCAACCCAGAGGTCAAGGGCGCGGCACCCGCTGCCAGCTGGCAGGAGCTGAAGGCAGCCTATCGTAGCTTCCGCTGCTTCCTGGTCACAAACCATCCCGAGCTGGAGGACGGCTTCAACCTGGCCGTGCTCGAGGCGATGGCCACAGGAATGCCGGTCGTCACGACGCCCCACCCCACCACGCCGATCCGCCACGGCGTGAACGGACTTATCGGCCAGGACGCCACCGCCCTGCGCCGTCACGTTTCCCGGCTGCTGCACGATCGCGCCCTCGCCGTTCGCCTGGGCCAGGAGGCCCGCCGCACCGTCGAGCGCCGTTTCTCCCACGAATCCTTCCTGTCCGCCTGGGGCGGCGTGTTCCGGTTCGTGGCCGAGCAGGAAGAGACTCCGGGCGAATCGGTGGCAGGCCGGCACTCGCGGCCCCGGTTGACGGTGATCCCCGGCGGTCGCCCTGCAACCGCTGATGCCTGGTCCGGGCCGGTGAGACCTGCGCCGGATCCCGTGTCGGTCGGGCCCGAGGGAAAAGACGGGGAGGAGCGGTCTTGAGCGGCTTCTGGGCCATCATCCCCGCGCGCCGGTCTCCCGGCCAGGGTACCGACTGCCTGGCCGACTTGGCCGGCAGGCCGCTGCTGTGGTACACGGTGGCCGCGGCGCGGGAGGCCGGGCTGGACCGGATCGTGGTCTCGAGCGCCGAGGTGCCCGTTCTGGATCAGGCTCGCCGGTGGGGGATCGAGGCAGTGGCCCGTCCTGGTTCCCTGGCCGCGGCGGGCGTGCCGGCCGAGGACGTGCTGCTGCACTGCCTGCACGAGACGGCCGGGCAGGGTGAGGGTCCGGATTTCGTGGTGCTGCTGGCACCGGAGCTGCCGTTTCGCCGGCCCGGCCGGGTGGCTGCCGCCTGCGCCGCCGTGGCGGCGGAGCGGGCCGACTCGCTCTTTTCCTGGAGCCCCGAGGGGCCCTGCTTCTGGCGTCGCTCCCCGGGAGGTCTGGTGCCGTTCTATGATCCGCAGCACCCGCCCCGGCGCTCCGCGCCGTCGCCGGAGCAGGTCTGGCTCCGGGAGAACGGGTCGATCTACGTCTGCCGTCGGAGCGGGCTCCTGCAGCACCGCAACCGCCTGTTCGGCCGGATCGCCACCCTGGAGATGGGCCCGGAGGAGTCGCTGCGCGCCAGGGACCTGACAGGCCGTTCGGTGTGCCGCGCCCTGATCGGCCAGATTCGCCCGGCGGATGTGCCGGCCGGCCCGCCGGAGAGCCAGGCCGAGGCGGCGGGAGGCACCGGGTCCCGCCTTTTTACCCTACCGAAAACCAGCCAGATTTGGTAAACAGGGAACCTGGTCCGGCGGGGGCTCACCCCTGCCGGCTCCCCTAGCGCCCGATTCAGTTTCCCGAACCGATGCCCCAGCGGAAGGGGACCGCGTGGACCCGTTGCTGATGACCCTCCTGTTGCTGCTGGCGCTGACGATGTTCGCCAACAGCATCGCCGACCGACTGTGGTTGCTGTGGGCCGGCGAGCCCGAGAAGCGCACCGACCGGCCCTGGGAGCGCCTGAAGGCCCTGCTGGTGGTCGGTTTCGGCCAGCGGCGCCTCCTGTTCGAGCGTGGCTCCGGCTGGATGCACGTCGGGATCTTCGCGGGATTCGTGGTTGTCTCGCTGCGAACGGTCACCCTGATCGGGCGGGGGTACGACCTCGATTTCAACCTGCCCTTGCTGGGCGGCGGGCTGGGCCAGGTCTACGCCGCGCTGAAGGACCTGTTCGCGGTGATCGTCCTGGCGGCGCTGCTGTTCGCCCTGATAAGAAGGCTGATCCTGCGCCCGGCCCGGCTGCACCTGAGCGGCGAGGCGGTGCTGATCCTGCTGTGGATCGCCTGCCTGATGGTGACCGACCTGATCGGGGACGCGGCGCTTTTCCGGCTGCAGGCGGACCATCACGAGGCGGGCGCGGCCTTCGTCTCGACCGCAATCAGCGGCTGGTTCGGCCACTGTGAACCCGAGCAGGTCAACCTCTGGTGGCGGTGGATGTACTGGTCGCACGTCGTCCTGATCCTCGCCTTCCTGAACTACCTGCCGTACGGCAAGCATTTCCACGTCCTGACGGCCTTGCCGGCGGTGTTCCTGCGCCGGCTCGAGCCTTCCGGCGTCGCCGACCGCATGGAGTTCGAGGACCGGGAGAGTTTCGGGGTCGGCAAGATCGAGGAGTTCTCCTGGCGGCGGCTCCTGGACCTGTTCACCTGCACCGAGTGCGGCCGCTGCAACGTCCACTGTCCGACCTTCAACACAGACAAGCCGCTGCACCCGCGGGAGCTGATCTGCAACGAGCGCGACCACCTGTACCGTCACGCCGACCGCGTGCGGGAGATCGGCAAGCTGAGGGCCCGCGGCCGGCCCGCCGACGCCGCGGCGCTGAGCGCGGAACTGGAACTGCCGGCGCTGGTCGGCGAGGTCAACTCCGCCGAGGCCCTCTGGGCCTGTACCACCTGCGGTTACTGCCAGTCACACTGCCCGGTGGTCATCGAGCATATCGGCCACGTCATCGACCAGCGCCGGTACCAGGTGATGACCCTGGCCCAGATGCCCTCGGCGCTGGCGACCGCCCTGCGCGGCCTCGAGAACAACTCCAACCCCTGGAACCAGAGCGCCGCCGCCCGCGAGGACTGGCTCGCCGACCAGTCCGTACCCCTGCTGCGCGAGAAGGGCGGAGCCGAGTACCTGTTCTTCGTCGGCTGCTCCGGGTCGTTCGACGACCGCAACAGCCGGGTGGCCCGCACCGTCTGCCAGCTCCTGGAGCGGGCCGGCGTGGACTTCGCAGTGCTCGGCACCGAGGAGGGTTGCTGCGGGGATCCCACCCGACGGGCGGGGAACGAGTACCTGTTCCAGATGCAGGCCACCCAGAACGTGGAAACCCTCCAGAAGTACGATGTCCGGAAGATCGTCACCGCCTGTCCCCACTGCTACAACACGCTCCGGAACGAGTATCCGCAGTTCGGGCTGACCGGGGTGGAGGTCTGGCATCACTCCGAGCTCCTGGGCCGGTTGCTTCGGGGAGGACGCCTCAGGCTGGCCGGCGACCAGCCGCAGACCGTCACCCTGCACGACTCCTGCTACCTCGGCCGCCACAACGGCATCTACGACGCGCCACGGCAGGTGCTCGGGGCGGTGCCGGGGTTGCAGCAGGTGGAGATGGAACGACACGGCCGCGCCGGCTTCTGCTGCGGCGCCGGCGGCGCTCGCATGTTCATGGAGGAGGATCTCGGCACCCGTATCAATCACAACAGGATCGCCGAGGCCGCAGGGACCGGGGCGGCGGAGGTCGCCACGGCCTGCCCCTTCTGCCTGACCATGCTCGCGGACGCCATCAAGGAGACCGATCGCGAGGAATCACTCGCGGCGGCGGACATTGCCGAGGTCCTGGCGCGGCGTCTGGCCGACGACGGCGGGTAGCTCCCCTCACGCCTGCTCAATTCGGAACCAGGCCGGCCTGGTTCAGCCCTCCGAAGCGGGTGCGATCCATCGGGAACGGCACCGCGTCCTTGATCGAGTCCAGCCCCTGCAGGTACTGCAGAAGCCTGGCCACGCCGAGCCCGAAACCGGCTCTTTCGAGGGTCCGCTCCTTGAATAGATCGAGGTAACCCTGGAACGAGTCCTCGATGCCCTGCTGGTACTGCAGGACGAGGTCCTCGGTCGCGGGGTCGTCGCCCAGGCCGGCGGCCAGACCTTTCCGGAGGGCGAACTCGCGGGCCCGGTTCATCAGGTGGCCGTACATGGTGCCCTGGCGGAGCCGCCGGCCGAGGATCTCGAAGTCCGGTTCACGCACCGACCCGCCGAAGGTCTCGCCGGCGAAGGGCAGGATGTAGTCGACGCACTCGACGAGCAGGGGGTCGCTGCGGTCCAGCTTCATGTTGAAGAACTTCAGGCTCTCCGGGTAGTGGGTCACGTGGACCGGCAGGTTGCCGCAGTAGCGGTTGAGGGACGCCTCGTGTTTCCGCTCTAGGTCGTCGCCGAAGGCGAGGGCGAAACCGCGGCGGCCCAGGGCGGCGATGGCCTCCTGGTAGGTCAGGCGAGGATGGTCCCGGTGCAGGATCCGGTCCAGCCGCGTGACGTTGTCGCCGCCGATCTGGTCGGCGTGCAGGGCCGCGGCGACCCCCTTGAGCAACTTCTCCTGGAAGTCACAAAGCTGGTCGAGCGTCAGGTCCCGCTTCTCGATCTCGATGAGCTTGAACTCGGTGAGGTGGCGCCGGTCCAGCTGCATCTCCCGGCGCAGGCTCTCACCCTCGCAGTAGACCGCGTCAATCCCCTGGACCACGACCTCCTCGAGGTAGAGCTGCCCGGTCTGGCGGGGAAAGGCCAGCCCCCCGAAGTAATCGAGGGTGAACATGGAGTCGACGACCTCGCACGATCCGGTGGCGGGTGTCAGCTCCGGGACCGGGATCTCGACGTAGCCCTCGGTGCGCAGGAAATCGCGGATCCAGTGCACCACCGTGTTGTGAACCCCGATGCGTTCGGGTAACGGCAAGGGCTGACGCGAAACGAGCTGGAGTTCAGCGGGGGCCGCCACTGGCGGGCCGGCTGGCAGGGGTGACTGCGCGGCTTGCACAGCGAGAGGGTTGCTGGTCATGGTCTGCTCCTTCCGGCGCTCACGGACGCCGATTTAAAGGAAGAGGCCGGTGACCCGGGGCGGCCGGGGACCAGGCAAAAAAATCCCGCGCGCCAGGGGCGGGCGGAAAAAGACCGAGCTGGTCGGTGCCTGGTTCATGGTCCGGTTTCCTTCCGGGCTCACAGGCCGCGGTTAAAGGATCGTGGGGACTGTATTTTCCGGCGGGATTGCGGTCAAGAGATAATTATCTTGTGCCGGGGAGAATGGGGCCCGCTGAGTGATCGACAAGCCAAGGGCTATCCCCGGTCGCCTGGATGCCCGGACACATCCTCCCTGGCCCAATTCATTCAATTTGGGAAATTCGAAGAGCCGCCGGGGGGGAATCCCTGGTTCAGGCCGGCTGGTCGGATTGGTTGTGGAGGCGTTCCAGTCGCCTGGCCGCCTCGCTGCAATGGGGGTCGTTGGCCAGGGCCATCTCGAAGAAACCCGCCGCGATCTCCGGGTGCCCGGCTCCCTCGTAGAGGATGCCGAGGTTCAGGGGAGGATCGGCGTGGCCGGGCAGCAGAGCGAGCGCTTTCTCCAGGGTGGTCCGGGCCTGGTGGCCGTCCCGGTTCAGCAGGTGCCAGGCGCCGAAGCTGTTCCAGTATAGTCCCTCGGCGGGCGCCAGGCGCACGGCCGCCTGCAAGTCCGGCAGGGCGTCCGCCAGCCGGTCCTCACCGATGGCGATCAGGGCGCGGGTGTGGCGGGCCTCCGCCCGCTGCTGGTCGCTGGCTGAAGGCAGGTCGGCCGCCGCTGTCAGCTGAACGGTGGCCGCCGGCCAGTCGCCGGCCTCGTAGAGGAGAAGGCCGAGCTTCAACCGCAGGACCGGGCTGTCCGGGTCTTGCTTCCGCGCCTGTTCCAGAGCGGCCCGGGCCTGCTCCGGTTCACCGGCGTTCTGGCAGCAATCGGCGAGCTCGGACCAGGCCTGCAGATCGAGGGGATTGGCGGCGGTCTTGCGCCGTGCGAGTTCCAGGTAGCGCCGGGCCTTGGCGGTCGACCTGGCGAGGCAACCGAAGTGATGGACCGGCAGGTCGAGCTTCTCGAGGCGGCCGCCGAGCCGCCTGAGGCTGTGGTCGACCAGCTCGTGCAGGCAACCCTCGAACCGGATCTCGGGGTGGTTCGGGAATACGCGCACCTTGCAGGTAGGCACGAAACCGGGGGCGGGAGGACCTCCGGGCAGGGCGTGCGGATCGTCGGCCGGAACCGGGGTCCAGCCTCGTAGCCCCGTGGCCGGCACTTGGTAGTTGCGGGTCTCGATCTCCGCCCCCACCAGCTCGCCACGCCGATCCGCCTCTTCGACCCACCGGCGCAATTCCCGACCGTCCCGGGGGGCGAGCGCCTCGTCGGCGTCGAGGACCAGGATCCAGCGGCCGGTGCAGGCGTCGAGGCTCTGGTTCCGGGCGGCGGCGAAGTCGTCGACCCAAGGGTGCTGGAGAACCTGGGCGCCGGCCGCGGCCGCCACCTGGCGGCTGCGGTCGGTCGAGCCGGTGTCCACCACCACGATCTCGTCGACCCAGGGTCCCGCCGAATCGAGGCAGCGGGCCAGGTCCTTGCCCCCGTCCCTGACGATCATTGCCAGGGAGAGCAGGATTTTCCCCCTGGGGTCTGGCACGGTGCCGGTGGTCTAGTCAATCCCTTTTCTGGCAAGGAGTTAGCCAGGGTCTGCCCCGGCCGGGTATTGCCACCGGATCGACTTGCAGAATACGTGCCGCGACCGTCTATCCGCGCAGTGCCTTGACCTCCTCCTGGAGCACCGGAACCACGTCGAACAGGTCGGCCACGATGCCGTAGTCGGCCACCTTGAAGATGGGCGCGTTGGCATCCTTGTTGATCGCCACGATGCACTTGGAGGAGGACATTCCCGCCAGGTGCTGGATGGCGCCGCTGATCCCGCAGGCGATGTACAGGTTGGGGCTGACGGTCTTGCCGGTCTGTCCCACTTGGTTGGAGTAGTCCACCCAGCCCGCGTCCACGACCGCGCGGCTGGCGCCGGCGGCGGCTCCGAGGACGTCGGCGAGCCCCTCGATCAGCTGGTAGTTCTCCGGGCCCTTGATGCCGCGCCCACCGGAAACGATGATCTCCGCCTCGGTCAGCTCGATCTTTTCGCCCGCGCCGGCGAGGATCTCCTTGACCACGGCTCGCGCCGGGAGGTCGCCGAGGCCCGGGTGGAAGGTCTCGCCGGTCGCCTCACCGCCCACCTCGTTCAGGGTGAAGGCATTGGGGCGGATGCCGACGACGGCCAGGTCGGTCCGGGGGCAAACGTCGAGGAAGCACTTGCCCGCGAAGATGGGACGGCGGATCTCCCAGCCGCCCTCGTACTTCAGCCGGACGCAGTCACTCAGGCAGGCGCAGTCGAGCTTGGCGGCGAGCCGGGGCCCGAGGTCCTTGCCCAGGGCCGTGGCGCCGACCAGCAGGAGGTCGGGTTTCTGCTGCTCGCAGAATCTCTTCAGGGCGGTGGCGTACGCCTCGCTGTCGTAGAGCTGGAACGCATCGCCGCCGGCGGTGAACAGCTTGGCTGCCCCGTACTTGCCGGCCTCGCCGGCGTCGGCGTCGCCCAGGACAACGCCCCAGACCTCGCCGCCGGCGGCGTCGGTGATCCGGCGCGCCTCGCTGATCATCTGCCAGGCGACCTTCTTAATCTCTCCGCTGCGGGCTTCTATGAAAACGGCAATGTTCGGCATTTCGGAATCTCCCTGTCAGATGACCTTGGCTTCTTCGCGCAGCAGGCGCGCCAGCTCCTTGGCAGCGGCGGCGGGTTCCTCCGCCTCGATCAGCTGGCACTCGGCCCGCGCCGGGGGCGGACTGTAGAGCTTGATGTCGTAGGCCCGCGCGGGGGGTTCGACGCCGAGGTCGGCGCAGGTAAGTGTCTCGGTGGGCTTGCTGCCGGCCTTCATGATGTTGGGCAGGCTCGGCAGGCGCGGCTCGTTCAGACCCTTCTGGCAGGTGATCACGGCCGGCAGGGGAGCGCTGACGATCTCCTTGGCCCCCTCGATCTCCCGCTGGGCGGTCAGGTCGCCGTCGCC
>CAZAHC010000034.1:0-18752 GCA_964484595.1 uncultured Fibrobacteraceae bacterium | reverse complement strand
CTTGCTGCCCGCGCTTCTCTGCAGCGCGGTGCTCATCATCCCCATGCCGTAGAGGAACAGACCGAGGCCGCCGGCGAGTCCGACGAGCAGGAAGAACCCCCAGGAGGGCTTGCGCACCGGCAGGCTGAAGACGATCTGCCCGGCCCCGGGTGCGGCGCCGGCGATCTTGGCCACCACGGTGTGCGTCTGGGCCTTCGGACCGGCCCGGAACGGCAGGCGGGCGATGCCGTCGTGGCCGGTTAGCTTCTCGCCCAGGTCCTCGGTTTCCGGCGCGACGAGGTCGAACTTGACCGGCACCCCCTCGACCGGCCGGCCGTTCCGGTCGACCACCTGGGCCTTGAGGGACCGCTTGAAGAGCCTGCCCACCAGTCCGGTCTGCTTGTCCCCGGAAACGATCTTGTGCGTCTCGGGGTCGAACGGGTGCTGCAGGCACAGATCGGAGGCCGCGGCGATGGTCGAATCGGGGCCGGCCTCCAGGAATACCGGCTGCCCGGCCACCGCCGAGCCCTCCGGCGTGACGATCGCCACCAAAACCAGCAGACTAGTGATCCAGACGGCTCGCAACCGCATTCTGAGCAGGGTCCTCATCTTCTTATTCCGGGCTTCCCGGGCAAGGAAGGAAATGCCCCCAGACGGGCAATTCCCAGGCCAGAACCCTAAAGATACAGCAAGTTAGGGGGTTTTTCCAGCCCACAGGCCCCCTCAGCCGGAACCCGCTTCCCCGGGGCCGATCCGGCCCAGAGCCTCGGCCGCCGCCTCGCGGGTCTGCTCCTCGGGATGGCTCCAGGCGGCGAACTTCAGCGCCTTCACCGCCTCGGGCGAGCAGCCGGCCACCGGGGGGCCGATCCGGCCGAGAGCCCAGATCACGCCGCGCTCGATGGGGCCGGTCTGGATCATGTCGGCATGGGTCAACATCGAGCAGAGGATCGGCAGGAACTCCTGCTGGAACTCCGTTCGCCGGGCCAGGATCTCGCCGACCGCCTCGGGAATCCCGAACGGTACGGCCCCGGACTCGTCGTTCAACGACCAGAAGAAGCGCCGCAACAGGTCGGCGACCTTGCGGGACGGGAACAGCTCCGTGGTGCCAACCAGGGCCGCCAGCGCCCGCACGGCGCGCCATTTCTGCTGCTCGTCCTCGCTGCAGAGGCGACCGGTCAGGTAGCGGACGACCCGGGAGGGCCGCCCCTGCGCCATCGCGACCAGTCCCTCATGGTCTTCCCGGGCCAGCAAACCTTCGATAGCGGTGTTTTTCATCCCTGCGGCCTTTCCAGCAGGCGGAACATCTCCTGCTTGTATGCCTCGACCCCCGGCTGATCGAAGGGATTCACCCCGAGCAACCGCCCGCTCACCGCGACCGCCTTCTCGAACAGGTAGATCAACCCGCCGACGGTCCGTTCGGTGAGGCTGTCCACCTCGATGGTCAGGCAGGGAACGCCCCCGGCCAGGTGGGCGTTGCGGGTGCCGGCGAAGGCCTGGCGGTTGATCTCGTCCACCGCGGTGCCGACGAGGTAGTCCAGGCCGTCCGGGTCGGCGCCTCCGCCCGGCTCGGCCGGCACCGCGAGATCGGGCACGCTGTTGCGGACGCTCAGGAACGTCTCCATCAGATCGCGGGGACCGTCCTGGAGGTACTGGCCGAGACTGTGCAGATCGGTGGTGAACAGGACCGAGGCCGGGAAGATCCCCTTGCCGTCCTTGCCCTCGCTCTCCCCGAAGAGCTGCTTCCACCACTCCTGGACCCCCCCCAGGCGGCTGCAGAAGGTGCTGAGGACCTCGGTGCGGAAACCCTGCCGGTGCAGGGCATGCCGGGCCGCCGCGTACAGGTGGGCGGGATTGTCGCGCAGCTCGGGCAGCAGGCAGCGGATGCGCAGGCGGGCGGCGCCGGCGACGAGGGACCGGATGTCCACCCCGGCCACGGCCAGCGGCAACAGGCCGACCGGCGTCAGGACCGAGAAGCGCCCCCCCACGTCGTCCGGGATGACGAAGGTCTCGTAGCCCTCCTCGCCGGCCAGCCGGCGCAGGGCGCCCCGGCTGGCATCGGTCACGGCGGTGATGCGCCGGGCGGCGTCGCGGCCGTAGCGCTCGCGCATCAGCGCCCGCAGGAACCGGAAGGCGACGGCCGGCTCCAGGGTCGTTCCCGACTTGGAGATGACGCAGAGGCGCATCTCGCGCCCCTGGACCCGGGCGAGCAGGTCGCTCAGGGCGGCGGAGCAGAGGTTGGTGCCGGCAAACAGGATCTCCGGCCCGCCGGTCTCGCCCCGGCCGGCGCCCAGAGCCTCCAGGACGGCCCGGGCGCCGAGGTACGAGCCGCCGATCCCGATCACGACGTAGACCTCGCAGTCCTGCCGGGCCCGGGCGGCGACCTGCTCGACCGGTTCGAGATCGTCGGCGGTCAGGGCCTCAGGCAGATCGAGCCAGCCCAGGAAATCCGACCCCGGGGCGGTACCCGCCTCCAGCTCGGCGGCGGCCGCGGTCACCGCCGGGGCCAGGGCGTCGATCGTCCCGGCGTCCAGGAAGTCCTCGGCGGCCGAGACATCAATTCTCACCTCTTCGCTCCCACCGGTCACCTGGGTCCCTCCTCCGGCTTGCGGCCTCGTTTTCGTGGTATACTGGAGGTTGCGCCCGTGAAGTGTACCCGGCCTCCGGGGAGTTGCAATGCGTGTTTGGCCCGGTCCCCCTCCGGGCGGCTTTCGCGCCGCCGGAGCGATTCTCCTGCTGGCCTGGCTCGCCCTGACCGCCGGGCCTGCCGCCGGCGCCGGGGAAGGTCCGGGGCCGGACCCGCCACCGGCCTGGCAGGTGGAGGGAAAGGGATGCCCGGGCGGCATGCTGCCCGGCTGCCCGCGACCGCTGGCTTCCCGGATGCCCGAGCCGGATCCACGGCAGGAACTCCTCGACATCCTGCACTACGACATCTCGCTGCAGATCGACACCGACACCGAGTACCTGTCTGGCTGGGTGTGCTCCCACTTCACCGCAGTCGGTGAGCCGGTCACGCAGCTCGTGCTCGACTTCCTCACCTCGATGACGGTCACCGGCGCCGAGCTGCTCGGGGTCCGCGGGATCCCGCTGCCCCTCGTGCACGCGGACGACCTGCTGGTCTGCGATCTGCCGGTGGCAATAACCCCGGCCGACACCGCGGCCGTGATCGTCTTCTTCGAGGGCAGCCCCCAGTTCTACGGCTTCTACGGGTTCCAGTTCTCCCAGACCCCCTACGGCGCGCCGCTGGCCGCGAGCCTCAGCCAACCGTGGAGCGCCCGCTCCTGGTGGCCCTGCAAGGACGATCCCCGGGACAAGGCCACCATCCTGTCGGTG
The DNA here is from genome assembly GCA_964484595.1 of uncultured Fibrobacteraceae bacterium. Lineage (GTDB taxonomy): Bacteria > Krumholzibacteriota > Krumholzibacteriia > LZORAL124-64-63 > LZORAL124-64-63 > CAZAHC01. Next base: position 15,443 of record CAZAHC010000034.1, on the reverse strand, counting down.
CTGCAGGTGTCGGAAGGTCTGACTGCGGTTTCCAACGGCAAGCTCGTGGCCAGCTCTCGCACAGATCCCCTGCTGGCTGCCTTGCCGGCCGGCCCCTTGCGCGACCTGGTTCTTGCGCGGCAGCCGGCGAGGCAGAACCGGAGCGACCTGTTCATCTGGGAAGAATCGTTCCCGCTGTCCACGTATCATTTCTCGGTGGCGGCGACGGAGTACATCCAGCTCGACGACCTTTACGTTTCCGGGCCGGACACCCTGCCAATCCATCATTTCGTCTACAGCGACCTGGTGACCGAGGCGACTTTCGACTTCGCCGTGCTCTCGCAGATGCTGGCCTTCTGCGAAGGTCTGTTCGGACCTTACCCGTTTCCCGGCGAGAAGTACGGCATGGCCCTCTTCGAGTGGGACGGGGCGATGGAGCATCCGACCTGCACCTCGTACGGCTCGCACCTGGTGACCGGCGACGGTTTTTACGAGACGATCATCCTGCACGAGCTAGCCCACCAGTGGTTCGGTAATCTCATCACCGTCCAGGACTGGACCCACACGTGGTTGAACGAGGGGTTCGCCACCTACAGCGAGGCGCTCTGGGCGGAGGAACTGGGAGGGTTTGCCGGCCTGAAATCGTTCATGGGCGATCTCGATGACCGCATCACGGTCTGGGACACACCGCTCGTGCGCAGCCCGGACGATCCCCATCCCTGGTATTACTTCAACACCGTGGTTTACGGCAAGGGAGCCTGGCTGCTGCACATGTTCCGGCACCTGGTGGGCGACGAGCTCTTCTTCACCTGTCTCGAGACCTACGCCCTGGACCCGGCCCTGCAATACGCCACCGCCTGCACCGAGGATTTCCTGGCGATCTGCGAGCAGGTCACCGGCCAGGACCTGGACTGGTTCTTCCCTCAGTGGCTCTACTGGTACGTCAACCCTTATTACACGGTGCACTGGGAGAACTACCCGCTCGCTGCGCCCACCGGCGTCCGCATCCGGGTCCAGCAGGATCAGGATCCGGACCCAGTCCACGGCGACGCGCCCTTCCAGATGCCGCTGGAGTTCCGCCTCACTGGCGCCGGCCTGGACACGGTCGTGACCGTCTTCAACGACCAGAGGCTACAGGAGTTCATCATCCCCCTGCCGGCGCCCGTCCAGGCGCTGGACCTGGACCCGGACCTCTGGTTGCTGCACCAGGAGACCGTCATCGACGCGGTGCCGGGCCTGCCGCCCTCGCCGGTCGCGCCGGTCCGCCTGCTACCGCCGGTGCCCAACCCCTTCAACCCGCGGTGCCGGATCCGCTGGGAGAGCGACTTGCCCAGCAGTGACGCGGTGGACCTGTTCGACCTGCAGGGCCGGCGGATCGCCTCGGCTGCCTTCCCGACGCGCCCGGCCGGCCGCCGGCAGTTCCGCTGGGACGGACGCGACCGGAACGGCCGGGCCTGCCCTGCGGGCATCTACCTGTTCGAGGTCGTCTGCACCACGGACGCCGGCGGTCCCCCCATCCGGCTGAACGGGAAGATCACCCTGAATCGCTAGCCCGCGGCCGGTCTTTGGGTTATCCTCGGAGCGGAATTCCAGAAGCGCAGCGTCACCCCGGGGGAATCACTTGGACCTCGCCACGCCCCTCATCGCCGCCCACTACGCGGAGATCGCCCTGAAGGGCCGAAACCGGCCCATGTTCTTGCGAAGGCTGATCCAGAACGTGCGCGCCGCCTTGACGGACGAGCCGGTAGCGGCGGTGGATCACGTCGAGAGCCGCCTGCTGATCCGGCTGGCGGACCCGGACCGGGCCCCCGCCGCCACGGCCAAGCTGCGCAAGGTATTCGGAATCCAGTGGTTATCCCCGGTGGTGCCGGTGCCGCGAGAGGAGATCGGCGACGATCTGGCCGGCCTGTGCAGGGTGGCCGCGGCCGTGGCCAGGCAGAACTGCGGCGAGGCCAGGAATTTCAAGATCGACACCCGCCGCTCCGACCGCACCTTCCCGGTCATCTCGCCCGAGATAAACCGCATCGTCGGGACCGCCGTCCAGCAGGCGATCGGCCTGCCGGCCCGGATGGCCCGGCCCGACTTCACGGTGCACATCCTCGTGCTGAAGCAGAACACCCTCGTCTTCACGGGCAAGATCACGGCCCACGGCGGGCTGCCGGTGGGAACCGGCGGCAAGGTGGCGGTCCTCCTGTCCGGCGGCATCGACTCGCCGGTGGCCGCCTGGCTGCTGATGAAGCGGGGCTGCACGCCCCGGTTCGTCCACTTCTTCGCCGGCCGGAGCGTAGCCGAGGCGGACACGGGCAAGATCGAGGCGCTCGCCGCCATCCTCGCCGGCTATTCCCCCTATCCGCTCGAACTGCACCTGGTCCCGGTCTATCCGTACGAGGAGCAGGCAATCGGCCGGATCGAGGACTCCTACGACATGGTCCTCTTCCGCCGTTTCATGTTCAAGTGCGCCGAGCACCTCGCCGGTCAGGCGGGATGCCTGGCCCTGGTGGCCGGCGACAGCCTGGGCCAGGTCGCCAGCCAGACCCTCGCCAACCTGGCGGCGATCTGTCCGGACGTCGCCCTGCCGGTCTTCCGGCCGCTGATCGGGATGGACAAGTACCAGATAACCGATCTCGCCCAGGAGATCGGCACCTACGAGCTGTCCATCGCCCCGTACCGCGACTGCTGTTCCATCCGCTCGCCGCGCCCGGTGCTGAATGCCCAGGCGAAGGATCTGCTGGAGCTGTCGCAGGAGATCGACCTGCCCACCGCGGTCACCGAGGCGCTGGCGGCGGCGGAGAAGATTACCGTCGGCCCCTCCCGGTCCTGAAGAAATCGGTTTCTTTTGTTGACCCCCTTGACGGCGCCATCTTGTTTCCGTACCCATTATGCAATGGGTCAAATGAATGAGGTGTCATCAATCGCCTGGACCCTGGTTGGTCGCCTCCAGTAAACACGCTGCTCCTCCCCACCGACAGGGTCCAGGTTTAATATAGATGCCGCGCCGCCCGGGGATTCCCCTCCTTCAAGACGCCCCCTGAACGATCAACCGTTCACTGGAAACCCGGCCCGGCGCGGCCCCCTTTCCACTCCACGCCCCCCGACGCCACTCGCCGAAATCCTTGCCCGGCCGCGGAAAAAATGGGTTTATTACCTTGACAAAATTTCATTCTTGCCTTGATTGAAGATTGATCGGGCCTGGGTTTCCCGTCAGGCAACTTTGGAGTCGCATTTCGCCCAATGATGGGAGCCCAGGTTCTTTTTATTACCGTCACAAGCGTCCCGAATTTGTTACTTTCCCGTGATACTTTCGCCACATTCCTCCTGATCGCGCAGAATAGGATCCCATAAGAAATATTACCTGATCTCCCGGTTGAGCTTCCGGGCGCTTGGTGCCCGGACGCATTCACCAAGGCCTTCGGGAAGGTCGGGATTTATTACATTTGGCGGGATGGAACGCCGGTTTGACGGCGCCCGGCGATTGCTCGGAGGCCGAACTAACCCGGTCGGCGGGCCATCGCCAGGCGGCCTCGCCACCAGCTGTCGGAGAGCTGCTGCCGGCGGACGGGCTGCCCCCGGCGGGGCGCGTGAACGAAATTTCCGTCCCCGACGAAGATGCCGACGTGGGAGATTCTAGACCCCTCGGTGCGGAAAAAGAGGAGGTCCCCCGGCCGCAGCCGGTTCACCGGTATCGAGCGACCCGCCCTGGTCTGGCCCGCCACCGTCCGCGGCAAGGAGACACCGAGCTGGCCGTAGACGTACTGCACCAGGCCGCTGCAATCGAAGCCCGCAGGGGTCTCGCCGCCGTACTGGTAGGGGCGTCCGATCTGCTCGATGGCCAGGGTCGCCGCCTGCATCCCCCGCTCCCCGCCGGGATCGGGCGGCAGCAGGGTCTCCGACGGCGGCGATGGCTGTGGGGTCTTGATCACTCGCTTTGGCGCGGCGCAGCCGGCGCAGGTGAGCGCCACCGTCACCAGGGCCGTCATTGCCGCCTTTGTCACCGTAGCCACGTGCACCAGCGTCACCACCTGCTGCGAAGGACCGGCCTGATTCTAGGGGCCCGCCGCGCCGGAGACAAGGTCGGCTGCGGGGGGCGGTCAGCCTGTCGCCTGGCGTCCCCTTCCCGGCGGTGCTAAGTTTGGGCGGCCATGGAAGTCGAAACCTTCGAAACCAGGATCGAGAAACTCGTCACCGGCGGCGCCGGGCTCGGCCGCTGCGAGGGCCGCGCCGCGTTCATCCCGCTGACCGCACCGGGCGACCTGGTCAGCGCCCGCGTGGTCCGTCGCCAGAAGGGCTTCGTCCAGGCCGAGCTGGCCGATCTGCTGGAAGCGGGGTCCGGCCGCCAGGAACCCGCCTGCCCGCATTTCGGCGAGTGCGGCGGCTGTGACCTGCAGCACCTGACCGGCGAGTCCCAGCGCCAGGCCAAGGCCGCCATCCTCGGCGACTGCTTCGCGCGCCTGGGCAAGCTTGACCCGGCCGACATCCTGGCCGGTCCCGAACCGGTCGGTTCCGAGCTCGGTTACCGCAATCGCATCCGCCTGTTCGCCAGCCCGGCCGGCCTGTACGGGCTGATGAGGCGGGGCAGCCACGACGTGGTGCCCCTGGAAACCTGCCTGCAGATGCCGGAGCGATTCACGGCCGAGATCCTGCCCTGGTTGCGAACCATGCCCCCGGTGGAGCAAATCGCCCTGCGGCTGGACGGCCGGGGCAACTGGCTGGTCTCCCTGTTCGGCCAGCCCAACCGGGCGCGACTGCTGAAACGCATCCTCGCCGATCTGATTCCCGGCGAGCCGCCACTGGCCGGCTGCACCGGCGTGCTGTTCAACAACCTGCCGTTCTGGGGACGGGATTACCTGGTCCAGCAGGTCGCCGGGAAGAAGTACCGGGTGAGCGCCCGGAGCTTCTTCCAGGCCAACCTCGAGGTCACCGGCGCGGCCGTCGCCCTGGTCAGGGAATGGCTCGCCGGCAGCCGCGAGCCGGGTGGGCTGCTGCTGGACCTGTACTGTGGCGTCGGCCTGTTCAGCCTCGCCCTCTCAGACCTGTTCGAGCGGGGAATCGCCCTGGACGCCGACCCCCACGCCGTCCGCGACGCCGCCAACAACGTGAAGCGCGACGCGGGCGCCACCGGGAAGGTCGAGGTCGTGGCCGAGAAGGTCGACCGGTTCCTGGCCAGGGCGGTTGGCGGTGGCGCCGGGCCTGCGAGGACTATCGGGGCGCCCGTTCCCGAGCCCACCGAATGGCAAGACGCCTGCTGCGTGCTGGATCCGCCCCGGGCCGGCCTGGGCCCCGAGGTCACCGCCGCGCTCGCCGAACTCGCCCCCCGCGACCTGCTCTACCTGAGCTGCGACCCCGCCACCCTGGCCCGCGACTGCGCCGCCCTGACCGGCGCCGGTTATCGCCTCGCCCGGTTGCAGGCCCTGGACATGTTTCCGCAGACGGCTCACCTGGAGACACTGGCTCATCTCGTTCGGGGTTGATTCCGGGCCGGCGAGAATACTGGAGCCGCTCCCCTGTTGGCCCGGGTTCCGGTTTTCCGGTCACAGTCACCCGTGAAGAACTCCGCTGCGGATCCCGGGAAACCGAGGAAACACCAGATGGCCCTCCTGTGGTAAACTGACAGAGCCAAGAGGAGAAAAGGTTCAAATTCCCAGGAGCCAGTCAGTGCGCATAACGTTGATTCTACTTTTTTTGGCCCTTTGCTTTTCCCCTGCATGCCAGGCTGCGACCTGGCGCGTGGAGAGGGACGGATCTGGTGACTATACGACCATCCAGCCTGCTTTGAATGGTGCGGCCCACGGTGACACGATCTTGATAGGTCCCGGTTTCTACACCGAATGCCAGATGGTGACCCTTCCCCCCTGGAGTTGGCCCATTGAGGTCTATGCGTATGTTCAGAGGTACGAACTGACTATCATCGGAGAGAGTCCTGAAACGGTCGTCATTGGCCCGGAAACGGCAGACTCCCATGATTTTGGGCCAAAAGGGTTCGTGTCGGTCCATTCCAACCACTGGCTCCTCGTTGAAAACCTCTCCACGCGGAATTTGTATGATGGAATTTATTTCGGCGAAGGACACTTGGAAGTCCTTGGGTGCCATTTTCATGGGTGCGAACATGGGATATCCGCCTGGGCGGAAAGTGGGATGGTAGTTGATTCATGTCGGTTTGAATCGTGCGATACTGGGGTGATTGTTTATAACCCATCGCAGAATGTGGAGATCAGGGATTCCGAGTTTTCCCTTTGCCGGGGAGGTGTTCATGCTGAAAACGCTGAAAACATTTTTGTTTCTAATTGTACTCTAATTGGCGATGGTTCTACCATGGGTGGGACAGCCGGAATTTCGTTTGCGTCCGGATCAAGCGGTTGTGTGGATGGTTGCGTCATTCAGGACATGTTCGGCGTTGGTGTTTACGCAACTTGGAATTCCGTTGTCACTCTTAATGACAACAGGATTTGCGGAGGCTATGTAAATATTGAATCGAGCCCCCATAGTCACATTAGTGGTTCTGGAAACATCTTGAACGGCGGCACATATGCAACCATTTTTTGTAATGGTGGCATAACTGAGGTTTCGGGCAGTCATATTCTGAATATCGGAGGGGCTTCAGTTCTGCTCCAATACTTCTACCCTCCTGATATCCATCTTAACCTGACCGGCAACTACTGGGGCACCCCCGACAGCACCCAGATCGCCGAGTGGATCATCGACGGCCACGACGATCCCTCCATTCACGCCTTCGTCGACTTCGCGCCCTTTTCGGGCCAACCCCAGCCCGCCGAGTCCAAGTCCTGGGGCGAGGTGAAGAACCTCTACAGGTGATCCGCCCCAACTCTGTTCCCCCGACAGCTCCCTTCCCCTGGCGCCCAGCCGCGAGGCGAAGTATTTTCGCCTTGGAACCAAACCCCTGCCCACCGACCCGACGCGGAGGGATCCGACCTTGGCCAACCAGCCCGGCCTCGACAACATCGTCGTCGTGCTGAGCCACACCACCGAGCCGGCCAACATCGGCGCGACCTGTCGGGCCATGAAGACCATGGGTCTGCGGCGCCTGCGGCTGATCAACCCCGCCAACCCCGGAGGTCGGACCGCCCGCTCGCTGGCTCACGGGGCAGTGGACGTGCTCGAAGCGGCCGAGATCGTGACCGACCTCGAGGCCGCCGTGGGCGACGCCATCGTCGTCGCCGGCACTACCGCTCGCCGGCGACAGCTGCGCAAGCACGCCCTGCTTTCCCCCGCCGACCTGGCCCAGCGCCTCATCCCGCACGCGGCGGGCGGCACGGTGGCGCTCCTGTTCGGGACCGAGCGGACCGGTCTGACCAACGCCGAGACCGACGCCTGCCGCTACCTGTCGACGGTCGAGACGGCTGCGCCCCAACCCTCGTTGAATCTTTCGCAGGCGGTCATGCTTTACGCGTGGGAAATCCGCCAGGCTTTCCTGCAGGCGGCCGGGGGCGCCGAGGCGCCGCCCAGGCGCGCTCCGGAGATGCGCGTCAGCCACCCCCACCGCTCCACCAAGCTGCCGACCCAGTTCGAGCTGGACGCCATGTACTCCCATCTCGCCCAGGCCATGACGGCGATCGGCTACAGCGAGTTCGAGCGGACGAAGTTCATCACCTACCTGCGCCACTTGCACGGCCGGGCGGGCATCGTCGACTCGGAGCTGCAGATCTATCACCTGCTGGCGCGACGGATCCTGAAGGTCATGGACAAGCCGAAGTTCACAGGGAACGCCGCCGACCCGGGCGACACCGGTGAAGAGAGGTAAAAACTCGGGGGGAAATCAGGGCGGAGCGAACCGGGCTAGGCCTCTCCCATCAGCTCCGCAATCCGCGCGAGGACCATCCCCAGCTCCGTCTCCAGAAGATCGATGCTTTGTTGGGCCTCGTCGAGCTGACCCTTCTTGGCCTTGGTCTCGACCGACTTGCAGACCGCGGCGACGCGCTGGGCGCCGTAGGTGCTGCTGGCCCCCTTGAGGCTGTGGGCCGCCTTGGCGATCGCTTCCCCATCGCCGGCCCGGTGAGCCTCCTTGATCTCGTCCAGCAGGGGAGGGATGTGCTGCAGGAACAGATCGCGCAACTCTCCCAGGATGGCCGGGTCGTCACCGAATTCTTCCAGAAGCCTGCTCTCGTCCAGAACGGGCAACTCGATCTCGGAGGGTGTGGGTTGCGACACGACGATCTCCTCGGTTCACGCTCGCATTTGGGATCTCAGTATTGCACTATTGGTTTATCGTCTGGATTGACCTTCGCTGAACCAAAAATCGATCCCGGGCGGGTTACCTTGCGTTTACGATCAGAATCCCACGGACTGCCGGCAATCCTCATCGCCTTTCTGCTGGCGGTGACCTGCCTTGCCGGAGCTGGTTGCGGGGATCGGGCCCAGGAAACCAGGCCCGCGCCGGACCACACCGGCGGACCGCCGCCGGTGGACGACGAGTGGGAGGCCGCCGCCTCCCACATCCTCATCACCCACGCCGAATCCGAGCACCCGGCGCCGGGGGTCACCAGGACCCGCGCCGAGGCGGAAGACCTGGCGCGCCGGATTGCCCTGCAGGCCCGCACCCGCAGGGCCGGCTTTGCCGAGCTGGCCCGCAAGTACTCCGAGGACCCCCGGGCCGAGCTGAGCGGAGGCTACCTCGGCACCTTCGGCCGGGGAGACATGGTCATCGAGTTCGACGTGGCCGTCTTCCACATGAGGGTCGGCCAGATCAGGGTCGTCGAGACACCCTTCGGCTGGCACGTCGTGAAGCGCCATCCGATCCAGCGGGTCCACGCCTTTCATATCCTGATCGCCTGGCGGGAAGCGGCCAACGTGCACGGGGGAGTGACCCGCACCAAGGCCGCCGCGAGGAACCTGGCCGAGGAGGTGCGCGGGCTCGCCGCGGCCGACGGGGCCGACCTCTGCGCCCTGGCCCGCAGGTGGTCCGACGACCCCAACAACAGCACAATCTGCGGCGATCTCGGCCTGATCGAACGCGGCTTCCTGGTACCGGTCTTCGAGGACGCACTCTTCAAGCTGCGGCCGGGCCAGATCTCGGCGGTGGTGGAATCGGACTACGGCTTCCACATCATCTGGCGGGAAGACTGAACGGCCCCAAAAAACTGAGCCGGAGAGGCAACCATCGTCACCTCTCCGGCTTTCTCGGCTGGGAGCGGATTGTAGGGAACGGCTTGCTCCTCCCGCTCCGCCTCCAGGCACCGGGCCTCCGTGCGGCCGCCAGCGAGAGCGGCCTCCCGGCGCAGATCGGAGGTTACTTGTACAGGCCCTTGACCGCGCCCCAGCTCGTCTCGTCGGCATCGACGGTGATGGTGAGGTACGAGGTCAGGCCCGTGGCGGCGTACAGGGTGCCCTCGCAATCGGAAACCCAGACGCCCCCTTCCTGCGGATGAGCAACCACGCGCAGCTCACCATCGGTGAGGAGCTGGGTGCCCGTCCAGAGGTTCAGGACCGCGCAGACCACCGGCTCGCTTTCCCAGCCGGCGACGCAAGTCTGGAAGCCGATGCCGACTCCCTCCTTGAGATCGCCCAGGCTGATGGCGTCCGGGTAATCGACGCCCACCACGTAGATGGCCTCATCCAGCTCTACCATGAACGCCGCCCCGCCGACCATCATCTCGGCCTCGGTGATGACGACGTAGGCGGGGTGGTAGGTGTGAGATCCACCGGAGTACGACGCGCTCTGCTGCGTACCTTCCTGATCCCAGTAGATACCGATGCTCGTGGCGGCCGAGGCGGTGCCTGCCAAGGCAACAACGGCCACCGTAACCAAGATGCTTTTCCAAACCTTCATCGCTCCCTGTCCTTTCGTTCCTGGTTCAAAACCGAGTTGTGAAGTCCCGATTGCCATCCCTCTCCGCTACGATGGCTCGACGATCAGCCGTACTATCGGCAACGGATTTGAAGAACTTGAGCGATTTTCTGAGAAACAATGAGGAATTTTGAGGAACTCCAGGACATCCGCAACCAGCTGTGTTTTCGGTGGTTAAGGGTTTTGCCGCGGTCGACGGATGAGGAAAGGTCAGGTGTTTCCTGGCCTCAGCCGAACCTGGATGAACCGTTGCGAACGTGCCGCGGACATGTTTACACTGGCCCGGTCCTCGGGAGGGAGTCCTCGAACCATGTCCGTCGTGTACTTCGTCGCGGGTCTGGTTTGCGGCCTGGCGGCCATTTTCGCCTTCGATTCACTCGCCCGCCGGACCGCCCGGTCACGCATCAAATCGGTCCTGCTCCTGAAGAAGGCGATGAAGGACTTCACCCGGGACGCGAACCCGCGCGACGTGATCGCCAACATCTACCGGCTGCCGCTCTCCCTGAAGGAAGAGAAGATGGCGACAGCCGCGCCGGCGCGGGACGCGGACCAACAAGAGCCTGATCTGGTCCGCCTATGGCCCCCGTGGGGGCGGACCGACCCTGCGAAGTTTCACCAGTTCTACGACAGGTACTTCGACCGGATCCACGGCTTCATCCTGAGGAGGACCATGGATCCGGATCTGGCCTATGACCTGACCGCCGAGACCTTTCTCTCTGCCCTGGACAAACTCCGGCGTTCCCGCTGGCGAGGGATCAGCTTCGGGGCCTGGCTCTACAAGGTCGCGCTGGACCAGATCCGGGCCCACGAGAAACGGCGGGCTGAAGCCACCAACGCCACGGCCCGCTTGCGCCCGTGCCAGGTTCCGGACTGGGAGTTGACCCAAGATCAGCTTCAGGTTCGACGAGCCCTCAGCAAGCTGGACGACGAGTGCAGGACCGTCGTCACTCTTTTCTACTGGGAGGACATGCCCGTCCCGCAAATCGGGGAAGTTCTCGGCAAGTCGGAAAAGAAGGTCAAGGCCCTGCTGACGCTGGGCCTCAACGAGCTGAAACGTCAGCTGTGGGATTATGGGCCGGAGCCGCCCGATATCACCGCTTGACCTATCATCAGTTTTGTTACTTGCACACCCGATCTCGATATTCCACTGAAATCAAACCACTTACATGAATTCATGCCACGTAGCACAAAGTAACTGAGCCGGGTATTCTGGCGACCGGGTCCCGCCCGTGGCCTGATCCTGGCCGTCGGATTACTCGGCCCCCAGCGCCTCGACGGGATCCAATCCCGCCGCCCGCCGCGCCGGCAGCAGGCCGCTGATCAGTCCCACCAGGATGCTGACCGCCAGCGCCAGGACCGCGAACTGGATCGGCGTGTGGACCGGCAGCCCCGGGACCACAGCGTGCAGTAGCTGCGCCAGTCCGAAGCCGGTCGCCAGCCCGATCGCGCCCCCGGCGCAGGAGATCACCGCCGCCTCGCTCAGGTACAGCCAGAGGATCTGCCGCGGCGTGGCCCCGATCGCCTTCGCCAGGCCGATCTCGGCCGTACGCTCGTTCACCGAGATCCACATCATGGTCAGGATCCCGATCGCGCCGACCAGCAACGAGATGGCCCCGATGCCGGCCACGGCGCCACCGACGATGTTCATCACCCGATCGAAGGTCTCCAACATGCCGGTCTGGGTGGTGATGGTGAAGTCCTCCTCCCCGCCGTGCCGGTCGATCAGGACGCGCTTGATCCTGGCCGTCACCGAATCGACCGCCGAGGAGTTGGCCACCAGGATGTCGATCTCCTGAATGTCGTCCCGGTTGAAGAGCGGCATGCAGAGCGCCACCGGGATGTAGGCCGCGTCGTCGATGTCGAGGCCCAGGAACTGCCCCTGCGCCGCCATGATGCCGATCACCAGGAACCTCTGGCCGGCGATGCGGACGTGCCGGCCAAGGGCGTTCTCCTCGCCGAACAGCTCGCGCTTGAGGGTGGGGCCGAGAACCACCTGCGGCGAGCCGTGGCGGGGATCGCCGGGCGGCAGGAAGCGGCCGCTGCGCAGGCCCATTCGCCAGACCTCCGGCCCGTCAGAGGTCACACCGTAGACGAACACGGCCCGGCTCTTGCCCCCGTACTCCACCGCGGCGGTGCCCATGCTCACCGGGACGGTCTTCTGTACGCCCGGGATCCGGTCTATCGCCTCGGTGTCGGCCAGGGTCAGGGGGTGCACCGTGCCGCCCAGGGCGCCGGGGATACCGCTCGTCTCGACCTTGCCGGGGTTGACGGCGATCAGGTTGGTGCCGAACTGGGTGAACTCGGAGATCATGAACTGGCGGGTTCCCTCGCCGATCGAGGTCAGCAGGATCACCGAGGCGATGCCGATCGTGATCCCGAGCATGGTCAGCGCCGAGCGCTGGCGATGCCCGCCGATCGCCCGGGTGGCCTGGTAGATCACGTCCTCGAAGATCATGTCTCTCCCCTGCGGCCCGGGTCAGGCCCGTTGCCGCATCAGGGCGTCCACCGGATCGAGGGCCGCCGCCCGGCGGGCCGGCAGGCTCCCGAACAGCAGGCCCACCGACACCGACACGGCCAGGGCCGCTGCCACCGCCCAGGCGGGCGGGGAGGCCGGAAAGTCGGGCGAGAAGTACTGCAGGACCCTGCCGGCACTCAGCCCCACGGCCAGGCCCAGCAGTCCGCCGGCGCTGGAGATCAGGGCCGCCTCGATCAGGAACACCAGCACGATCTGCCGGCTGGTCACGCCCACCGCCTTGAGCAGCCCGACCTCGGGCCGGCGCTCGGACACCGAGACCAGCATGACGTTCATGATCCCGATGCCCGCCACCGTCAGCGAGATGGCGGCGATGCCCGCCAGGGCGAGGGTCAGGACCCGGAAGATCGAGTCGAAGGTCGCCAGGACCGAGTCCTGCGTCACGACGGTGACGTCCTCCTGGCCGCCATGCCGCTCGGTCAGCAGCGCCACCGCCGCATCGCGGGCGCCGGGGATGTCCCGGTGCGAGCGGGCCTCGGCGAGGATCCGGAACAGGCTGGTCCGGTTGAACAGGCGCAGGGCGGTCTCGACGGGGATCTCGACCACCTCGTCCATCTCCACCCCGATGGAGGTCCCCCGCGGCGCGAGCACGCCGATCACCCGGAACTTGCCCTCGCCGATGCGCACCATCTCGCCCAGCGGGTTCCGGTTTCCGAACAGCTCCCGCTGCACCTTCGCCCCCAGTACGCAGACCGGGGCGTCGCGCACCCCGGGTGGCAGGAACCGGCCGATCCCCATCTTCAGCTGGCGGATGTCGAGGACGTCGTGGGTGGTCCCGATCACCGGCACGTCCCGGCGGCGCTCCCCGAACTGGGCGGGAGCGGTGCCCAGGGAGACCGGAGCCGTCCGGCGGATCTGGGGAACCTGACGAGCCAGGGCCTCCGCGTCGGCGAGGGTCAGATCGTTGGGCGCAGTGCTCACGAAGGGGGCGCCGCCGAAGGTCTCGGTCTTGCCGGGCACGACTATCAGGAGGTTCGTGCCGAGGGAGGCGAACTCGCCGGTGACGTACCGGCGCGCCCCCTCGCCGAGGCTGGTCAGGGCGACAACCGAGGCCACGCCGATCGCCACCCCCAGCAGGGAGAAGAAGGTGCGCAGGCGGTGACCGGTCAGGGCGCCGCCGGCGAAGCGGACCAGGTCCCGGGTCCTCACGATCCACCCGCCTCGTCCGAGACCACCCGCCCGTCGGCCAGCCGCAGGCGCCGGCCGGCGCGCAGCCCGATCTCCGGGTCGTGGGTCACCACGATCAGGGTGAGCCCGGCGGCGTTCATCCGCTCGATGAGCTCGACTATCTCGCCGCCGCCGCCGCTGTCCAGGTTGCCGGTGGGTTCGTCCGCCAGCAGGATCGCCGGCTCGGTCACCATGGCCCGGGCGATGGCGACTCGCTGGCGTTCCCCGCCGGAAAGCTGGTCCGGGCGGTGGGCCATCCGGTCGGTCAGGCCGACCGCGGCCACGGCGCGCTCGATCCGTTCCCGGCGCTCCGGCGGCGACACCCCGGCGAACACCAGCGGCAGCTCGACGTTCTCCGCCGCGGTCAGGCGCGGCACCAGGTGGAAGAACTGGAACACGAAGCCGACCTTGTGCCGGCGCACACGGGAAAGCTCGGCCTCCGACAGCCGGGCCGTCTCCTGGCCCTCCAGCAGGTAGCTGCCGGCGGTCGGCCGGTCCAGGCAGCCGAGGATGTTCAGCAGCGTCGACTTGCCCGAACCGCTGGGCCCCATGATGGAGATGTACTCGCCCGCCTCGACCACGAGATCGACCTCGCGCAGGGCGTGCACGGGTCGCTCCCCGACGGTGAAGGTGCGCGAGATCCCGCTCAGGGCGATCACCGTTGCACCTCTTCGGTGATCTCGACCTTGACGCCCTCCTCGACCTCGGGGCGATCGAGCGAGACGACCACCTGGTCGTCCGCCGCGAGCCCCGCCGTGATCTCGGTGTACTGCCAGTTGTTCAGCCCGGTCTCGACCGCGACGCTGTGCAGTTCCCCCTCGCGCGCCACCAACACGCGGTTCCCCTCCAGCAGGGCGTAGGTCGGGATGCGCAGGACGTTCGCCCGGGAATCCAGGATCACCTCGAGGTCGGCCGACAGGCCGGCCAGCACGTTCACGGGCAGATCCTCCACCTCGAAGACCGCCTCCACCGTCAGCGTACGGTTCTGCTCCAGCCTGGTCTCGACGAACGAGGAGGCGTAGGTGAGCCGGCCGGCGAAGGTCTCGTCGCGGAAGGCGTCCATGGTGATGCGCACCGGCAGGCCGACCGTGATCCGACCCACGTCAGCCTCGTCCAGGGGCGCCTCGACGTACAGGGTGGCCGGATCGATCAGGTCGATCACGGGCGGGATGAAGACGCCGGGCGGCGAGGGGCTGATCCACTCGCCCACCTCGGTGGTCACGTCCAGGACCACCCCGTCGAAGGGGGCGACGATGGTGGTCTTGGCCAGGGTCGCCCGGGCCACCGCGAGCGCCGCCTCGGCCTGCTTGACCATCTCCGACGCCGCGACTCTCCCGGCCGCCGCCGACTCGGCGGCGGTGCCCGCCTTCTCCAGACCTTGCTCCGACAGGTGGTTGCGGGCGGCTAGTTCCCGGGCCCGGTCGAAGTCCCGCGCCGCCTGGTCCGCCGCCAGCCGGGCCTCCTCGGCCACCGCCCGCGCAGCCTCCAGCGAGCGGGCGGCCAGCGCCACCTGGGCCTCGAACTCCCGGGCGTCCAGCTTCAGCAGGACCTGCCCCTTCTCCACCCGCTTGCCCTTCTGGGCCGGAATCTCGGCCACCAGCCCCGCGATGCCCGGGCTCATCCGGGCGCGGAAGCGCGACTTCACCGTCCCGGCCCGCGAGTTGACGACCGTCGCCTCCACCTGGCCCCGGTCCACCCGGTACACCGCAACCGGCACCGGCGCCGCCCGGAAGACGGTCAGCCGCAGCCCCACGATGATCACCACCACCACCGCGAGGATCAGGGTCCTTTTCAGCCAGCGATTCACATCACCACCGCCTTTCTCGTGCGGGGTCATGGTAGGCGCACTTGTGGAGGTGGGGCAAGGGGGGATGAGGGGGACGAGGAATGACCTTGGCCCTGTTCTTGCCGTTTCCGGGGCGTCAGGAGGGCCCCGGGAGACACGGATGTCGGAGGGGCCCGGAT
>CAZAHC010000033.1:0-19282 GCA_964484595.1 uncultured Fibrobacteraceae bacterium | reverse complement strand
CGCGAAGCACTGGTCGCACTCGAAGTAATGGTGCTCGTAGGCCTCGACCTCCGCCGCCGAGAGGCGGCCGGCCCGGTACTCGTCTGCTATGTGTCGCTGGCGGCTCGTCGTGCAGTCCATTTCCGGCTCCTCAACAGGTTAGTAGCATTCCCCGCGGAATTATCGGAATCGATCCAGACGTTTTCCGAACCGGGAACGGATGACCTTCAGCGCGTAGTTCTTCCACTCGCTCACCCGGCGGGGGGGCGCCTCCAGCCGGGCGGCGATCTGGGCCACCGAAAGCCCGTGGAAATAGTAGAGAAAGAGCACTTGACGGTACTTGGGTTTCAACCGCTCGAGCACGGCCCGGATCGCCAGGCCCATCTCCTCGTCGAGCGCGACGTCGCAGGGCGACCGGCCCTGGTCGGGAATGTTCTCGTTGAGCTCGGTTGTCTCGGGCCGGCGCTTGCGGAAGTGGGCGGCGATCTGGTTCCGGGCCACGGCGTGGATGAAGGTGCCCAGCTGGCAGTCGCCTCGGAAGTTGCCCCGGCGCAGGCTGGCGAGCGCACCCTGCAGGATCTCGCTGGCCAGGTCCTCGCAGTCCGGTCCGCCGGACAGGGCCCGGTTCACCATCCGCAGCACCCGCGGCTGGAAGCGGCGGAACAGCTCCGCCTCGGCGTCCGCGTCCCGGGCGCCGATGGCGGCGCAGAGTTCGGAGTCACCCAGGGTCATCGCGGGGCTCCTCGACCTCCGATCCCCCGTTGACCTGCGGTCACTTCACGAGCAGGCAGCTCCGGAAGAAGGACCTCTGCCCGACGGTCAGGCGAATGATGTAGGTGCCGCTGGCGAGGCCCTCCGGTTCCCAGCGGGCGGAGAAGCTGCCGGGGCCCTTGCAGCCCTGTTCGATTTCCGTCACCAGGCGGCCTCGCAGGTCGAAGGCGACCAAGGAGTAGCGGGATTCCCTGTGAAGCTCGAAGGGGATGGTGGTGCCGGAATTGAATGGATTGGGATGGTTTTGCCCGAGGACGATGGCCGGTATCGTACCCGGCGGGTCGTCGCCCGGAACGTGAGAGACCTGGTTCAGGCTGTCCATTGCCAGGACAGCCAGGGAATCCTCGACCGCGAGCACCACAGCCCAGGCGGGCGGCTGGGCCCGCCACAGGGCGAGCCAGCAAGCGGTTCCCTGGAAGATGAGATCCTCCGTCGGGAAGAGCTGCGGCCAGAAGCCGCCGCCCTCGTCGTCGAGAAGCCGGTACGAGTCGAGCATCTGCGGGCTTCCCTGGCAGTGGTAGATTTCCCGGTGTATCTCCCGGGCCCGGTCGCACAGCGGAGCGGTGCTGGCGCCGTCGGCGACGGCGGGCGCGGCGCCCACGGGCCAGTAGGGCACTGCGATGGTGGCGGCGGGAGGACCCAGCAGAACCCACATCGTGCTCAGCCAGGCCGGTTCGAGGTCCGCCGGCGGTGGCGCCACTCCCTGAACCACTGCAGCGGAAACGGTGATGTTGCGGCAGATGCTCCAGGTGGTGTTGATGAATCCGAAGAGGCTGTCCGGCTCTCCGCACTCCGGGCAGGGAACCGTCACCGGGTTGCTTTCGGCGTCCGAGAAATCCCGGGCGTGGTTCTGGAGGATGGTCTCGGGACTCAGGTTGCCGGCGGTGACCAACCCGCCTATCACGTCGTGCGAGCGGAGAAACCGCTCCACGCCGGGTTTGCCCTCGATGCCGCCGGTGGTGTCGTGGCAGGAGAAATTGGACCGGATGAGGTACCCCTCCGGGGAGCCCTTCGCGTTGAAGGCCCAGAATGTGTCCGCGGAGGCCTCGAAGATGAAGGTGGCCCCCGTCGAATCGATGACGGCGAAGCAGGCGTGGGTTTCCCGCTGGGTGTTGGTGCTGTCCAGGAGGGCGAAGAAATCGGAGACCGAGCTGCAGGTACCCAGCGCATCGCGCATGAAGTTCCCGTTCTCCTGCAGCCTGTCAGTGGGTGCCAGATCCCGGCAGTTGGAGTTCACGATGGCGAATCCGTGCTCGTTGACTCCCATGTAGGAGGGGGAGGCGGGCTCGCCGTTGGCGTTCACCACCGCCAGGAAGGGAATAACGAAGGACGAGTTGAAGTAGACCTCGTTGTCGATCTCGGCGGTATCCCGGGATTTCCAGAGCAGGGGCCTGCCGTCCCGGGTGGCCGACCCGCAGGCCACGCCGATCGTGCACTCCTCGATTTCAAAGGGAGCGTCTCGGTGGGGGGGCGCCGCGGGAAGCAGGGGCAGGCTACCCAGACAGGCGGCAAGCAGGAGGTTCGAGGTCAGGCGTAGCGGATTCATCGTAAATGCCCCCCAGGGCCCAGGCCCTTGGAGAGATTCTAGCGCAAATCGGGGTTCGATTCGACCCCCAAGCAAAGGCGGGCCGTCAGGGACGACCCGCCGTCGGCTCCGCAAACGGTCAATTTACCGGTACATGGCCTTGATCGCCCCGAAAGTGATGGTCTCGTTGTTGATCCAGCAGTCATCGATCGGGAACCCGTCCGCGAACGGTTCCAGCTTGAAGGCTCCGTAGCTGTAGGTCCACATGCCGGTGGCGTTCTGGGCGCAGATGCCCACGTCGAGCACGGTCTCGTCGAACCAGAAATCGTCGAAGTGGATCGTGGTCCGGGACGAGTAGGTGTCGGCCGTCCATTCCCCGTAGGAGAGCATCTCGGTAACGATGAAGCCGTCGGGCAGCAGGACGATGCTGCTCTCGAAGGGTTCGGGGTCGGTCATGATGTCCCCGGCGGAGACCGCAATCGGGGGCGGCACCGGACCCGTGCTGAAGACGTCGAAGAAGGAGTCCGGCTCGTAATCCTTGACGTTGATTTCCGTCAGGTCGTAGTACTCCTCGTACACGCCGTAGCAGTTGACGAGGTCACCGACCAGAATCCCGTGCTCGCTGCCGAGGTAGACCCAGACGCTGTTGCCCGGTCCGTAAGGCTCCTCGGCGATGGCGACCCCGTAGTAGGCCGAGGCGGTCACCACGGCGCCCTCGACCAGGATCCAGTCGCCCTCGGTGTACATCTCGCCGATCTGAAGATCGTGGATGACGCCGGCGTTGGCCGTGCCGAAGCAGAGGCCGATGATCAGGAACATTGCCATCTTCTTCATGGTCAAAACCTCCTTCTGTGTGTCTCCAAATCGTTTATTGGAGCCGCGGGTTTTGTCCCGACCCCTCGCCGGCGGGCTGGCACACGACCGCCGGTGGGGCCTATGGAAGAGCACCGCGCACCATATCACATCTGCCGGGTTTTTTGGGGGATGATCCGGGAAAAACCCGCAACCGCCCTTGCGCCTGCGGCGTAGGTCTCTCCGCTCACCAGTCCCGGAAGGAGATTCAATATGAACGAATTCCCCGGATTCATCACCGAGTTGCCTGAACTCGATCTTCCCTTCGAGGGGGTGACCGGCTACCTCCTGCAGGGGGAAACCCAGCAGGCGGTCTTCCTCAGCTTCGAGGCCGAAACGGTGGTTCCCGCCCACAGTCACCGGGCCCAGTGGGAACTGGTCCTTGCCGGCGAGGTCGATCTGGCCATGGACGGGAAGAAGACCACGATGACTGCCGGCCAGCAGTTCTACATTCCGGCCGGAGTCGAGCACAGCGCCCTCGTGAGGGTTGGCTACCGGGCGATCGTCTTCTTCGATCAACCGGATCGCTACCACGCCAAGTAACCAGCCCTGGCACGAGGTTTGGGTTATCCTGTGGGGGAGATCCGGGACCAAGCACGGAGGTTTTCCCATGCAGGGTAGCCGCTGGCTGGGACTGATGATCCTGGCCGTCCTGCTGACCGGCCCGGTCGCTCCGGCGACGGGCAACGTTCTCTGGATGGAGGACTTCCATTTCAGCCGGGGCCAGGAATGGACCCTCGTCGAGGGTGTCTGGCTGGTCGAGGATGGTGTTTATTGCGGGCAGTACAAGGGCAACGGGCGGTCCCTGATGGGCCGGCCCGATTGGCAGGATTATTCCTTCACGGGCAAGTTCCGCTGCGATCCGGCCGGCGGCCAGGAGGTGACCGTTCTTTTCCGGGTCCAGGAGGCCCGCCCGGGCCGGGATCAGGGGCGCTACTACGAGATCACCCACTCCCTCGCCGGCAACCGGGTCCGGTTGCGCCGGATCGATTACGGGGCCACCGTCGAGGCCGAGGTTTTCTGCCCCCTGGAACCCGGCCGCTGGTACGAGTTCGAGGTGGAAACCTGGGAATCCTTCGTTCGCTACCGTCTCGACGGCCGGCAGATCCTGTCCTTCGACGCCGCCCATGAGATCAGCGGCGGGAGGATAGGCGTCGGGGTGACCGGCGGCGCCGCCTGTTTCGACGAGTTCGTCGTCCGCAGCATCGAGCCTTCCCTTCCCGACGGCCCCGAAAGGGTTAACCGGCCGATCGCCAAGGATCCTCCGCGGAACTGATCGATCCTGGTTTTTGCCACGTGGCACAAACCCAGACCGTCCGCCCCGATATTCAGGGCCCGTACCTCCGGCCATAGAAGAGATCTTCCCCGAAAAGAGAAACCCGGCGGGCGAAGCTCGAGCGGCTGATGCCGTACCGTACAAGGTCGTGCACCAGGGCCCGGGGGTGGCTGAAGGGGCAGACCTTCATGCACAGGCCGCAATCGGTGCCGAGGTAGCGCCAGTAGTGCAGGCAGGACTCGACTTCCAGCGGCCACTTCTTGACCCCCCGCACCTCCTGCCGGTCGCCGCCGGGAATGGACCCGGAGGGACAGTTCTCGGCGCAGCGGCGGCAGATCCGGCAGAAGTCCAGGACCCCGAACCTGACCGGCCGATCCGCCAGGAGCGGCAGGTCGGTGGTGACCGCTCCCAGGCGTACGCGAGCGCCGAACCTCCGGGAGACGAGGTAACCGAAACGTCCCAGTTCACCCAGGCCGGCGTCGTGGGCCACCGGCGGCAACATGATCTGGTAGTTGCTGCCGGCGATTTGGGCCCGGGCGGGAAAACCCAGCCGGCGGATCTGGCGAGCGAGGTTGATCGAGATGGTTGCTCCCAGCAGGTACTGCCGGGCCGTCTCCTCGGTGATGTCGATCCGGGGGGCCTGCTCGACGCTGGGGTAAGCCATCTCGATGGTGAAGATGACGGCGAAGTCGTGCTGGTTGGTTATCGGCGTTCCCCAGGGTTCAGGGCCCCGGCCGACGTGCGAGTAGACGAAGGCCTGGTCGAGGCGGGCCACGCCGACTTCGTCCGCACCCAGCCTCGTGACCAGCTTCTTCACCACGGCCGTGTTGGCAGCCGGGTCTGTGCCGTCTCCCGGGAGGTAGAGGTCCTCCGGAACGGCTTCTCCGAGCGGACCGTCGACTTTTGGCGTCAAATCCTCGAGGTTCCGGAAGAGGGCCGCGGTGTTCGCCGAACGGACCGGATCGAAGTACTTGCCGCCCGGTTCCAGCAGCTCCGGCTGCTTTCGGATCCGGTCGTCGCGGTCCCGCCACTCCGGTCGCAGGGCGTAGTAGGCCTCGTACCGGTCGGTTCCGGGCTGATACTCCTCACGGCTGAACATGACGTCCCGCTCGTCGACGCGGCCGGTGATCTCTCCGATTTCGAGTGAGCTGCCCCGCCCCAGCGGCAGGAAGAACAGGGCGGCGAGCAGGAATACCGTCCCGCAGGCGGAGGCCAGGATCCAGGCCGGTGGTTGGAGCAGCCAGAAGCTACCGAACCACGATCCGCCGAACCCGAGGCAGACCACCCCGCTCAGGATCGCAGCCCGCACCCTCCGTTCCTGCTGGGAGGTGAGGCAGAACAGCCCCCAGAACAGCAAGACGACCAGGCCGGTCAGGAAAAACAGGAGGTGGATCGGAGAAAAGGTGCCGGACACAGGATCCTCGCCTGGGTAGGCCAGGATTCCCCGGCCGGGTAGGTTGCGGAACCGCTGCGGGGTCGATCCTAGCCGGTCTCGGCCGCGAAAGCGAGGCGGATACCAAGCAACGCCCATGCTCCCCTCCTGGCCGTTGCCGGGGACGCTCCCCGGCCACCTCCTGTGGCCGGCCCGCTCGGCATCCGGGCCCCTCCGACCTCCATGTCTCTCGGAGCCCTCCTGACGCCCCGGCAACGGCCAGGAGGGGAGCATGGGCGTTGCCCGGTAACCAAATAAACCGGACACAATACCCGGGTCACGACTAAAGACCACCTCCCCGGTGCCCGAAACAAGACCAGATGGGGTGGAGACTACACCGCCCCTTCCGGAAACCGGTTCGCGCCTCGGCCCAGGTCGGCGCGGGGGTACCTGATTGGGAGGAAGACCATGAAACGCCGCATAATGCTGGCCCTGGCGATCGCGATCGCCCTTCCCTTCGGTTTCGGCGGGGGCTGTTCCAGCCCGACCGAGACGCGGCCGCCGGCCACCCAGTTCGAGGGGGTCGTCGTCAACGACAACGTCTTCGTGGTGGATCCCGACGTGCTGACGCTGACCGATATCGCGGACACGACCTTCACCTACTCCTACAGCGGTCCGGTTCCGGCCGTCACGACGGGGGACATCCTGATCGATCCCACCGCTGGCGGCTACCTGCGCCGCGTCAGCGGCGTCGACGCCGACGGCGGTGTGCTGACCCTCGAAACCGAGGCCGCCGGCCTGGCCGACGCGGTGTACCGCGGCGCCGTGCGGGACACCTTCCCCCTCGCGCTGGCCGAGGCGACAGGCAAGGCCGGCCAGGGGGGGGCGTACAACGCCCGGCTCAACCATATCGCCCCCGGGGTGATGGTGACCGCCAACGGCCTGCAGTTCGCCGACCTCGAGCTCTTCGCGGGGACGGTGGGGACGGCCGACATGGTTGTCACCATGACCGCTGGCAGCTTCGAGCTGACCCCTCAGATGGACCTGGCGGTCGAGATCAGCGGCGGCAGGTTGTGGCGCTACGAGGCGAATGTCCTGGGGGCCCTGGAGTTCGACGCCGAGCTGCAGGTCAGCGCCAGCGATTCGGTTACCTTCGACACCCCGCCCCTTTCGCTGTACTCGACCACCAGCACCTTCGTCCAGGCCATGGGGCCCGTGCCGGTGATCCAGGAGGTGACCCTCGAGCTCCTCGCCGTCTGCTCGTTCGCCCTGGAGACACCCATCGACGGGGAACTGGAACTCGGCGCCAGCTCCCCGGTCGAGGCCGGCGGGATGTTCAGCTCGACCTACTGGTTTGCCTCCTGGGACGCCACGATCGAAACCACGCCTGGCCAGGCGACCCTGGCCGGGAGCCCAGTCGGCACGGTGCGCTGCTTCCTGTTGCCCGTGTTCACGGTGGATATCTACTCGGTGAACGGAGTGCAGCTCGGTCTGCGTCCGTACCTGGGCCTGACCGGCGAGTCGGACGGCTTCTGGTGGCGCTACGATCTGCAAGCCGGGCTGGGGCTGGACTTCAGCGGCTGGGGCAGCAGCCTCGACCAGGACGTGGCTCCCGCGGCCGGAAGCTGGGACGACCTCGACCTCGGGGTGGCCGCGAGCGACAGCGCGCTCATCGGGGGCCTGATCGTCAAGACCACACCCCCGGGAGCGCGGATCATGCTCGACGGCGGCAGCACGGGCCGGGTGACCCCCGACACCTTGACCTACTTCGAGGTCGGATCCCACGAGGTCCGGGCCTACTTGCCGGGCTACAACGAGGTCATCGAGCAGGTCTACTGGACCAGCGGGTTCGTCACCACCGCACCCGTGCTCACGGTGCCCTCCTGGCCGCGGGCGGTCTTCACGATCACCACGCCTGAGCCGGGAGCCGAGTTCGGCGACAACGTCATCACCGTCAGCGGCCTGGTCGAGCTGGACGACGGCGGGGGCAGCCGCTGGGCGTTCGACGATGACACCGCGGTCCTGGCCCTGAACGTAATGGACCAGATCCTGGATCTGACGGCCGGCTGGTTCAGCACCGAGGTGAGCATCTTTACCGGTCAGAACGACCTCGAGTTCCGCGCCACGGGACAGAACGGGAACACCGGCGTGAGCGACCCGCTGACGGTCACGGGCACCTTCCAGCCCGACGACATCGTGATCACCCTGAGCTGGAACACCCCGACCTCCGACATCGACCTGCACGTCTGGAACCCCCACGGTGAGCACTGCTTTTATGGCAACCAGCAGATCACCGAGGGGTTTCTCGACATCGACGACGTGGAGGGGTACGGCCCGGAGACCTTCACCGCCACCAGCGCAATCAACGGCACCTACACGGTCCGGGTGAACAGCTACAGCCTGGACCTGGACGCTTACGCCGACGCCACGGTGACGGTCTGGCTCAACGGCGGGGTGCCGGCCCATTACGGCCCTCAGCACTTCACCGTGGCCGACGGCAACGGGATTGACCCCCTGGCCTGGTGGGAGGTCACGGTCTTCACGATGGGCGAGGGACAGAAGATGTTGACGGTCGAGCCGGCGGATCCGGAGCGGCGCGCCCTGATCGAGCGGGACCTGAGGAACCTGCCGCCCAAGTAGGGGTGAGGAGGCCGTCGGCGGGTCCATTCAGCCAGTCGACGATCCTTCGTGAAACGGCCTCCTCGAGGCCCCATTTGCGGCATCTGACCGCCCGGCGCCGGAACGCGCCAGTATCTTTCCGGGCTGACCCGTCACGGTCGATCCCACCAGTCCGCGAATTGTTCGGCCCAGTGGTCGTGAATTTCCTGGACAGGAAGCACGTTGAAGTAGAGACGACGGGTCCGCCCCTCCTTCACCGATATAATCAGGTTCGCCTCCTGCAGGATCTTCAGATGTTTCATCACCGCGATGCGGCTGATGGCGAAGTGCGCGCAGACGTCGTTCACGCAGCATCCTTGCTGGTTTCTGACGATGTCCAGCATCCGCCGCCGGCTCGGGCTACTCAGGGCCCGGAATACTGCATCCATGCGTTCCGGCTCCATATGTAACCATATAGTTACATAAATTCCGGCGAGACGCAAGCCCCAAATCGAGAGTGGCGGAGTTTTTCCGGGAGGGGATGCTAAAGGCAAAGGAGAGCGGAGGCGGGGAACCGCACGCAGAGGGTTAACCAGGGAGAGGAACTACTCGACGATCTTGAAGACCTCGTCGCCGACCCGCGCGTTCTCCGCGACGCGGATCCCGACCGACTGGCCGGTGGTGGCGGAAGTCACATCGGCGCGGTCGATCTGCATCGATTCCACGGGCTGGGTGAAGTCGGAGGTGAAGCCCTTGATGTGGATCTGGTCACCAACCGCCAGATCGCCGTCGGTCAGCTCGATGGCGGCGACCTGGATCTTGCCGAAGTAGTGGCTGACCGTACCGATCTTGATCTCCTCTGCCATTTTGCGGCCCTCCTATCTCATTATGGTGGTGTCATCATCTCGATGGTTCTTGGTTTCGAATCGGCGGTGGATCTTCAGTTCGAAGTCCAGCCAGGCCTGGGGGTTCAGGTCGACGTCGAGCAACCGCGCCGCTTCCTCGAAGTCGTCCGAGTCGACGTGCATGATGTAGCGGTAGCCGCCCTTGCCGTCGGCGATGCCGCTCGAGGTCTCGACGTTGATTTTGCCCTCGGCCAGTTTATGGTGGATGCTGATCAGGGCGCCCAGCTCGTCGTCACCGTGAACGATGAAGGCGTGCTTCGGTCCGTCGAGCAGCACGCCTTCCTTCCGGGCGGTCTGCCCGAGCCAGGTCGGGTTGTGAGGGTAGATCCTCAGGCGGGTCTTGGTGGCGTCGAGGGGAGTGGCAGTGAAGGCGAGGAGGTTAACCTCCTCGGAGGCAAGCCAGGAGAGGAACCGGGATCCCTCACCGGGCCGGTTCTCGACGGTGGCCTCGTAGTAGTCGACGCTGAAGATATTGGCGCCCATTGTTTTCCCCTCCCGCCGCGAGGCGGCGTCTGGCACAACCCATTTTCCACAATATAGTGGACAACAAGCACTTATGCAGCCGAACCGATCTGGCGAAAACCCTGGCTTTTTTGATTCGTTTCGCCTTGTGTGGTAGAATTGTAGCTCGACAGCCCGAGATAATCCACCCTGGAGGCTAGGCATGAAAAAAATACTCCTGCTTGCCGTGGTTTGCGTTCTCTTCGCCTGGGTCGCCCTGGCCGGCAGCGACGACCGGTCGCTGATCGTGGTCGAGGGTCCGGACCCCGGTGCCTGGCAAAGGTTGCTCGCCGCCGACCTGATGGTCGTACGGGACCTCGGATCCTACCTGCTGGTGGTGGCAGAACCGGGTCAGCTACCCGAGCTGGATCGGGCTGGTGTTACCTGGGAAACCCTCGACAGTGGGCTTGCCGGCAAGACCTACTTCACCGTCAGTGTCAGGGACCGCGCCCAGCTGGACTGGGTTGGGTCGGTTTGCCGCGTGCTGCATCGCGCCGGCCGCGAGGCGGTGATCGAGGCCACCCCGGCCGCCGTGGATCTGATCTCGGCTGCGGGGCACGAGGTGGCCCGGGTCTTCCTGCGTCCAATCCGCCTGGCGCCGGCGGTCAAGCCCTTGCGCGAGATCACGGCCGGACGCTCCGATCCGGTCATCGAGGACATCGTGGCCGCGGTGTCGACCACCCAGATCGATGCCTACGTCCAGCGCCTGCAGGATTTCGTGACTCGCTACTGCACCCACGACAGCTGCCAGGCGGCCGCCAACTACATCAAGGCTCATTTCGAGTCGGTGGGGATCGACAGCACCTTCTTCCACGAGATCGGCGGCTCCTACAAGCCCAACGTCGTCGCGGTGATACCGGGGGTGAGCGAACCCGAGAAGACCGTGGTGATCGGCGGCCACTACGATTCGATCACATCCGACCACAACAACTGCCCCGGCGCCGACGACAACGCCTCCGGCACGGCCTGCGTGATGGAATGCGCCCGGGTGATGGCCGGACACCAGTTCGACTACACCGTCAAGTTCGTCGCCTTCGGCGCCGAGGAGGTGGGTCTCTACGGCAGCGAGGCCTTCGCCAGCGACGCGGCCGGGGCGGGGGAGGATATCGTCGCGGCCGTCTGCGTCGACATGATCGGCTACCTCGCCGGCGGCGACGTTCTGGACCTGGACATCATCGACAACGCCAGTTCCCAGTGGATCCGCGACCTGGCCATGAGCGCCGGCGCCGAGTACGTGCCCGAGCTTCCGCTCGTGGACGGCAGTCTGCCCGGCGGGGCCAGCAGCGATCACGCCTCCTTCTGGGCCAACGGCTACGACGCCATCCTGTTCTTCGAGGATACCGGCGACTACAGCCCGTACATCCACACGACCAGCGACATCGTCGGGCTGAGCTACAACTCGCCGGTCCTCGCCGTGCGCTCGGTCAGGGTCGCCGCGGCCTTGATGGCCTCCCTGGCCCAGCCGTACCAGGTGGCGATCGCCCACACGCCGCTGGAGAACACCGAGGACACCCTGAATCCCTATCGGGTGGTGGCCGACATCACCGCCGCCGGTACGCTCAACCCCGATTCCCTGCTGGTCTACTACTCCACGGGTGGGGGAATGAACGACCTTTCTCTCACGGCCACCGGCTACCCCGACGAGTACGAGGCCTTCATTCCGGCCCAGCCCGGTGGCACCTTCGTCGACTACTACCTGGTCGCCGAGGACACCGAGAGCAACCGGGCTGTGCACCCGGCCGGAGCGCCCGCCGTGGTGCACACCTTCTTCGTCGGCGTGATAACCCCGGTCGTGTACCACGACCTCGAGACGGAGCAGGGCTGGACCGTGGGCGACGTCGACGACGACGCGACGAGCGGCATCTGGGAGCGAGTTGATCCCAACGGGACCTGGGAGGGCAGCATCCTCGTCCAGCCCGAGGACGATCACACGCCCGATCCTGGATCCCAGTGCTTCATCACCGGCCAGTCCCCGCCCGGGGCCGGCCAGGGGGACAACGACGTCGACGGCGGCAAGACCACCCTGTTCAGCCCCGTGTTCGATCTCTCCACCTACGGCAACGCCTGGGTGCGGTACCATCGCTGGTACACCAACGACACCGGGTACAACCCCCAGACCGACGAGTGGGTGGTGGACGTGACCGACAACGGGGGGACCAACTGGGTCCGCCTGGAAACCTTCCCGGGCAGCGATCGCAGCTGGCAGATGGTCGAGAGGAACCTGCAGGACTACATCTCGCTGACCTCGCAGGTCCAGTTCCGTTTCATCGCCGCCGACGATCCCTCCGGATCGGTCGTGGAGGCGGGTATGGACGACTTCTACCTGGTGGTGTACCAGGAGCCCACCGCCGTGGCGCCGGCGGCCGGCGACCTGGCCCGCCCGGTGATCCTGGGGCAGAACGTACCCAATCCGTTCAACCCGGCGACGGTGATCAGCTTCCGGGTGCCGGCCCCGGGTCGCCGGGTTACCCTGCGGATCTTCGACGTGAGGGGCCGCGTGGTGAAAACGCTCCTGCAGGACGAGATGGTCGCCGGCGAGCGGGCCGTCACCTGGACCGGGCAAGACGACCGGGGCCGTCCGGTGGCCAGCGGGACCTTCTTCTACCGGCTGGAGACCGACGACCGGGACTTCCTGACCCGGAAGCTCATGCTGGTTCGCTAGCTCCCAACCAGTTTTGTAAAAGAGGGCGGAGGCCACAACCTCCGCCCTCTCTCCTTATCTTTCCTGGCTCGGTGATAGCCGGCTGACGCCCCTGGCCCCTTCCTGGCCGTCCCCGGAAACGGCCAGGAAGGGGTCAAGGACCCCAGCGGACAATCATCGGACCAGGACCATCTTCCGCTCGAGTTGCAGGTCGCTCCCCTCCAGCCGGTACAGGTAGGTCCCGCTGCCGACCGCACGGCCGGTCTCGTCCTTGCCGTCCCAGGCGGCGGTGTGGTGGCCGGCGGGAAGGAATCCGTCTTGCAACACCTTGACCAGCCGGCCGCGCAGGTCGAAGACCGCCAGGCGGACCGGTCCCCCCCGGGCCAGATCGAAGCGGATCTCGGTCACCGGGTTGAACGGGTTGGGCTGGTTGGGCCGGAGGACCGTCTGAGTGGGTGAACCAGCGTAAGGAACATCCACCGAGGGTGTCTCCAGGCCCCAGATCTGGATGTCGTCGATGTTCCAGCCGCAGTAGCGCCAGCTGGCGTCGGTGGTGCCCATGGTCCAGCGGATGTAGACGGTCGGCTGGCCGTCGGCGATCGCCGAGATGTCGAATACCTGGAATTGCCAGGAGGCGTCCTCGACGTAGTCACCGTTCTCCCAGATCGTCGTCCAGCTGGAGCCGTTGTTGCTGACCCGGACGTAGGCGTGATCGTAGAGGGGAGTCTCGACGCCCAGCCAGCGCCAGAACCGCAGGGAGACGGCGCTCAGCTCGGAGCAGTCCAGGGCCGTGGTGGTCAGGTGGTGCTCGGGCAGGTTGTTGGCGTAGTCGCCGTACAGGTTGTACCCGAAGACGTTGCTGCCGGTGTGGCCGCTGGTGGGATCGGGCCAGCCGTACTCGCCGCCCCCGCCCGTGGGGGAGCCGAAGGCCCACTGGCCCTGGCCCGTCCAGCCGGGGTCGGAGTTCAGGTCGAACGTGTAGACCGGACCCGGGATGCCGACCTGCAAGGTCACCGGCCGCGTGGTGTCACCCAGATGATCGGTGAGGTTGACGAAGCTGACGGTGGCCTCGTAGAGCCCGACCCCGAGCGAGTTGGCGTTGCTGTTGATCGAAACGATGACGTAGGCCGAACTGAGCGGGCCCAGATAGCCGGTGGGATTGGAGACCGATACCCAGTTCTGGTCGGCGGTGACACTGTAGTTGATCCCGTAGTTGCCCTGATTCTCCAGGAGATAGGACTTGCTGGCCGGCGTGAACGGTCCACCGGGATTGCCGCTGGCGGCGAGTCCGTCGGCCGGAGTGACGTTGAGGCCCTCCACACCGGGCGCCAGGAGGTCGAGGGTCTGGGCCCCGGAGGAGATGGGATCGAGCCAGTTGCGCAGCCGGGTCGCGTTGGTGCCGCCGCCGGTCCAGGAGACCGATAACCGGCCGTACCAGTCCGGCTCGTTGTTCCCGCAGGCGGCGTAGCCGCCGTGAAGCTGTCCCACCACCCGGTGATCCTGGTCGAAGAGCGGCGAGCCAGACGAGCCGGGTTCGGTGGTGCCGTCGTCCCAGTCGGCAACCCGGATGTGGGTGCCGTCGCCGGGGCTGCTGCTGCCGAGGTAGCTGGTGGTCGTGCAGGCCTGGTACTCGAAGCTGATGCTCTTCTCGTCGCAGTTGGGGTGATGGATGGCCACGGCGCTGCTGGGATTGGCGCTGGTGCGGTCCCAGCCTGCGAAGGTGATGTTCCAGTCTGGATCCGGGCCGTCGTCCAGCTCGACCAGGGTGAAGTCGGAAGCGGAGTAAGCGGCCCGCCAGTAGGAACCCGTCTGGTTGTCAGCCAGCGAACCGCCGCCCTGATCGCCGCAGTTGGGGCTCTGGAAGTTCCAGTAGACCACCAGCGAGGACGCATTGCCGGCGTTGATCCCGCAGTGGTTGGCGGTCATGAAGTAGGGCGTCTGGTCCTCGGCGGTGTTGTTGACCATGAAACCGGTGCAGAACAGGCTGCCGCCCGTGGAGATCACACCCACCGACTGTATCTCGTCCCGCCAGGGGTCGCCCTCGGGGCAGACGACGTCGTTGTTGCACCAGCCGGATCGTCCCTCCAGCAGCTCGCCGAAGCCACGGTAACCGACGTTGACGGAGGTCAGCTCCAGCTCGACGGCGTGGCGGGCCTTGGCCGGCACGGTCAGCTCGACCACGATGTCGTCCGCCAGCACGACCGGCGTCCAGAGCTGGCCGTGAGCCTCGTTGTCGGCGGCGGTGAAGAGCCTGGCGTCGCCGCCCTGGGCGGGGTAGAGGAAGAGGAAGGCGCCCGCGGGCAGCCAGAAACGGTCGCAGCCCAGGTTCAACGACACCGCTCCGGGCGACTCGATCCGCAGCCGCCAGA
Source organism: uncultured Fibrobacteraceae bacterium (assembly GCA_964484595.1). Taxonomy (GTDB): domain Bacteria; phylum Krumholzibacteriota; class Krumholzibacteriia; order LZORAL124-64-63; family LZORAL124-64-63; genus CAZAHC01. The sequence continues at coordinate 4,493 of CAZAHC010000033.1, read as the reverse complement.
GCCAGGTCCGGTCGCCCACCGGCTCCCAGGTGCCGTCGGTTTCCGGGCTCAGCGACACGGGGTTGACGATGGCGTAGCGCGGCGGGAGGCCCTGCGCCTCGCGCTCGATGTCTTCCAGGCGGACCGTCTCGATGTCGACCACCGGGGCGGCGAAGCTGGCCACCGCCGAGAGGGGCAGGACATCATGGGTCCACGCGGTCGGTTCCGCGGGCGGGAAACCGGCCTGCCCGGGAACGGCGCTGGTTCCCAGGCTCAGGATCGCGAAGGAGAGACAAAGAAGGGACGAAAAAATTTGGCGCGGGGTCAAGCAGAGGCCTCCGGGGATTACCTGTTCTGCGGAGAGATTCTCATGGTTGTCATTCCAGGAGTTGCGAGCGACGATCGGCTACGGTCTCCAGTCCGTACTCGGGAAAATTCCCTTCAATTATAACGCAAATCCTTCCTGGAATACAGCGCCCAAGGTTCGCCCCCCTTGACAGGACAGGTGCCCGGACAGATGATTTAGCGACGGCAGACCGGCAATTTACCCGGCTGAGCCGGGTTTCGCAGAAGATCGCCGAGGATACCGCCAGTTGGAGGAGGATGGGCATGGACTGGCAAGAGCTGAACAAGACGCGGGTAATTGACCTGCGCGAGATGATGAAGGAACATCTGCCCGAAGTGACGGGCATCACCCAGATGAAGAAGGAGCAGCTCGTCGAACTGCTCGCCGAGAAGCTGGAGATCGAGGCTCCCCGCAAGACCATCGCCACCGGCCTGGGCAAGTCGGCCCTCAAGGCCAAGATCAAGGAGTTGAAGGTGCTGCGGCAGTCCGCCCTCGAGGCGCAGGACCACGCCGAGCTGAAGAAGCAGCGCCGGGCCATCCATCGCCTCAAGCGGAGATTGCGCCGGATGGCTGAAAGGGCCTAGCCCGAAACCTCTTGCCGCACCGGGTCGGTTTTCCGGCCCGGTGCTATTTCACGCTGGACCGGTCCGCCTGCATGGCCGCGGCCTCGTCGATGGTGCGCTGGCCGTGCTTCTTGATCATTTCGATCGTCGCCGGATCGTCGGCCGTGACCAGCGAGACGTGCGCATTCCCGGTGCGGATCTCCTCCATGTTCGCCTTGCCGGTCATCAAGATCATGCCCAGGGAAGTGCAGAAGCCGCAGAGCGGGGCCATCTTGCCCATCTGCATCTCCTTGGCGAGCTGATCCATCTTGGCCATGGCGCGGTAGAAGGCCTCCCGGGCCTCGGCGTTCTTGAAGGTCGTGACCGAGATCATGCCCTTCTCGATCAGCTGGTGTTCCCAGGTGAGGTTGGCCAGCAGCTCCGGTTCGGCCGCCAGGGGCTGGCACAGGTGGCAGTTGGCCAGGTCGAACCAGCCACTCGCGGGGCCGCCGAGAGTCGGTCCAGCCGTCATGGTCAGGCTTGCCAGGACGAAAACGACAAACAACTTCCGGTTCATGGTATCCTCCCGGATCGGGGCGCCGGGGTGATGATATCCCCGGTCCCCGGTTCCGCAAGGTCGAAGTTCCCGGAAAGGGATGGCTCGTGTTGTATGTCGCCGTTGCCTCCTTTACCGCCCAATTCCCGGATCGGCTGACGTTCCGCCGGGGGGACATCCTGACGGTCCATCTTCAGGAGAGCGGCTGGGCCTGGGCCAGCACCGAGGACGGAGAACAGGGCTGGGTGCCGCTGTCTGTCCTGAGCGAGGCGGGAAACGAGCCCGAGGCCGGGGCGGATTTCCTGGCGCGGGAACTGGCCCTGGCCGATCTCTACCGCGAACCGGTCATCCGGGCGGCAATCGACGCCTTGCAGCTGCCGGCGGGGAGCTGCGGGCTGGATGCCGGGTGTGGCATCGGCAGCAACACCCTGCTGCTGGCCGAGGCAGTGGGATCGGAGGGGAAGGTTTTCGGCCTGGACTCGCTGGGGCCGCTTCTGACCCGCGCGATCGAAAGGGCAAGCGACTCCCCGCAGACCGCGGCTGTCAGCTTCCGCGAGGGTGACGTCCGGAAGCTGCCCTTCGCCGACGGGACCTTCGACTGGGTCTGGAGCGCCGATTGTGTGGGGATGATCCAGGGAGATCCGGTCCCCCTGGTTAGGGAACTGGCGCGGGTGACCAGGCCCGGCGGCAGGGTCGCGCTGGCGGCCTGGTCCTCCCAGCGACTGTTGCCCGGGTACCCTCTGCTGGAGAGCCGGCTGAACGCCGCCGCAGCCGGCCTGCCTGCCTACCTCAGACACCGGAAGCCCGAGTGGCACTTCCAGCGCGCACCGGATTGGTTCCGGCAGGCGGGCCTGGTCGAGGTGGAGGGCCGGGACTTTGCCGGGGAGGTTCGCGCTCCGCTCACCGAAGAGCTGGGCCGGGCGCTGCTGTCGCTCTTCCGGATGCTGTGGGGGGATCCACAGGCCGAGCAGGTCCCCGGCCTTGAACCCCCGGACGTGGCGGAATATCGGCGGCTCTGCAACTCGGGAACGACCGATTTCATCCTGGATCTTCCCGGGTATTTCGCGTTTTTCACCTACACGCTCTTTCGGGGCCGGATCCCGGGCTGAACCCCTCCTGTTTCCCGCTCGATGCTGGCCTGAATCCCCCGGAAAAAAAAGACCATCCGGGTACTTTTATGGGTTGTGTTTTAGAATTTGTTGTGGTACTATCGGATCAAAGGTGAAAGAGGAATTTGGAAGTTGTGTCCCTGTTTGAGCACCTATGATACGACAGCTTGGGATTTCAATTTTTTTATTCCTCTTTTACTGTTTTTCGACGGATTTCCCCTTCTCTAGGGGAATCCAAGTGGCTCGAGGGGTTATCGATTGTCCGCCGACTTTTGCGATCCCGGGGCCGACAACCTGAGGCAGCTTCCCGAGGAAAGCGGGAAGCCGAACGGGGGAGTGAATCCTATGTACCGTTTGTTAGCATTCGTCCTGATGATTGTCCTGGCTGGCGCCGCCTATGCGGGCGACACCGGCAACAGCGCGACGCCTGGCGTCAAGGGCCCCGTCGTCCAGAACCCCTGGACTCCTGATGGCCGTGAAGGTGGCGAGGACATCGGCACCGCCTTCGTCATCGGTTCGTTGCCCTTCACCGACGGTGGCGCTACCTGCGACAACATCAACGACTACGACGAGGTCTGCCCTTATTCCGGCTCCACCTCGGCTGACGTTGTCTATTCCTTCACCCCGGGTGCTGATGACCAGATCACCCTGGACCTGTGCAGCGAGGGCAACCAGTACGACACCAAGCTCTACATGTACCAGGACATGCACACTCCTGGTGCGCCCTGGGCTTGCAACGACGACTTCTGCTCGAACAGCTACACCTACTACGCCTCGCGTCTCGAGGGCATCGCTGTTTACGCTGGCCACACCTACTACATCGTGATCGACGGTTACGGTGGGGGCTGTGGTAACTACGAGCTGAGTGTGACCGGTTACGAGCCCTGCATCGTCACCTGCCCGGATGACGCAGTGCCCGAGGGCGAGCCTCCGTTGGTCGACTACTACGTCGACAACTACAACGGCGGCTGCAACAGCACCCCGCCGGTGTTCCAGCACATCAACTGGGTCAACGAGGACATGTGCGCCTGGATGTGTGGTGTCAGTGGCTGGTACTATGCTGGTGGTAGCTACCGTGACACGGACTGGTTCCCGGTTCTGGCTTCGGGTTACCAGATCGACATGACGGTTACCTCCGAGTACCCGACGAACATCTACTTCCTGACGGTTGACTACAACTGCGTTAACGTCAGTGTGGTGGCGAACGCCACGACGGTTCCGTGCGTTCCGACGACTCTGAGCTACGCCACGTCACCTGGTCAGGAGTGGTGGCTGTGGGTCGGCCCGTCGGACTTCAGTGGCCCGGTGAACGAGTACACCTACTTCATGCACGTCTGCGGCATTCTCTACGACATCATTCCGGTCGAGAATGCTAGCTGGGGTACCGTGAAGGATCTGTATCGGTAGTCTTTGGCGGACAGACTTACCGATGCATTACGGAAGGGCCGGGGAAACCCCCGGCCCTTCTTTTTGCCCCCGGAATGGATGCAGGGGTCGGGATCTGCTATAATCCCCGTGGTCACAGTGTTTTCGCGCCTCGCCGGTAGCGCGGGTGTTTCGGCCCTTTTTCGATATTCCGACCGGGGGAGGGAAGGTCCATGTCACGCCAGCTCGCTTTTTTCCTGATCGCCGTCCTGTTTCTCGCCGTTCCTGCTTCCGCCGCTTTGGCCGGTGACTCCGGCGACATCGGCAACCGGGCTCCTTTAGACCGCAAGGGCGACGGCCACGTGGGCCGGAACCCCGGCCTCCCGGATGGCAGGGAGGGCGGCGAGACCATTGCGACCGCGTTCGTCATCCCCGGCCTGACGTTCATCGATAGCGGGAACATCAGCGACAACATCGACGACTACGAGGAGATGTGCCCCTTCATGTCGACCTCGCCGGACGTGGTCTACGCCTATACACCTGGTCTGCTCCGGATTCCTAGACAACTTCCAGAGCTAGTTTTCGAGTATCCGAAG
>CAZAHC010000032.1:0-19506 GCA_964484595.1 uncultured Fibrobacteraceae bacterium | reverse complement strand
TGCTGTCCCGTGGGATTAGCCAGCCAAGGGGATTGCCGAACCAGGGGCCTGGCTCAGCCGGGGGATATTCGGACAGGGCCTAGGCCGCGGTCCTCGGCGGAACCCCCTTCCTACCTGGCGCGGTTTGATTGTCGAAGACCGTTATGGTAGAATCGGCAGCGTAGAATCGTATGGGGGTTCCCTCGTCCGTTGATTTCTCGCCCGTTCAACCGGCGGCCATTACCTGGCTGGCCGCGGTCTGTTGCCTTGGGTCCTGGAGCGCCAATCCAAGGGGGCGACGAGATGAGAATATTGCCGCGGATTCGTTACCCGTTTTCAAAAATCATCCTCCCGCGCCTGGCCATCGCGCTGGCGTGCATCATGCTCGGGCTGCCGGCCGCGGCAGGCGCCCTCCTGCCGCCCGACACGGTGGACTTCGTCCTCGTCACCACGGAAGAGCTCGCGCCCGAGTTCGAGCGCCTGGCCGCGTTCAAGGAGGAGCAGGGGCTCAGCACCTCCGTCGTCACGCTGGAGTGGATCCTGGCGAACGTTTCGCCCGGTGTCGACCTGCCCGAGACAATTCGCAACTTCCTGCAGGAGGCTCATGCCGAGTGGGGAATCCAGTACGTGCTCCTGGGTGGTGACACCCCCCTGCTTCCTCCCCGCCATGCCCACAACACGTACTTCCCTGCGGGCGGATTCACCGAGATCCCGGCCGATCTCTACTTCGCCTGTCTGGATGGAGATTGGGATGCGGACGGAGACGGCATCTATGGCGAGGCTTACGTTCATTACCTCGATCCGGGCGACGAGGCCGACCTGGAGCCGGAGCTGGTCCTCGGCAGGGCCCCGGTGAACGATCCGGCCCAGGCGGCAACCTTCGTGGACAAGGCGATTGCCTTCGCCTCGCCGACAACTCCGGGAGCCGCTGACCGGGCACTGCTCATGGGTGAGGTCCTCTTTCCATGGGATTGGGAAGAGGATGATCCCATCATCCTGGACGGCGGCAATCTGTGCGAGACGCTGCTACCCTTGTTTGCCGCCGCGGATCCGCCCTGGGAAGTTTCGCGCCTGTACGAGAACCACACCGCCTTCCCGGGGGCGGACGACCTGACCAAGCAAGCCGCTCTCGACTCGATGGGAAGCGGTCGTTTTCGCTTCGTGCATCATGCCGGCATGGTATTGCCGGACAGCCTGAGCGTCGGTGACGAGTACATCCTGCCTGCGGACGTGGCCGCTCTTGCCAACGGCCCGGACTGGTTCTTCCTCGTCTCCTGGTTCGGACCCTCGGCGGCCTTCGACTCGACCAGCATGATCGAGAGGATGCTGGTGAATCCCAACGGTGGCTGCGCGGGAGGAATCGGTGCGTCCCGCGCCTCCTTTCCGCATACTGCCCAGGACTATGTCGAGGCCTTCTACACGGAGATCCTGCAGCCGGAAAACCCCCGCGTCGGAGACGCGCTGGTGGCTGCGCTCGCCCCGTTCCTGCCCTCCACTTATTACAACACCGTGGATCGCTGGATGACCATGGTCACGACCTTGCTGGCCGACCCCACCATTCCGTCGGCCAGCGTGGTCTCTGATCCCACCGCCATTGGCCAGGTGTCGCCCCGGAAAACCGGGATAACCGTCCATCCCTGCGTTCCGAATCCCTTCAACCCGATGACGCGAATTCGATTCGAGCTACGGGGAAGGGGGGACGACGCGATGCCGGTGCTCGTGACCGTTGTCGATCCCGCCGGCAGGAGGGTGGCCACTCTTCTCGATGAGGCCCTTCCGCCAGGACGGCATGAGGCCGTCTGGAACGGCCGGGACCGGACCGGCAAGCTGGCCAGTGCCGGGGTCTACTTTGCAGTGGTGCAGGCCGGTGGGGAGATGGGGGCGGTTGGGATTTCGCTTGTCAAATAGTCTGCAATTCTCGGCCGAGGGGCCTTGATGGGGGTATTTGGAGGGAAATAGTGGGAGGGAGTATGATGATCCGCAGGATCGCCATTTTTGTTTTGATGGTCTCCACTTGCGGCGCCAATGCCCAGGACACGGGCAATCAGGGGGCGGCCAGATTCAAGGCCAGCAGCCCAATCGGCCAGAACCTTGGAGTTCCTGACGGCCGCGAGGGAGGCGAGACGATCGAAGACGCCTGGGTCATTCCGGGCTTGCCCTTCATTGACGCCGGGAACACCAGTGACAACAATGACGACTACGACGTAGTTTGCCCCTTTGGCGCCTGGGCTCCGGATGTGGTTTATTCCTTCAGCCCCTCGGAGGACGGCTTTGTTGACCTAAGCCTTTGCAGTGAGGGCAACGAGTATGACACCAAGATGTACATATACCAGGATTCCCAAGGTATCGTGATTGCCTGTAACGACGACTATTGCTCAAACTCGCACACCTATTATGCTTCTTTCCTGGGGTTCGTCCCGGTCTTCGTCGGCCATACCTACTTCATTGTTGTCGACGGTTACTCTCATCAGTCTGGGCCCTATGAACTGGAGATGGATTGGTCTCGGCCTTGTCCAGGCCTTTGCCCTGAAAATGCAGTTGCGGAGGGGGAGCCCCCACTGGTCGACTGGTACGTCGACGAGTATAACGGTGGTTGCAACAGCGACCCTCCAGTATTTCAGGAAATAAATTGGGTCAACGAGGAAGATGGCTGTGCGTGGGTTTGCGGGGTTACCGGCTGGTACTACGCAGGTGGCAGCTCCCGGGACACCGACTGGTTCCCCGTCGTCGCTTCAGGTTACCAGATCGACATGATTGTGACCCCCGAATACGAAACCAACATTTACTTCCTATGGCCAACAAACTGCAACTATGTCGGCGTCGTTGCAAACGCCACTGCCACCCCCTGTGAGGAAACAGCACTGAGCTACCAGACTACTCCGGGTTTGGAGGTCTGGCTGTGGGTTGGTCCGTCCACTTTCAGTGGCCCGGTCAACGAGTACACTTACTTCCTCCGCGTCTGCGGCATCCAGTACGACACCGTTCCGACAGAGAAGGTCTCCTGGGGGTCAATGAAAGAGATGTACCGATGATCAATCAGGAGGAGGGCAAATGTTCCGCCTGATAGTCGGCCTGATGATGGCCCTTGCGGCCACGGCTTCCGCCCAAGACACTGGCAATCAGAGAATGACCGGATACAAGGGAACAAGCCACGTTGGTCAAAGCACCCGCACCTCTTCTGATCGTCAAGGTGGAGACACCATTGCCGATGCTGTCTCGATTCCAAGTCTTCCGTTTATCGGAAATGGAACGACGGTTGGTTATACCCACAATTACGATGAGGTTTGCCCCTACGGGGCGGTTTCCCCTGACGTCGTTTATTCCTTTAGCCCTTCGGAAGACGGACTTGTGGACCTAAGCCTCTGCAGCGATGGCAATCAGTACGATACCAAGATTTACATTTATCAGGATGGCTGGACCCCGGGCGTTCCTTATGCCTGTAACGACGATTACTGTTCCAACACCTGGACCCCCTATGCTTCCTTCCTGGGGTATGTCCCGGTCTTCGTTGGTCATACCTACTTTATTGTTATCGATGGTCATGGTGTAATAGGCGGACTATATGAACTGGAGATGGAATGGTCTCAGCCCTGCCCTGACCTTTGTCCCCAAAATGCCCTTCCCGAGGGAGAGCCCCCCTTGGTCGACTGGTACGTCGACGAGTACAACGGTGGGTGCAACAGTAATCCTCCGGTTTTTCAGACCATTGATTGGATTAATGAGGAGGACGGCTGGGCGTGGTTTTGCGGCGTCACCGGCGGGTATTTCGCAGGCGGTAGCTTCCGTGACACTGACTGGTTTTACGTCATTGCCTCAGGGTACCAGATTGAAATGACAGTGATTGCCGAATACGAGACCAACTTCTACTTTCTGTGGCCAACTAACTGCCAATATTTCAGCGTGGTTGCAAACGCCACTGCAAACCCCTGTCAACAAACAACACTGAACTACCCAACCACTCCGGGTATGGAAATCTGGCTTTGGGTGGGTCCATCTTCCTACAGTGGCCCCGTCAACGAGTACACCTACTTTCTTCGCGTTGACGGGATTCAGTACGACACCGTTCCAACAGAGAAAATCTCCTGGGGGTACGTGAAAGAAATGTACAGGTGAAATCAAACAACACCCAAAAATTCGGCCGACCCCCACCGAGGCCGGCCGTCCTGGAAATTCAGCCCAAATATTACCTATAAAGCGCCTTCAACCCACCCCACGTGGGCATCGTCTCGCTGACCGGATCGGTGCAGCAGTCGGCGTCGGCCCAGACGTAGAAGTCGCCTACCCAGGCGCGGTCGAGCACCATGTCCTTCCAGATCCCGTCCCGGTTGTCGTAGCCGTAGCAGGGCCTTGGGGAGTCGTCCACAGGGACCCCGATGAAGGCGCCGGCGCTGCTCGGCAAGTACTCGAAGGCGACGAAGTAAGGATCGCCCACGGTCGCGCACGGCCCCCAGATCGGCACCTCCAGATCGTAGAAATCCTCTGCGGGGAAGCCGCTGAAGTTGTAGACCGAGCTGGTTGCCAGCGGCCCGCCGGGGGCGTAGCAGCCGCCACCGAGGTCGACCGCCTCGTACAGCAAGACCCGCACGTCGAACGAGGCGAACTGGTTGGCCTTGATCAGCATGTGGATCGCCACGACCTGGAAGCCGATGTTGCAGTCGCATCCCTCGGCCGTCGGCTGGACCAGGGTGGCGTAGGTCTCGTTGCCGGACCAGAAGTTGTCGTACCAGCCCTGGTAGCCGGCGAAGTCGGTGCTGCCGATCGTGCAGTCGGCGTCGACGCGCAGCGCGGGCAGGACACTCCCGTCGGCAGGGCGGAACACGCCGTTTTCCTCGGCGGCGAGCGCGCCGGTCGCAAGCAGAAGCAGGACGGTCAAAGCAACGATCATGATTCGCATGGGCTCTTCCTTTCGTTGTGGTATCGGCCCGGCCCCCGGGCCGGTAGGTAACCCTGCGTTTCGTGGCGCTTGCTTTTTTCCTCTGGCCTCCTGGTAATGGGTAAGATTCGGTCGGGCGAGAGTATTCTAACTGGCCGTGTCGTTGCGCCGCCGCTTTTCCCGCCGGAACAGCGCCAGGAAAACCAGCACGGTGGCGATCAGGAAGCGCGGGGTGACCTCGTCGCCCATCAGCCAGATGCCGAGTAGCGCCGCCACCACCGGCTGCAGGAAGATGTACAGGGCGACGTGGCTGGCCTGGGTCCTCTTCAGGGCCCAGTAGTTCAGGAAATAGGTCAGGACCGTGGCGCCCAGCACCGCAAAGACCATCGCAACGACGGCCCGCGTCGAGAGGGCGCCCAGGTCGGCCGCTGCCAGGTTGTCGGCCCCGTAGATCAGCATCCCCAGCGATCCGAACAGGAAGATCACCGCGGTGGCGGCCAGGGGGTCGTTGCGGTCCATCAGCGGGCGGCTCAGGACGATGAACAGGCCGTAGCTCAGGGCGTTGGCCAGGTTCAGCAGGTCGCCGTGCAGGTACTGGCCGGTCACCTGCAGCCGGTCGACCTCGAGCAGCACCAGCACCCCGGCGATCCCCGCCAGGAAGCTCAGCGCCTTGCCCCGCGAGAGCCTCTCCTGACCCATCACCAGGGCCGCCAGCAGCGCGAAGGTCGGGATCTGGCTGTTGATCAGCGCCGCGTGGCCTACGGTGGTCCGGGCGATCCCCTCCAGAAACAGCGCCTGGTTCAGGATCACGCCGAACAGCGAGCAGAACCCGAGGTACAGGCAGTCGCGCCGCGAGGGTAGCTTCCGGCGGCCGAGCAGGGCGCACAGGACAAGGACCGCGCAGGACAGAACCACTCGCAGGCAGGCCCAGGCGGCGGGCTCCATCTCGCTGACGATCCACTTGGACGCGAGATAGTGGACCCCGAACAGAAGCTGGACCGCGACCAGGGCGCCGCGGATGCGCAGCGGGTCTTGCCCGCTAACAGGGGCGGGTAGTTTTGTCATCATAATCCGGGCTAGAAAACGACCTGCATCCCCAGCCCGAGGAAATCGCCCTTCGCCTGCTTGCCGTCGCTGTCCGGGCTGTACTTCGAGACCGCCCGGCCGCACTGGCTCACGTAGTGGAGGTTCACCTTCCAGCGATGCTCGTCGAGGAACCAGTTCAGGCCGATGTCCAGGATCTCGTCCACCCCGCCCGGCCAAACCGGCGAGTGCCGATCACCCTCGAACCGGGCGTACATGACGACCGGCTCCAGGTACCAGTCCCTGGGCAAGGGGATATCGAAGCCGGCGCGCATGTGCCAGACCCGGTCGGTGTACTCACGGCCGGTCACCTCTTCACACACCGCGACGAAGTCGGCGTCGAAGCGGCGGGTCAGGACGTCGTACTCGGCGTCGAGGTTCAGGCGGCCGAGGTTGGCCAGCAGGTCCAGCCCGAACAGCCGGTTGCACCGGAAGCCGCCGACGTACTCCCCGGTGGTATCGGCGACGGTCTGGTTGGTCCGGCGCTGGCAGGTGACGTTCACCGCGACCGTCACCCCGCTGCGCCGGCCGAAGTAGTTCGTCCGGTAGCCCAGGCGGTACCTCCTCATCTCCGGCTCGCCGAGGCTCAGCGCGATCCTGCCCGCCTTCAGGGGCGCCCAGTTCGTGCCGCCGGTCTCGTCGCCGGCGATCTTCTCGTGGTTGGTGTCGAACAGGCCGAAGTTGTAGTTCAGGCTCCAGCCGCTGCCGAGGTGTAGGCCCCCCAGGTTGATCCCGGTCTCGCGGCCCGGCCCGCGGCCGACGATGTGCTCGCGCGGGTAGGAGTTGCAGGGCGACTTGATGAACGAGTCCACCTTGAACGCGGTCGTGATGCTCTCGCGCCCGACCTGGGGCCGGAAGTAGCCGGCGGTGAGGTTGGCCCAGGTCGGATCCAGGGCCAGCGTGCAGAAGGCGTCCCAGAGGTAGAAGGCGCGGTTGTCGGTTGCCTGGGCGATGCCGGTGGCGGCGGTTTTTTCGCCCTTGCCGATGTTGTCGTACGCGAAGTTGAAGAAGTAGCCCACGTCGGACCGGACCCGGCCCCGGATCCCGAACCGTCCCCGCCGGATGTAGAGATCGCTGCGGGTGTCCAGCTTTTCCCCCTCCGCGTTATTGGCGCCGAAGGTGGTCGCGTCCCAGAGCTGGATCATGAAGAAGACCTCCATGTCCCGACCCTCGCCGACCGCGACCTTGATGCCCGCCGAGGTCGTCACGGGAAAGGCGGCCATCACCAGCCAGACGATCAGGAAGGCCGCGAGTCCTGTCACCAATCCTGTTGCGCGCAAGGAATTCCTCCCGGGCCCGAGGGGTGTAAGAATCGGCGCCGGGCCGAAACTAACACGGCGGGAGTGATACGTCATGTTCGAGGTGGAACTTGATATCGACCGCCGGCTCGATCCCGGCGTGCAGTGTTACCTTCGGATGATCAGTCGGTTCGAGTTGCTGACCAGGGAGCGAGAATGCGCCCTGGCGGCGAGGATTCGCCAGGGCGACCGCAACGCCCTGGACGAGCTGGTGAACGCCAACCTGCGGTTCGTGGTCAGCGTGGCCCGGAAGTTCCTGAACCGGGGCCTGAGCTACATGGATCTGATCGCCGAGGGCAACGTCGGCCTGATCACCGCGGCCCGGCGCTTCGACGAGCGCCGCGGTTTCCGGTTCATCTCCTTCGCCGTCTGGTGGATCCGGCAGGCGATCCAGAAGGGCCTGGGCGAAAAGATCAACACCGTCCGGCTGCCCCTGAACCGGGTCCAGCAGACCCGGGCCCTCAAGACGGCCGAACGGAGGCTGGAACAGGAGCGACAGCGCCCGGTCACCGAGGAAGAGGTGGCCGAGACGGTCGCCATCCCGGTCCGGAAGGCCCGCCTGATCCGCCAGGCCAGCCGGCCGACGGTGAGTCTCGATAACAGCGCCGGCGAGGATGAGTTACCGCTGGGTGACCTGCTCGTCGATTCCGAAACGATCACGCCGGAAGAGGGATTCCTGCGTCGCGAGTTGCGGGCCGAGCTGGTGGGCGCCCTGGACGGCCTCACCCGGCGGGAGCGGGACATCGTCTTCCGTTATTACGGTCTGGGCCTCGAGGATGGCGTCTCCCTGGAAACCATCGCCCGCGGGATCGGCCTCTCGCGCGAGCGGGTGCGCCAGATCCGCGACCGGGCGCTCAACAAGATCAAGCTGGCCAGAAGAGGGAAGGTGCTAGTTGATTTCCTGAGCTGAGTTCACGAGGCGGAATTCCGCCCTGTTGCGGGGTCTATGCCTCCCGCCCGGACCCCGCGAAATAGAGAAGGGCCGGCAGATCAAGGCAGGCCCTTCGGTTACCAGGTAACTTCCTCGGCCCCCATCCTGGCAGTTTCCGGGGAGGCTCCCCGGCCACCTCCTGTGGCCGGGTCGCTCGACATCCGGGCCCCTCCGACATCCGTGTCTCCCGGGGCCCTCCTGACGCCCCGGAAACTGCCAGGATGGGGGTCGAGAGAGTTGCCCGGCAACCGAAAAGCCGGACACATTCCCCGGGCCGCAACTCAAGTCCAGGATTGGTTTGTGCCACGTGGCACAAGAACCAGGTCGCCGGACACATTCCCCAGGCCACCTGGTTTTTTGCATACCCGGATTGACATCAACCGTCTTCGATCTCGTCCCAGGGCGGGTCCTGGAACCACTCGAGGTCCTGCAGGGCGGGGATGGTCTCGTTCATCTTCTCGGCCAGTTCCTCGAGGCGTTCGGCCATGTCCTCGACCAGCTCGGCCTTCTCTTCCAGCTTCTCGGCCTTTTCCTCGATCTTCTCGGCCTCGGCCTCCATCTCGTCCTCGAAGTCCTCCATGTCGTAGTCCTTGTCGAGCAGCTTGAAGAGCTTGCCGATGGCGCTGGCCGCGAGCTTGACCCCCTCGACTCCCACCGCGACGCCGCCGGCCCCGATCTCGAGGGCGAAGTCGTGCAGCTCGATGGCCTGGCCGTAGAACTCGCCCACCAGCTTGCGCTGCTTCCTGTCCGTGTCGACCTGGTCACCGTTCACGATCAGGTCGTGGTCCTCGGTGATCTCGACCACGTCCCCGTCGCGCCCCCCGTGGGAAAGGACGAGGGTGGTGCCGTCCAGGTCCATCGAGAGGTCGTCCCATTCGCAGTCGTGGTGGTCGTCGTGGTCGTGAGGGTGGTGATGTCGGTGACCATCGAAGGCGGCGACGGCCGGGGTGGCGGCGACCGTGACGGCCAGCAGCATCGATATCAGTACTTTCATGGCGAGACCTCCAGGGATCGGGGTTTTCCATCCGGCCAGGGAGGTACGGGAGGGGGGCGGATCTTGTTGCGGCCGGTCAGTGGCGGGCGCGGGTCCTCTGTCTCTTTCTTTCCTTTTCCAGGGCGGCCTTGGCCGCGAAGAACTCTTCCGAATCAGCGATGCTCTCGACGAGGTTGGTGCCCAGGGTGCACAGAAGGAGCTTCTCGCGGCCGGCAGCCGGATCGAGAAGGGTCAGCCGGTTGCGGGCTGACTGCACGCCCTCCCGGATGACCTGTTCCAGGTAATAAATGTTCCCGGCCTCGAGGACGATGTCCAGGCGGCCCCGGTTCTCGGCCCGGGACACGAAGGCGTGAGGGCCGGGTTCCTGGAAGGTGAAGATGTACCGGGTGCCCTCCGTGGCGCCCACGTACTCGCCGTCGCAGGTTACCCGGTAGGACGTGCTCCAGTCCTCCCGGGACGGCCGCATGATGTAGATGAGGGCCTTGTCCGCGGGTGCGGTGAGCTCCTTGGCCGTAACGTCGTATTCGACCGGCATCTTCTCGACGATGTGGCAGCCGGCCAGGAGGAGCACAAATCCCGGGACGAGAATCAACAGAGTCATGAAAAGCGGAATTCCCCGGACGCGCATCGGGTATCCTCCTGGGTCGGACTGAGGAGTCCAGGTCTTGATTTCGACGACACAAAGGAAAATTTTTCAGATCGGGTGATTTGTCAAATCCTTTTTCCCTGTCAGGTCATTTTCCTCCGGGTCTCGGAGCTGCGCCGCAGCCAATCCGGGCTTGACGGGCCGGTTGATTCGCGAGTAAGGTTTCTTGGGCGAGGACTTGCGCCGCCCCCTGCTGCGCGACACGATCCCGATCTCCCGAGGCCGTTGCAATTGGTCGATTGGCCGCCAAGCTTGCCATGAGCCGCACGAAGCGCAAACGTACCAAACCCCGGGAAAACCGGCCCGCCCGGGCGACACCCGGTTCTCGATCTCACGCCCACCTGAAGCAGACGTTGATCCCGGCGGCCGCCATTATTCTGGCCGTTATCGTGGCGTACCTGCCCGCTCTGGAGGCGGGATACATATGGGATGATCCGAGGTATGTAACCGAGAATCCATGTCTTCTCGATACCGAGGGCCTGAAAAATATCTGGACCGATCTCGGGTCAACGGTTCAGTACTATCCCCTGGTGTTCACGACTTTCTGGATCGAGTATCACATCTGGCAGCTCGATCCCACCGGTTATCACCTGGTCAACATCCTTCTGCACGCCATTGCGGCTGGCCTCTTGTTCCTGGTCCTGCGCAGGATTTCCCTGCCGGGAGCCTGGTTGGCGGCGGCCATCTTTGCCCTGCACCCCATCGAGGTGGAATCGGTCGCCTGGATCACCGAGCGCAAGAATGTCCTCGCGGGCTTTTTTTACCTGGCGGCCTTGCTGTCCTACCTTCACTTCGCGCCGCTGAGCGATCCTGCGGGCCAGCCTCGACAGCGCCGGAAGTATTACGTGGCCGCTCTCGTTCTCTTTCTTTGCGCTCTTTTCAGCAAGACGGTGACCTGCTCCCTGCCGGCCGCGATATTGCTTCTGATCTGGTGGAAACGCGGGCGCTTGACCACCGCCGACATCTTGCCGCTGGTTCCGATGTTCCTTGCCGGCGCCGCGCTGGCCAGTGTTACCGCCTGGATGGAGAAAAACGTCGTCCGGGCGGTGGGCTCGGACTGGGCGTTATCCACCCTGGAACGATTGCTGATCGCTGGCCGGGCGTTGTGGTTTTACATCTGGAAGCTGATTCTGCCCGTCGAGCTTACCTTCAACTACCCGAGGTGGGATGTCGACACGACCATCTGGTGGCAATGGTTGTTTCCGCTGGCCGCCGTGTCCCTCGTCGTCGTGCTCTGGTCTTACCGCCGGAGGCTCGGCAGGGGGCCGCTGGTTACGGCCTTGTTTTTTGGCGGGACCCTGCTGCCGGCGCTTGGGTTCACGAACACCTACCCGATGCGATACTCATTCGTTGCCGATCATTTCCAGTACCTGGCCGGGATCGGCCCCCTCACCCTGGCCAGCGTATGGCTGGTGAAGGTACTGGGGGACCGCAGCGCGCGTTCCGGGCGGAAGAGACCGGCGAAGGTAGCCACCAGTCCTGCTCTGCTCTACACGGTGGGCGGGGTTATTCTGGTCGTTCTCGCGGTGCTGACCCTGCACCAGACCAGGATTTACAAGGACCGTCAGACCTTGTGGCTGGACACCCTGGAGAAGAACCCGGGGTCCTTTCTGGGGCACAACAATCTCGGGGCATTCTACATGCAGCAGGGCAGGAACAACCTGGCCATCGAGCACTTCCAGGAGGCCGTTCGCTTCAAGCCCGACTTCCACAAGGCTCGGGCAAACCTGGGCAGGATGCTGGCCGAGAGGGGAAATATCGAGGATGGGCTGGTCCACCTGACCGAGGCGGTCAGGCTCAAGCCCGACGCCCATGAGGTTCAGAACCGGCTGGCCAACCTGCTGGCCCAAAAGGGAGATTTCGACGAGGCAATCCTTCACTACAAGGCTGCCATCCGGCTTCGTCCCGACCTGGCGGTCCCCCACAATAACCTCGCAAATGTTTATGCCCAGCAGGAGAAGTTCGGGGAGGCCATCCCGCATTACCGCGCGGCGATCAGTTACGATCCCGAAAATGCGGTTGCGTTCCGAAACCTGGGCCTGGCCCTGGCCGCCAGCGGCGATGTCGATGAGGCAATCGCTTCCTTTAGACAAGCCGTGGCCCTGCAGCCCGAGGACGCAATTGCGCTCATCAATCTGGCTGAATTACTGGCGGAGAAGGGCGAGACGGACGCGGCAATCAAGGCGTATCGCGCCGCATTGCGGATCAACCCGGACCATGTCCCGGCCCGCCAAGCGCTGGACGCGCTGCTCGCCATACCCGGAACCTCGACCAAAATTAAAGCCGGGCCCTGACCCGAAAAGAGTAAGAACATGATGCGGGAAACTTCAAAACGAAAACCCTCCTTGTCGGTAATCATGCCGGTGTTCAACGAGATACATACCATCGGCGAAATCCTCGTGCGCGTTGCCCGCGTCCTTCCCGAAGTGCCCAAGGAGATCATCATCGTTGACGACTGTTCCTCCGACGGCACGAGAGAATGGCTCGTCTGCAACATCCCCGACTCGCGTTTGCGCTGCGCCGAACTCAGCCTGACCGATTCCAGTGATCTTCTGGCCGGGCCGGCCGGTGATGGCTCGGCCGAGGATATCGAGATCGGGCTCTTGTTGCACGAGGTCAATCAAGGCAAGGGGAAAGCCCTCCAGACCGGTTTCGCCGTCTCCACTGGAGATATCATCGTCATCCAGGATGCCGATCACGAGTACGATCCCGATGACTGGACCAAGATGTATGATCTCATCGCCAACAAGAAGGTGGCCGATGTCGTCTACGGATCCAGGTTTTACGGCACCCCCCACCGGTCGCTGTATTTCTACCATTATCTCGCCAACCATCTGATATCCACCATTTTCAACCTGTTGTACAATCAAACTCTCACCGATATCGAGGTTTGCTACAAGATGTTCACCCGGCCGGTCCTCAAGAGCATGAAACTCAGCGCCAGTGATTTCGGCATCGAGGTTCAGATGAGCGCCCAGATAGCACTGGCCCGCAAGTGGCGCATCTATGAGACCGGTATTCACTACTATGGCCGAACGTATGAGGAGGGCAAGAAGATCAACTGGAAGGACGGCATGAAGGCGCTCTGGTATCTTGTTAAGTACCGGTTCTAGTCTGAAATACCCGACGAAGGGCTTCGGTATGATCCTCGAAATTGAATGATGCTGACCGTTCTACGATCACATGGCCGGGTACGCAACGTTGCAATGGGGATTCTGGGCCTGTGTTTCGGCGGTTTCCTGCTTTACCTTGCCGTGCGCAAGGTCGACCCTGAAGAAGTATCAAGAGTTTTACTCGACATCAACCCCGCCTGGATAATCGGCGCCTGGTTCTTCTACATTGCCAGCATTACAATGAGGGTCCTCAGGTGGCACCTACTCCTGAGGGAACTGGAGCCGGGGGTGACCGTTCCCCGGGTCGCCGAGACCCTGATAGTCGGGTTTGCCGTCAACTATGTGTTGCCGGCGAGGCTCGGAGAGGTGTTCCGTGCCGATTACGCGAAGCGGCGAATGCAGATCAGCAGGTCCAGCGCGCTGGGCTCGATCATCGTCGAAAGGCTGCTCGATGGTTTGATCGTGGCGGGCCTGCTCTGGACGGGGTTGGGTTTTTTCGGCAGGGACCGCGGATTCTCGGAGGCAAGTCCCTTCGTGCGCATCGCGGTCACCGCCAGCGGGCTGATCTGTGTGGTCGTCATCCTGATTCTCTTGCTCATTTCCCTTCGGCAATCTCGACAGCGTCTACCCGCCTGGATCCAGTCTCGCCTCGGTGGCCTCGCCGAGGGCATTGCCTCGTTACGCAAGGGGCCGACGCTGGTGGTGGTGATCGTGTCGGCGGGCGTCTGGCTGCTCGAGACCCTCGGCCTGTGGTCCGTGTGTCGGTCGGTGGGCCTCGCCTTGTCCGCCGGGCAGGTAATCTTGTTGATGGGGGCCGCCACCCTCAGCACCCTGGTTCCCACCGCGCCCGCATTCCTGGGCAGCTACCAGTATGTCTTCGTCGTGGCTATGGCCGCCTTCCGGATGCCCGAATCGGCCGGCATCGTCGCGGCCACAACCATCCAGGTCGTTTTTTTCGGGACCGTGACAATTGTCGGGTTGGCGCTGATGATCTTTCGAGCGTCATCAACGCTCAGGCGGGTTTGAGCCGGTCCGGGCTAAGAGCCCCGACGCAGCACGGCCTCGAAGTAGGCCACGGTCCGGGAAAGACCGTCCTCGAGCTTGACGCGCGGCTCCCACGAAAGCGCTTCCTTGGCGTAAGAGATATCCGGCTGGCGCCGGCGCGGATCATCGGGAGGAAGGGGCTGATAGGTTATTTCAGATTTGGAGCCCGTGATCTCGATGATCTTCTGCGCGAGTTCCAGAATGGTACACTCCTGAGGATTGCCAAGGTTGATGGGGCCGGTCAAATCATCGGGGGCCTGCATGAGCCTGACCAGGCCATCCACGAGATCGTCCACATAGCAGAACGAACGAACTTGCTCGCCGTCTCCAAACATCGAGATAGCTTCGCCCTTCAAGGCCTGGATGACGAAATTCGACACCACCCGTCCGTCACAGGGATGCATCCGCGGCCCATAGGTGTTGAAGATCCTGGCCACGCGTATGTTGAGATCGTGTTGCCGGTGGTAATCGAAGAACAGGGTTTCCGCGCAGCGCTTGCTTTCATCGTAACAGGCTCGACGGCCGATCGGGTTCACATTGCCCCAGTAGGATTCTGTCTGGGGGTGTTGCTCGGGATCTCCGTAAACCTCGCTGGTCGATGCCTGTAAGATCTTGGCCTTTGTTCTCTTGGCGAGGCCGAGCATGTTGATGGCGCCGTGTACGCTCGTCTTGGCGGTCTGGACGGGATCGAACTGGTAATGGACCGGCGAGGCGGGACAGGCGAGGTTATAGATCTCGTCGACTTCCACGTACAGGGGCCAGGTGATGTCGTGACGCATTGCTTCGAAGAACTGTTTGTGCAGGATGTGCGCGATGTTGTCCTTCGTTCCGGTATAATAGTTGTCCACACACAGAACATCATAACCTTGATCCAGCAGCCTCTCGCACAGGTGGGAGCCAATGAAACCTGCTCCCCCCGTGACCAGGGCGCGCATTCTCGAGCCGCGCATTCGCCTCCTCCTTTGCCCTCAAAGAGCCTGCTCCATTCTGACAAAACCGACCTTCCTTGTCATCAAGAAATGACATTGTGCCGCTGAATCATGGCTGTGCCGGCCCGGAGTCCCCGGCATCCGGAATTGGACTGCCCGCCCTTTCGCAAGTATATTGGTTGCCTGTGGTTTCCCGCCGGGAAAGCGCGACCCGAAGTACAACCGGACAAACAGGAGGCCCCTGGGCATGAGATGGGAAGAGCCCCGTGGTGGGCGCTGCAACCGCGCCCTGGCGCTGGTGATCGGAGCGGCCCTGGTTCTGGTGACCCTGCCGGCAGGACCGCTGCCGGCGCTGGGAATCGATACCGAGCGCGGCGGGCCCGACCCCGCCGGCGGTTTCGTGGACCCGGTCAGCGTGTCGGCCCGGGTGGACCGGAGCGAGGTTCCGGCCGGCGACACCTTCGAGCTGATCGTCACTGCCGCGGTGATCTCCGGCTGGCACATCAACGCGCACAAGCCGCTCGAGGATTTCCTGATCGGCACAGAGCTCTTCGTCGACGCGCCCGAGCTGGTCGAAGTCGTGGAGGTCGTCTACCCGGCGGAGAAGCGCGAGAAGTTCGAGTTCTCCGACGAGCTGATGGCGGTCTACGACGGCCGCGCCCCGGTCAAGGCCACATTGAGAATCAAGCCCGGCGTGGCGCCGGGCACTGTCTCGCTCGGCGGCACGCTCTACTACCAGGCCTGCGACGACCGGGTCTGCCTCGCCCCGGACGAGAAACCCTACCAGGTCGAGATCACGGTCACCGAGGGCGAGGGGGCCGCCGGCGCGGCCGCGGCCGACGAGGGCGAAGCCGGCAGCGTCAAGTCGCGGCTCACCGACTCGCTCGCCCGGAACTTCGGCAACCCGCTGATCGCCGTCCTGCTGACCCTGCTGGCGGGGCTGCTCTCGGCGGCCACCCCCTGCGTCTACCCGATGATTCCGATCACGGCGCGCATCCTGATGGGCCGGGGCGGGGACAACCCGGCGCTCGGCCGCATGCACGCCTTCATGTATTTTCTGGGCATCATCGTCATCTACGCGGTGCTGGGTTTCATCGCGGGGATGACCGGCGGCGGGTTCAACGAGATCCTGCGCATTCCGTTCGTGATCCTGATGTTTGCGATCCTGTTCGCGCTGCTCGGCCTGAGCATGCTCGG
Source organism: uncultured Fibrobacteraceae bacterium (assembly GCA_964484595.1). GTDB lineage: Bacteria > Krumholzibacteriota > Krumholzibacteriia > LZORAL124-64-63 > LZORAL124-64-63 > CAZAHC01. Next base: position 3,419 of record CAZAHC010000032.1, on the reverse strand, counting down.
GTTCTTCGAGATCCAGATCCCGCAGTCGCTGGCCGCGCGGGTGGACAGCTCCACCTCGCGGCGCACCGGCCTGGTGGGTACCCTGCTGATGGGCGCCGGCGCGGGCCTGGTGGTCTCGCCCTGCGTGGGACCGGTCGTGATCTTCATCCTCACCCAGATCGCCCACCAGATCGCGGCGGTCGAGGCTGCCGGCGGCGGCTTCTCCGCGACCACCAAGATCCTGTACGGCTCGTACCTGATGGCCGGCTACGGCGCCGGCCTCGGGGTGCCGTTCCTGGTCGTGGGCCTCTTCTCGGCCCGCCTCGCCCAGCCGGGCGGCTGGATGACGCTGGTGCGCGTGGTGCTGGGCCTGGTGATCCTCTACTTCGCCTACGACTACTTCCACAAGGCGATGGCCACGGCCGGCGTGGAGCGCGTCTTCGCCAGCTCGATCCTCGCCGGTGTGATCCTGATCTTCCTGTCCGTTCTCTGGGGTGTGTTCCGGACGCGGATCGAGGACGACCAGCACGCCGGCTGGCACAAGGTGAGGCTGGCCTGCACGATCATAATGCTGGTGACCGGCGTCTTCTTCCTGTGGACCGGCCTGAGCCGCTCGGGGATCCTGCCGGGCGGGCAGGTGGCCGGGTACTTTTCCGGGGCCGGCGGCCCTGGCGGCGCCGCGATCGAGACCGTCGAGACGACCGGCAATCTTGTCTGGCAGCGCGACTTCGCCCGGGCGCAGGAGATGGCCCGCCAGGACGGGCTGCCGATCTTCATCGACTTCTACGCCCACTGGTGCGCCAACTGCAAGAAATTCAACCACCTGGCCGCGCAGGAGGGCCCACTGAACGCCGCGCTGCAGAAGGTGGTCCTGGCCAAGGTCTACGACACCGACGAGGTGTTTCCCACCTTCAAGAACGATCCCCGCTACCCCGAGCTGAAGCGGGGCCTGCCCTTCTTCCTCATCCTCTCTTCAAGTGGCGAGTACCTCTGGAAGGGCGCCGACTACCGCGATCACGATACCATGATCGCCCAGATCGACGAGGCGCTCGGGCGGGGATGATCCTGCCAGATTCCCTGATCCCCTGGCCGCAACCTTGATCCATCCGGTCGGAAGTGGCGAAATTTCGCCCAACGGAACGCAGTGTTCTGCTATACTGCAGAGGTCGATATCTCGCCCGATATTCCAGCTCTTTTCCAGGGGAGGCAGAAATGCGTTTTGCCGTCCTTTCCTCGTGCTTGATTCTCACCCTTTCGAGTACTGCCCTGGCCCGGACCTGGCACATCATTCCCGATGGAACCGGCGACGCACCGACGATTCAGGCGGGGATTGATTCGGCCGCCGCTGAAGACGTGGTTGAGCTGGCAAACGGCACCTTTGTGGGAGAGGGGAATCGAGACATCGATTTCCTTGGCAAGGCGATAACCGTCCGCTCCGCCAGCGCCGAACCCGACCTGTGCATCATTGATTGCCAGGCAAGCATGGAGGACTTGCACCGGGGGTTCGTCTTTCAGACTGGAGAGGGCAGTGACTCCCGGCTGGAGGGAATAACGGTTACAAATGGTTTTGTGGCGAACGAGGACGACCCCTGTCCGGATGGCTCTGGCGGAGGAATCATGGTTACCAATAATTCTTCCCCCACCATTGATCGGATGATCTTGCTGAACAACACTGCCATGTATGGTGGTGGCATGTTCAGCTGGTACGGTTCCTCACCTGTGATTACCAACTGCCAGTTTCTGGGTAATACTGCCGAGACGGAGTCTTGTTGGGGAATTGGTGGCGGCCTTTATTGCTGTCGAACGGAATCGAATATTTCCGACTGTGTCTTTCGTGATAACCATGCCGGGAAGTACGGAGGTGGACTGGTTCTCCAGGCCTGCGAGATTCCGATCACAGTAACGAGATGTGAGTTCTATGATAACTGGGCCAGACTTGGTGGCGGTGGTTTCGAGACCTACCATTGTGACCCCGCTTGTGAGCTGGTCCAGTGTACGTTTGCCAGGAACACCACTCCTTCGAATGGTGGCGGAGTCATGGTGTACGATTCCTTGTGTATTTTGCGGAACTGTACTCTGGTTGAGAACGCGGGCTCCCACTGGGGCGGGGGAGTCAGTGCATCTGGCGCAGGGGCGCAGGTAGAGATCCAGAACACGATCATTGCCTTTGGAACTCAGGGGTCGGCGGTTGGGTGCAACGAGACTGATGATGTTACTCTCTCTTGTTGTAACCTCTACGGCAATTCTGGCGGTGACTGGTACGACTGCGCTGGCGGCCTGGGATACATGGGGAACATTTCTGAAGACCCACTATTCTGTGGTGACAACAACCCGGAGGCGCCGTTTACGCTCCGTAGCGACTCTCCCTGTGCGGGTTTCAGTTACCCATGCTGGTTAATAGGTGCCTGGCCGGTGGGATGCGAGCCCACCTCCGAGATCGAGCCGTCCCCCGCCGCTGGTTCGGCCTTCGTCCTCCACCCGGCCTGTCCCAACCCGTTCAACCCGATGACGGTTATCCAGTATGATTTGCCCCGTTCCGTTCCAGTTTCCTTGCGAGTCTACGACATGTCGGGACGGCTGGTACGGACTATCCTGAGCGACGAGGTTGTCCAGGCTGGCCGCCACGATACCGTCTGGAACGGTCAGGATGAAGCGGGCCAGGCAGTGGCGGCGGGCGTCTACTTCTTCAGCCTCGAGGCTGGCCCCTTTTTTGAGACGAGGCGGATGACATTGCTGAAATGATGGTTTTGCTGTGACGCTGTTTGCTGGTATTTCTGGCAGGTCGTCCGGGTTTGGAGGTGTAGAGATGATCTACCGCGTGGTGCTGCTTGCGCTGGTATTCACCGTGATGGTCGGCGGTATCTCAAGCGCGACGGAGCCCCAATCTCAGTTCGAGACTGGCCCTGGGCCGAACCGTTCCGGATCAGATTGCCACCGAATCATGAACCAGCTCATGCAGGGCGAAAACCACACAAAACGAGAAAGTGAGAATGTGTCGGTTGTAGGTCGCTGGGTTGCTGGTCCCAGCTACGGTGCTGCCGCCGCAGGCAGGATCGCATACTTCGGGAACGGCGCCAATCTCGAGATAGTTGACTTCACCGACCTGGACAGGCCTCTGATCCTGGGGCCGGTTTTGCTTCCTGACCTGATCGTGGATGTCACAACGGTTGGTGGGTTTGCTTACGTGGCGTGCGATCACCAAGGCATTAGCATTGTTGACCTATTTGGCCCTTCCGAACCCTTCGAGATAGGTTTTATTGAAACCGGCATTCATATCTATGAGATCGCGGTGGACGGCAGCTACGCCTATGTGGCAAATGGGTCTGATGGTCTTCGCATCATTGACGTCTCCAACCCAGCAGATCCGTTTCAGGTCGGCGAGACCGGTTGGGTGGGCGGCAGTGCCGTGGGTGTTGCCCCTATTAACGATTATGCCTTTT
>CAZAHC010000031.1:0-19519 GCA_964484595.1 uncultured Fibrobacteraceae bacterium | reverse complement strand
GGTAGTACCCGTAGGTGTCCGGCCCGAGAGGATCGTTGCTGTTGAGAGTGCCCACGGCCAGCACGAATTCCGTCGTGGCGACGGCCCCGCCGTTGAACTCGAGGGTCAGGGTGAACCCCGCCAGGTGCCCCTCGAAGCAGTCGGCCGAGACGTCCAGGGAGAAGTAATTGATGGGATTGTCCACCGCGGCGCCCGGGGCGAGGGTTCCGAAGCTGCCGTTGGGATCGGTAACGGTTACCCAGGGACTCAGGGTGGTCAGGGTCGCGGCAATCCCGCTCGCGGTGATGTCGCCCGTGTTGCGAATGGTGAGGATCAGGTTGCCGAATTCCCCGGGGTCGAGGTCGCCGCCGGGGCCTGACCAGGTGTTTCCCTCGCAGGCGAAGGCGGCGCTGCTGACCGTCAGCTGGATCAGCGAGGTGTAGTCGGTGCCGCCGCTCGTAGCCACCAGGTCGAAGGCCAGCACCCGCCCCGCCGGCGCGTTCGCCGCCACCGTGAAGTCGAAGTCCTCCCCGCTCCAGACCGTCGACCCGGCCGGGATGGTGCCGAAGTCCTCCGTCCCGTCGGTCACGGTGACGAAGGGATCGCTGCTGCTCAGCGTCGCGGTGACGTTGCCGGCGGCCGAGGTGCCGAGGTTCTGCAGGGCCACCGGGAGCTCGATCGTCTCGCTGGGGTTGACCACCCCGTCGCCGTTGCCGCTGCTGCCGCCGGCGCCGTCGTCGTCGATCGTGGCGTCGGCGTAGGCGGGGAAAACGTCGGCGCTGCCCAGGGTAACTTCACCCTGGTAGGGGAAAAAATTGCGCCCGGAGACGGTCACCTGCAGCAAACCGGCGGTGTGGCCGGCCAGCAGCAGGTTGACCTGGCCGTAGAGGTCGGTGTACCCCGTGGCCCGGATCTCGCCCTCCTTGTGCAGGGCGACCAGGGCGCCCTGGACCGGCGTGGCCCCTTCCCTGACGGACACCGGCAGAGAGCTGGCCCCGACGGGCAAGGTGGCCTCGTGATCGACGGTGAAGGTGCCGGGGTAGGCCGTCCACATGCGGGTGGCGGGGTCGCCCATCAGGTTGTTCCACATGGACCAGATCTCCACCCGGCTGGTCTCGTAGTCAATGTAGTGCACGTAGATCATCAGCTTGCCGTAGCTGTGCGCCACCCCCAGCCGGCCGTCGTCCCGGTTGAGCGCCCCCTCCCAGGCGCCCATGTAGTAGCAGTTGTTGTAGCGTGTGTGCGTGCCGGTTGTCGCGGTGCCCACCGCGCCGATGCCGCCGCCGGCTGCGTTGCGCAGGAAGGCCTCGCTGCTGCTGTTGTCGCTGACCGCGAAGGAGCCGGAAGCGCAGGTGGGAATCAGGGCGAAGGGCAGCTCGTAGCCGTTGGTCAGGTAGCCGATGTGCGAGGTGGAGAAGCCACTCATCCCCAGGTAACCGCGGTATCCGAAGGCACTGCACCCGGCGTTGAGGTATCCGGTCATCAGGGAGGCGAAGTTCCCGCTCCAGATGGTGTCGACCTGCGTGTAGCCGATATCCAATAGCTGGCTCTTGACCCACTGGTTCACGTAGATGCAGGTGATGCCGGAGGCGCCGGGATCGCCGGTCAGGGCGGCCCGGGTGAACCAGCCGGGATCGACCGTGGGGGGGCTGGTCTCGTACTGGACGATCTTGTTGACGATGCCTTGCAGCGTGGTTCGATCCTGGTAGGACAGGCGGCCGATGTGAGCGTCGGCCAGCATGTCGTCACCGGCCAGGGTGGTGTAGTAGTGATCACCCTCGCCGCCGTAGCCGGAAACGCTTTCGTACCAGCAGGGGATGGAGTAGCTGCCGCCGACGTCACCGGCCAGGACGATGAACTCTAGCGGCGGGTCGCAGGTGTCGAAGACGCTCTGGATGTAGGTCTTGATATCACCGGCGCTGCCGCCGGTGCCGCCGACGTGGGCCTCGATGACGTTGTACCCCTGGCGCTTACGCCACTGGAGCAGAACCTGCAAGTCGGAGATGATGTCGGGATCCTCCGGCATGATCGCCAGGTAGGTTCCCGGCCCCACCTCGGTCCCGTCGGACCGGTAGTTGACCACCAAGTTCTCGAACATCCGCGCAAAGGACTCCGGGATCACCGACCGCCGCGGCGCCACCCCGTTCCTCGTGTCATGACCGCTGAAGTCGACCTCGATCTCGAAACGACTCGCCACCGTCACCTCGCCCTGGACCGGATCGTAGCTCACCGGACTCAACGTCAAGGGAACCACCCGCAAGCCGTGCATTATCGCCGGCGCGCCCACCTCGACCAGCGACGGCCGGTCCGGCTGCCCGCTCGCGTAGTACTCACCGTCAACCACGAACTCGCTCGCCCCGTCAGGCTGGACCGGGAAGACCCGCATCTCGCTGAACTTCCGCTCCTGCAACACGTTGACCCGCACCTGGACCGACGCGTTGTCGGGAACCGCCAGCAGCTTGCCGACCGTGGGCAGACCGGCCTGGCCGGGCTCGCCACGCAGGTCGCCGCCCGGGATCGTCAGACCCTGATAGACCTCGTCGGCGACGGAGATCTCCTCGACGTCCAGCGAGGGAAGGGAAAACTCGAGCACGAGAGACCGGCTGCCGGTCTCCTTGACCTGCAGCATTTCCCCGTCGGAGACCGGGGGGCCGAGGTCGAGCTGTCGGACTTCACCGGCGGCCGGCGCGACGGCCGCCAGCAGCAGGACACAGCCCGGAAGCAGGATGGTGAGCAAACGTCTGGCCATGTGACACTCCTGGGAAAACAAATGCGGACCCACGGAGATGCAGGGCCGAACCCGGATTCCTGCGCTCGTTAATGATACACCATTTCAGCTCGGCACGGGGAGGATCGTGGGCCGGCGAGGGTTTTCAGGAAGAGCCTCGGCCGCGGCCCCCGGGAAAGGGGCCGCGGCGTCGCGGTGAGGGGATCACTTGATCAATGTCATCTTGCCGGTCAACCGGCCGCTTTGCGTGTCGAGCACGAAGAAGTAGAGGCCCGAACCGACGCGGCTCGCCCGGTTGTCGCGACCGTTCCAGGTGTACTGGTGGTAGCCGGCGGGAAGCGGAACCCCGTCCAGCAGGGTCCGCACCAGCCGCCCGGAGATGTCGTAGATCCGCAGCGAGACCGCCTGCTCGTGGGGCAGGTCGAACCTGAGGCGGGTCTGTGGATTGAACGGGTTGGGGTGGTTCTGGTGCAGGGCCAGCCGGACCGGCAGCGGCCTTTCGATAACCGGGGTCGGATCGGGAATGGTGAACCCGGTCAGCAGGAACTCGTCCACGCCGGCCTCGACCACCGAGCCGCCGCCCTCGTCCGAGGCGATGAAGCGGAACTGGACCGTGCTGGTCAGCTCGACGTAGTCGTCGAGCAGGAAGCTGTGCAGGGACCAGGATCGGTCGGTGGCGTTGGTGTTCTCCAGCGTGACCCAGCCGCTGCCGTCGTTCACCTCCACCACCCAGTAGTCCGAGCCGGGGTTGGAGCCGGTGTCGTTCGTGTACCAGCGCCGGTAGCTGACGGTCACGCTCAGTGCGTCGGCCAGGTCGAACACCGGACTCTTCAGGGTGGTCTTGCCGCCGTCGACGTCGTCGGTCCCCTGACTGGAGCCGGGTGGATCGTTGCCGGTGATGAAGCACATCACGCCCGGATCGACGGTGGCGTCGTCCTCGGGCTGAATCTCGGTGCCGCCATCCCAGACCCCGTTGGGATCGACCCGGACCCAGATGCCGGTGGTTGCGTCGTCACCCGTATCGCCCACGGTCCAGCCCTGGGAGGTCTCGAAATCGTCGTGGAAGACGGTCGCCTCCTCGAGGACCCAGAACGAATAGGTGTCGGTGCCCTCCGGATCCCGGCTCTGGTTGGCGGCCACGTCGGTCGCCTCGATCCAGTACTCGACCTCGGTGTTGTACGACTGCCCGGGGATCTCGGCCCGGTAGTGGCCGGTGGGCGGATCGATCAGGGTGAGGGCGGCCTCCTGGGTCGCGCCGTGCGAGATCCGGTAGTAGAAGTGCATCTCGCTGATGGCCGAGTAGTCGGTGATGTAGGTGTTCACCACGTAGGGGCCGACCGTGTCGTCGGTGTGGGGCAGGACGGTGGTGTTCTGGATGGAGGGGCCGAGGATGTCCGTCAGCGCGAAGTCGACCTCGGTGATCTCGCCCACGTTGATGACCACGTCCTCCACGGTTACGGGCGAGAAGCTGGGATGCTCGGCCCGCACGTCGTAGGTGCCGGCCTCCACCCCGCCCGCGTAGGACCCGTCGGCCTGGGAGGTCATGGTGTGGCTGGTCCCGACGACAACGATCGAGGCACCTGCCACGGCCGTGCCGCCGTTGCTGCTGTTGGTGACCTCGCCGGTGAGGGTACCCGCGTTCTGCACAGCCACGAAGGGCACGAACTTGATCGCGCGGCCGGCGGTGAGCGTCGCCGCGCCGGCGGAGTAATCGCCGCCGTAGGTGTAGAGAAGGCCGTCGCTGCGGTCCCCGTTGCTGATGCCGACCGAGGCGTAGGCGTCACGGGAGTCGGTATTGGAAACGGTGTGGTACTGGAAGAGGATCATCCCGTCGCCCGTGGCCGTGGGATGGGCCGCCGGATCGTAGAGGATGACCTGCACGTTCTGCGTGTTGTTGTTGTAGTCTGCCCGTACCCGGCTCCACTGGACGATGAAGGTGTCGTTCTCGGAATCGTGACGATAGTAAACCACGTTGGTGCCGCTCTGGTACAGGTTGTCCCAGTAGGGCGCGATCAGGTTGGGCGGCGCCCCGGGGCCGGGGATGTAGCGATTGTGATACGGCACCAGGGAGGTGACTCCCAGGGAGATCCAGCCGTTGGAGCAGATCGACAGCTGGTCATAGGTCTCGCCGTAGTACTGGAAGGTGAACGGCAGGCCGAGCACGTTGGTGTCGTCCTGCTCCCAGCCGAAATCGGATAGACCCACGCTGACACCGCTGCCGCCGTAGTTGGGATCGATCTCCTGCCAGGAGTACGTCGGCGCGTCGGGATAACCGGTGTCGGTGTTGTCGAAGGCGTAGTACCCGTAGGCGTCGGGACCGAGGGGATCGTTGCTCGAGGTGCTGCCGACGGTCAGGCTGAACTCGCTTGTGGACATCATCCCGCCGTTGAAAGTGCAGGTCAGGGTGAAGGTGGCCAGGTGCCCGTCGAAGCAATCGGAGAGAATGCTCAGGCCGAAGGGATCCCCCCCGTTGTTGGCGGTGGCGCCCGGCGCGACGGTGCCGAAGCTGCCGCTGCCGTCGGTAACCGTGATCCAGGGACTGCTCGAGGCCAGGGTCGCGGTCACGCTGCTGCCGGTGATGTCGCCGTTGTTGCGCACGGTGAGGGTGAAATTGCCGGACTCCCCGGGGTCGAGGGTGCCGCCGGGACCGGACCAGCTGTACGCCTCGAAGTCGAAGGCCGCGCTGCTGACCGTCAGCTGGATCAGCGAGGTGTAATCGGTGCCGCCGCTCGTGGCCACCAGGTCGAAATCCAGGACCCGCCCCGCCGGCGCGTTCGCCGCCACCGTGAAGTCGAAGTCCTCCCCGCTCCAGACCGTCGACCCGGCCGGGATCGTGCCGAAGCTCTCCGTCCCGTCGGTGACCGTGACGTAGGGATCACTGCTGCTCAGCGTCGCGGTGACGTTGTTGGCCGAGGAGGTGCCGAGGTTCTGCAGGGCCACCGGCAACTCGATCGTCTCACCGGGGTTGACGGCGCCGTCGCCGTTGCCGCTGCTGCCGCCGGAGCCGTCGTCGTCGACCGTGGCGTCGGCGTAGGCGGGATAGACCCCCACCGTGCCGATGGTGGTGATCCCCTGGTAGGGGATGAAGTTACGCTTGGTGACGGTGACCCGCAGTTCGCCCGCCACTGCGCCCGCCGCGGGCAAATGAACCTGGCCCGCGAAGTCCGTGTACCCGGAGAACCGAACCGTGCCGCTCTGGTACAGGGTCACCAGCGCGTCCTGGACCGGACTGCCCCCGGACGAGACCTGGACCGGCAGGGAATTGGCCCCGACCGGCATGGTTGCCTCGTGATCGACGGTGAAATTGCTCGGGAAGGCAGTCCACATGCGAGTGGCGGGGTCGCCCATCAGGTTGTTCCACATGGACCAGATCTCCACCCGGCTGTACTCGTAGTTGATGTAGTGCAGGTAGATCATCAGCTTGCCGTAGCTGTGCGCCACCCCCAGCCGGCCGTCGTCCCGGTTGAGCGCCCCCTCCCAGGCGCCCATGTAGTAGCAGTTGTTGTACCGGGTGTGGGTGCCGAGGGTCGCCGTGCCGATGCCGCCGATGCCGCCGCCGCCTGCGTTGCGCAGGAAGGCCTCGCTGCGGCTGTTGTCGTCGTCGGCGAAGGACCCGCTGTCGCAGGTGGGGATCACGGCGAACGGCAGCTCGTAGCCGTTGCTCAGGTACATGATGTTCGAGGCGGACATGCCGCTCATGCCCAGCCAGCCCCGATAGCCGAAGACGGTGCAGCCGGCATTGAGATCGCCGGTCATCAGGGAGACGAAGTTCCCGCCCCAGATGGTGTCGACCTGCGTGTAGCCGATATCAAGTAGCTGGCTCTTGACCCACTGGTTCACGTAGATGCAGGTGATGCCGGAGGAGCCGGTATCGCCGGCCAGGGAAGCGCGCGTGAACCAGCCGGCATCAACCGTGGGCGGGTTGGTCTCGTACTGGTAGATCTTGTTGACGATACCCTGCAACGTGCTCCGGTTGCGGTAGGAGAGACGCCCGATATGAACGTCGGCCAGCATGTCGCCGCCGGCCAGGGTGGTGTAGTAGTGATCACCCTCCCCCCCGTAGCCGGAGGCGCTCTCGTACCAGCAGGGGATGGAGTAGCTGCCGCCCGCGTCACCGGCAAGGACGACGAACTCCAGGGGCGGATCGTAGGTGTTGAAGGCGTTCTGGATGTAGTTCTTGATGCTGCTGTTGGTGCTGCCGGTCTGGGCGGTCGTGGCCAGCACGACGTTGTACCCCTGGCGCCGGCGCAGGTTGAGCAGGGATTGCAGATCGCTTTCCACCCCGGAATCGTTGGGGGTGATGATGAGGTAGGAGCCCGGACCGACCTCGGTGCCGTCGGACCGGTAGTTGACCACCAGGTTCTCGTACATACGCGCAAAGGACTCCGGGATCACCGACCGCCGCGGCGCCACCCCGTTCCGCGTGTCAAGACCGCTGAAGTCGACCTCGATCTCGAAACGACTCGCCACCGTCACTTCGCCCTGGACCGGGTCGTAGCGCACAGGACTCAACGTCAAGGGAACCACCCGCAACCCGTGCAAAATCGCCGGCTCGCCCACCTCGACCAGCGACGGCCGGTCCGGCTGCCCGCTCGAGTAGTAGTCACGGTCCACCACGAACTCGCTACCCTCGTCGGGCTGGACCGGAAAGACCCGCATCTCGCTGAACTTTCGCTCCTGCAACGCCTTGACCCGCACCTGGACCGAGGCGTTGTCAGGTACCGCCAGCAGGCGTCCGACCGTGGGCAGGCCGGCCTGCCCGGGTTCGCCACGCAGGTTGCCGCCAGGGATCGTCAGACCCTGGTAGACCTCGTCGGCGACGGTGATCTCCTCGATGTTCAGCGAGGGAAGGGAAAACTCGAGCACGAGAGACCGGCTGCCGGTCTCCTTGACCTGCAGCATTTCCCCGTCGGAGACCGGGAGGCCGAGGTCGAGTTGTCGGACTTCACCGGCGGCCGGCACGACGGCCGCCAGCAGCAGAAGACAGGACAGGGCGAAGATGATGTTCCTTTTCATTTGGAGTTCTCCCAGACGAGGCTTGGGCGAGAAGCGACAACGATTCCGGCGCCGGGGAATCAAGGAACTCCCAGGCGCCGGAAGCTCAAATTTTCACAACATTATACACTATTTTTGGCCCTTGGTTGGGCTCAATTAAGAGAGAAGGAGGAAAGCCTGGTTCTCCGGGGGACGAAAGGCCTCATCTGACCAGGACGAGGCGCTGCGACTGGTGGAGCGACCCCGCCCGGAGCAGGCAGCAGAAAGCACCCGAGGCGACCGGCCGGCCACGGTCGTCGCGACCGTCCCAGGAGACCCGGTGCGGCCCCGCGGCAAGATCCTCGGTGACCAGGGTCCTGATCAGCTTGCCGTCCAGGCCGAATATGGCCAGGCTCACCGGGCCGGCGGCGGGCAGCTCGAAGGAAATGGTGGTTCGCGGGTTGAACGGGTTGGGGAAGCTCCGCAAGACCAGCTCCCCGGGCTGCGCGAGATCCGGGATGCCGGTCGGCAGGCTGATCCGGATCAGCTCGATCCCGTCGCCGGTGCCCAGGTTCCGCGTGTACTGGCGGTCGATCGGGTTGTTCCAGTGCTCGTGAACTCCCAGGCTGCCCAGGCGTTCCACGTCCCCCGCGTGGTCGGGATCGTAGTAGGTTCCCGAGGGGGGGGCGTTTGCCAGCGCCCCCTCGAGCAGGTAGTCGTCGGCGCCGGCGATATGGGGGTAATTCCGTGGGTCTCCCTCTTCCTGCATGAGATCGAAGCAAACCGACTCGATGGCGATCGGATCCTGCGAGGCGAACAGGCTCGAGGTCCAGTCCCCGTTGAAGGGAGGCGCCTCCCACCGGCGCGGGGCCGTGTCGTCCGGGTGAACTCCGGCGTACAGGCCGTCGATCAGGTAGAGGAAGGTCTTGCCTCCCAGATGGGCATGACCCATCAGGTCCACCAGGTTCCGGTAGCTCCCCTCGTCCGGCGTGATGAACGCCAGGTCCTCGTGCAGGTCAAAGTAACCCTCCTGGACGGGGTAGCGGAGCAGGGTACCGAAATGATTCTTGGCGCCGAGGGTCACACCGGCCCCCATGTGGCTCTTGAAGTTGGCCAGGTTGACCAGGTACTCGGTCTCGGCGAAGCACTGGGGCACGACATCGGGCAGGACGCCGGTCGGGTGAGAACTCCAGTGGACCGGAACCGTCGAGTTCTGGACGGCCGTCCGGGGGTGCTCCGGGTTTCCGCCGTTGTGGTCCAGGTAGTGGACGTCGGGAAACTCGACGTGGCAGACGTCATGGTACTGGTTCGGGAACAGGCACTGGGGATCGCCCACGGAGATGTCCTGCTCCGCCACCCCGACCACCTGGACGAGCTGGCGCAGCAGAGCCAGGATCATCTGCGGCGAGGTGTTCATGTAATCCATCGCGGTCAGGTCGTAGGTGACCGGATCGCAGCCCCCCCAGTAGTAGTGACAGCCGACGAAGTTCACCTTGATGACGATCTTCTCGCCCGCCAGGTAGCCGACGTCCCCCTTGCTGGCTCTCAGGTTGAAGTCCCGGAACAGGGCGTCCCAGGCCGCGGCCTCGCTGCTCTGGCCGGCCAGGGCCAGCACCGCGCTGGACATCATCTCGTCCACTGCCGCCTGGATCGTGTGGCTGCTCTCCCACCAGTAACCGTGGCCGGGACCCTCCCAGTCGGTGGCGTCCGGGTCGTGGACCCAGACCACGCGCCCCGGGTTAACCCCCACGGCCGTTCCGATCGGATCGTTGGGAACGTGGGGATCAGCCCACACCGGACCGTCGAGCTGGATGATCAGGGTGGTCGCGCCAACCACCGCGGCGGTCGCCAGGCAGAGAGCGGCCATCACCAGCCGGGATCGCCGGCGGAATACCTTCCCCTGCCGGAAAGCGAGCAGCGATCCGATCGCCCCGCCCAGCCAGACGAGGAACCCACCCGCCGCCGGGGCGGCCAGGCGCTGGCAGGGGTACATGGCCCGCGACGGACGCGGCGCCACCCGGACCACGAACCACAACAGAGCCAGGAATCCAGCCAGGGGGAACAGGAGCGGCCAGGGCCGCCATTTACCAGACATCTTCATTCCCTTCGGCTACGGCCGGGTTTCGAGTTCGTACCATATCACAACCGGCGCTCGGATCAGGGGGGATTGCCACGGTCCCCTGATATTGTGTCCAGCGGGCCGGGATTTGTGCCACGTGGCATTACCGCTCGTAACTGTCCTTGTTTTGGTGGGTTACACGATATATGGTCCCGGACCAATTAACTACACGATGCGCAAACGAAGCATTCGTTACTGGCCCCGGGGAATGGGCCGGTCACCGGAAGCCCAGATTTTTTTTCGGGCCACGATGTAACCTTCGGGCGAAAATCAGGTCATATGTCCATGGATCCAGCGAACCACCAACCGGAAACGGAACCACCCCGAGGCAAGATGTCCACCTGGTCAAAGGCATGCGAGCATCACCGGCCCGAGGTCCTGGCCTTCCTGCGTCGCCGGCTCTGGCGGGGCGGAGAGGACCGGGCCGAGGATCTTTGCCAGGAAACCTTCGCCCGGGCCCTCACCTACGGGAGTCGCCTGCGCGACGCCAGCAAGCTGCGCTCGTATCTGCTGCGAATCGCCAACAACCTGTTGATCGATCACCTCCGGCGCCCCCGGCTGGAGACCAGCGAGTGCGACCTGCCCGGGAGCGCCGATCTTGACTCCTTCCCTGACCAGCGCCCGACCGGCCCCGCCGCCGGGGTGGAGCTGACGGAGCTGAAGAGGAAGCTGACCGAGTTGCTCGGACGCCTGGGCGCGGACCAGCGCGTGGCCTTCGAGCTCGGTGTGCTGCAGCGCCGGCCCTACGTGGAGATCGCCCGGCGGATGGGATGGAGCCCGGCCAAGGTGAAGATAAACGTATTCCGCGCCCGCCAGCAGTTGATGGCGGGGCTGCGCGACTACGGCGAGGCGGCAAGCGTCGCGGCGGCCGCAGGCCGGAAGGACGAGACATGAACAAGTGCGAGAACTTCAGGGTCGAGCTTTCCGCCCTGCTCGACGGTGAAAGCAGTCCGGACCAGGCGATCGGGATCCTCGATCACCTGAATCACTGTGCCGCCTGCCGGAAGTTCTACCAGGAACTCCGCACCGTCCAGGAGCTGGTCGATCAGGTCGACCTCGCCGGCGCCCCTGCCCGGGGGCCGGCCCCCGCCACCCGGCGCAACTGGCGCCCCGGTGAGATGCCGGCCTGGGCCTGGAGCCTGGCGGCGGTCCTGATCGTGGCGCTGGGCCTGGTGGCCTTCACTCCCGGTGGAGGCGTCCGCCGCGCCCTCGAGCCCGGCGGGGAGTATCCCGTGACGATCAGGCTCGAGGAAGAGAAGGGGCAAATGAACGACCTGCGCTTCCTGGACCTGACCACCGAGCTGCTGCGGGCGGACCGCCGTTACCACCAGGAGATGTTCCAGGTCCTGGCCCAGCTCGGCGAGCCGGCGGTTGCCCGGGAGGAGCCGGCGCCTATCGCCGCCGCGAGCAGCGACCGGGGCGACTTCAATCCCCGCGGGGAGATCCTGCGGGATACCGATCTGAGCAGATTCGTGAACTGAACCCGCGGGCGGGGCACCCCGCTCGGCCCGGCGCGACAGCCGTGATCCGGGCACAAGGAAAGGAAGTGACCAGATGCTTGCCAGTGCAATCCGCCTGCTGTGGGTCTTCGCCCTGCTCGCCTCCGGGCCGGTGGTGGGCGACCAGGACGCCAAGGCCAGGAGCGAAAACCAGGGTTTCCTTTTCGGCCGCGTCACCAGCGAATCCGGCAACGAGTACACCGGGTTCCTGCGCTGGGGCACCGAGGAAGCCTTCTGGGACGACCTGTTCCACTCCACGAAGGAGGACCTGCCCTACTGGGAGATGGTTGACGACGAGGACTGGGATCGGGACCGCGGCAAGGGCCGCAAGCGTCGCCGCATCAAGATATTCAACTGGGACTTCAACATGGAAGACGACGACTGGGACGCCTCGCGCATCTTCATCGCCCGCTTCGGCGACATCGCCGAGATCCGGCCCGCCGGCGACAGCGAGGCCGACGTCAAGATGAAGAACGGCGAGACATACGAGGTCAGCGGCTACGCCAACGACGTCAGCTGCAAGATCCACGTCAACGACAAGGACCTGGGGGAGATCGACCTGCGCTGGAAGCGGATCGATACGATCGAGTTCATGCCCGCCCCCCGCGGCGAGGATCCCGGCGTCAGGCGGCTGTACGGCGAGATCGAGACCGACGCCGGCGACTTCAAGGGCTTCATCCAGTGGGACAAGGAGGAGTGCGTGGAGACCGACCTGCTCGACGGCGAGACCGAGGACGGAGACATCTCCATCCAGATGGGCCGGATCAGCTCCATCGAGCGGCGGGGCCGGCGCAGCTCCATCGTCACCCTGAAGGACGGGCGCGAGCTACGCATGCGGGGAACCAACGACGTGAACAGCGAGAACCGGGGCATCATGGTCGAGGATCCCCGCTACGGGCGCGTGACCGTGAGCTGGGGCGCCTTCGAGATCCTGACCTTCGCCGACCCGCCGGGCAGCGGCCGCGGCTTCGACGAGTACAAGGACCAGGGTGAGCTGAAGGGCACGGTCACCGATGACAGCGGCGACCAGTTCCGCGGACGGATCGTCTTCGACCTGGACGAGGCCGAGGGCTGGGAGATCCTCAATGGTTCTTACCGGGACGTCGAGTTCGACATCCCGTTCAACCGGATCGAGTCGATCGAGCCCCTGGACTCGGACGAGAGCGTGATCGTCCTGAAGAACGGCGAGAAGTTGACCCTCGAGGACAGCCAGGACGTCACCGACCGGAACGACGGGGTGCTCGTCTTCACCGACAAGGACCGCGACCCCCAATATCTGGAGTGGGACGAGGTGGAAATGATCCAGTTCAAATAACCCGGGTTTGTGGGTTGCACCACGGAGGAAGTTCTGCTAAGGTGCGTTTGAGTTTTACCCGGGTAAACGGACCGGCCGCGATATGGACACCGCAGCCGGTCTCCTTTTTTTGCCCGGTTTGTTCAGGAATGGCCTACTGCGGCTGGTCAGACCCCCGCCGGAAGAACCGCAGCCAGCTGTCGATGAACACCAGGTACAGGCCCCGCTTGATCGGGTCCAGCGACGAATACATCACCGGCACCACGATCAGGGTCAGGAACGTGGCGACCGCCAGGCCCCAGATCACCGCCACCCCCATCGGTCCCCACCACTGGCTCGACTCACCGCCTATGATGACCGCGTGGGCGAAGTCGGCGTGGACCAGTCGCTCGAAGTCGATCGAGAAGCCGGTCGTCAGGGGGATCAGGCCGAGAATGGTGGTCACGGCGGTCAGGATCACCGGGCGGAAACGGGTCATGCCGGCCCGGACGATCGCCTCGGCCTTCTCCAGGCCTCGCTCGCGCAGCTGGCCGATGTAGGTCAACAGGACGATGGCGTTGTTGACGACGATGCCGGCCAGGGAGATCACGCCGACGCCGGTCATGATGATCCCGAACGCGGTTCCGGTGATCATCAGCCCCCACAGCACCCCGATCAGCGACAGCACCACGCTCGAGATGATCACCAGCGGCACGGTCACCGAGCCGAACTGGCTGATCAGCACGAGCAGGATGAGCATGATCGCGACGGCGAAGGCGTCGCTCAGGAAGGCCTCAGCCTCTTCCTGGTCCTCGCTCTCCCCGGTGTACTCGATGGTGTAACCGGGCGGCAGCCGGAAATCGTTCAGCTCGCCCTGCACCTGGGCCAGCAGGGCGTTGGCGTTGAAACCCGCCGCCACGTCGGCGCCGATGGTAACCACCCGCCGGGCGTCGATGCGGTGAATCGCCGCCAGGCTCGACCTGAAGCGGGTGTCGGCGAAGGCCGACAGCGGGATGTTCTCCCCCTCGTAGAAGAAGCTCATGTTCTGGAGGTCTTCCATCTTCTTGCGGAACGGTTCCTGGTAGCGCACGACGATGTCGTACTCGTCCTCGCCGATCCGGTACTTGGCGGTCTCGAAGCCGTGCAGCGCGGTGCGAACTGTCGAGGCGATGTCCCAGGTCTGCAGCCCGTAGCGGCCCGCCCGCTCGACGTCGGGCCTGATCTCGATCTCCGGCAGCCCGCGGTCGAAGTTGTCCTGGATGTCCACCAGGCCTGGCAGGTTGCGGATGCGCTCCTTGACCTGGGATGCCAGCTCGCCCAGCACCTCGAAGTCGTCGCCGGAGAGCTCGATGTTCACGGGCCGGCCGGTCGGCGGTCCTTCCTCCATCTTCTCCACCACGATGCGGGCGCCGGTGAACTCCCGCAGCCAGCTGCGCAGCTTCTCTAGCTGGTTGCGCGACGACTCCTGCCGCTCCTCCATGTCGACGAACTCCATCGTGACGACGCTCTGGTGGGTGGGCGCACCGGCGTTGCCGGTCAGACCGCCGCCGGCGGTGGCCCCGACCTGGCCGGTGAAGGCTTTCAGGTCGTTCAGCCGGGCGACCTCGGCTTCCACGGTCCGGGTATAGGTGTCGCTGACCTCGATCCGAGTGCCGCTGGGCGCGTCGATGTTGACGAAGGCGACCGAGGGGTCTGTGTCCGGGAACAGCTCCACGCCGCTGTTGAAGAAGCCGAAGAGCACGAAGGTGCCGAGCAGGACCAGCACCGCCCCGGCCAGGACCAGAGCCCGGTGCTGCAACGCCCAGGTGATCGCCGGCCGGTAGCTGCCCAGGCCGTACCGGAGCAGCCGGTCGCCCAGCCTCTCCCTGCCAGTCTGCGGCCGGGGCACCGCCATGAAGCGTGAGCACAGCACCGGGTTGAACACCAGCGCCACCAGCAGCGAGGCCGCCAGGGTGATGATCACCGTGATCGGCAGGTAACTCATGAACTCGCCCATGATGCCCGGCCAGATCACCAGGGGGCCGAAGGCGCAGATGGTCGTCAAGGTCGAGGCGATCACCGCGCCCGAGACCTGCGACGCGCCGAAGCTGGCCGCCTCGTCCGCGCCCTTCCCCTTGCCCCGGTGCCGGAAGATGTTCTCCACGATGACGATGGCGTTGTCGACCAGCATCCCCAGGGCCAGGATCAGCGAGAACAGGACCACCATGTTCAGGGTGATGCCCAGCCCGCGCAGCACGATGAAGGAGATCAGCATCGAGAAGGGAATGGCCACCCCGACGAACACCGCGTTGGTGAAACCGAGGAAGGCGAACAGCACCGCCACCACCAGCAACAGGCCGCTCAGGATGTTGTTCTCCAGCTCGCTGACCATGTCCCGGACGAACTCGGACTGATCGCCCACGATGTGAACCTCGGTGCCGGCCGGGAAGGTCGGGCGCAGCCGGTCGATGGTCCGGTGCACCTCGTCAGCGATGTCGATGATGTTCTCGCCGCTGCGCTTCTTGACCGACAGGGTCACCGCGTCCCGCTGGTTGATGCGGGAGATGGACTCGCGGTCCTTCACGCCGAAGCGGACGGTGGCGACATCGCGGATGTACACCGGCGGCTCGATACCCAGGTTGATCACGAAGCCGAGGATCTCCTCGACCGCCTCCACCTCGCCCGGCACCCGCACCTGGTAGTCGTAGGTGCCGAGGGACAGCTTGCCGCCGGGGATGGTCGTGTTCTGGAAGGTGATGGCGTCCTGGACGTCGACCAGGCCCAGGTCGTAGAAGCGAAGCCGCTGGGGATCCACGTCCACCTGGACCTCGTTCTCGATCCCGCCGGTCAGGTCGACCCCCAGCACGCCCTGGATCTGCTCGATCTCCTCCTGCAGATCCTCGCCCACCTTCTTCAGGGTGGCGAGGTCGTAGTCGCCCGAGAGCACCACCTGCACGATGGGCCAGTCGTCGGCGCTGATCTCGATGATCTGCAGGTCCTCGCGCGTCTCGTCCGGCAGCTCCGGCTTGGCCAGGTCGACGCGGTCGCGCACCTTCTGCAGGGCGTCGATCATGTCCACCTCGGTGGTGAACTCGAGCAGGATCTGGCTCATGCCGTAGACCGAGCTGCTGGTCATCTCTTCCAGGTCGTTCAGTCCCTTGAGCTCCTGCTCGATCTTGCGGGTGACGAGGTTCTCCATGTCCTCGGGACTGGCGCCGGTGTAGGGAGCGATCACCATCACGAAGGGGATCTTCACGTCCGGCGTGGACTCCCGCGGCAGCTTCAGGTACGAGTTGATCCCGATGACGATGATGATCACCATGAAGGCGAAGACCATGGGGTGCTTGCGGATGGCCGCGTTGGTGATCCTCATCGGCGGCCCTCCTGATCCGACCAGGTCCGCAGGTTCGCCTCGCTGGCCTGGATGACCCGCGGATCGCCGTCTCCGGAGCCGTCGGCCGCGGCGGTCTCCTCGGTTACCAGCACCACCGCTCCGTCGACCAGGTCGCGCTGGCCGCGCACGACCAGCCGGTCGCCGGCGGCCAGGCCGCTTTCCACGATCACCATCAGGCCCTGGTCAGGACCCAGGGTCACCGGCCGCCGCCGGGCGGTCTGCCCCTCGACCACGAAGACGATCTGTCCGCCGTCGGCGGGCAGCACCGCGTCGTACGGCACGGCGATGACCAGCCCGTGGTCTTGCTTGAGAATCCGGGCGCGCCCGATCACTCCCCCCCGGAACTCGAGGTCGGCGTTGTCGATGTGGATCTCCGCCTTGAATTTGCCGTTGCCGGGATGAGCCTCGAAGCCGACCCAGGCCACGGTGCCGGTCACCGGCGCCGTCCGGCCGCCCAGGAAGACCTCGGCGGTGGTCCCCAGGCGAACCCAGCCAATCTCGAGGTCGGTCAGCGTCCCGACAAGCTTCAGGGTGAACGGGTCGATGACCCGCCCGACGGGCGTGCCGGCCGTCACCAGCTGTCCCGGCTCGACGAAGCGGTCGGCCACCAGGCCGGCGAACGGCGCCTTCACCGCCGCCCGCTCGTAGCGCAGGTCGGCGATCCGGCTGGCGGCCTGCGCCTGCTCGAACCCGGTCTGCAAGGTCAGCAGCTCGTGGCGACTGACCTTGCCCGCCTCGAACAGCTGCCGGGTCTGGTCGTAGTCGTACTTTTGCAGCTCGAGAGCGGAGCGCGCCGATTCCATCTCTGCCTGCAGCAGGCGCCGGTCCAGCTCGACCAGGATGGCGCCGGCGGCCACCTTCTCCCCCTTGTCGTGGGGGATCCGCGCCACCGTCCCGTTCTCCTCGGCGCTGACGTCGGTGCCGCGCACCGGCTGCACCGGCCCGGCGATCTCGAAGTACTCGACCAGCGGGGTCTCCTGCAGGGTCAGCACCCTGACGTTGCGGGGCACCTTGGCCAGCTGCTCGCCGTCGCCCGGCCCGGCGCCGCAACCGGCCAGCCCCCAGACCAGGCCGCCGATCAGCAACCACGCCGCCGTGACCGTAACCGGCACCCGCCGGCCTTCCCGTTCGATGTCCAGCATTCGGGTCATTTTTCCCCTCCGGTCCCTCCGGGCACGAGGCCGACGATTTCGGCCAGGGGCACCATGGGTGAGTATCCGATCGCACGCTTGAGCGAGGCGGTCAAGGTGAGGACCTCGAAGCGGGCCTCGATCAGGTTGCTGCGGGCCAGGGACCGGTTGGCCTCGGCCTCCAGCACCGCCAGGTAGTCGCACTTGCCGAGCCGCAGCTGCAGCTTCATCTCCTGCAGGACCTCCTCGCTGCGGTCCAGGTTCAGGCTGGCCGCCTGCAGGTTGACGCGGGCGGCATCGAGGTTGGTCAGCAGCTCCAGGACCTCGACCCGGGCCTGGCGCTTCAGGCCGGACAGCTCGGCCTCGGTGCGGCGGATCGAGGCCTCGGTCTCGCGGACCAGGCCCTTGGTCAGCAGGCCGTCGAAGAGCGGCACCGTCACCGCGACGCTGGCGCGCCAGAAATCGTGGCCGGTGTGGTCCAGCTCTCCCGGCCGGCGACCCACGAAACCGTAGGCCCCGTCGACGGTCAGGTAGGGCCGCATGTCGGCCTTCTGGGCCGATCGGTTGCGGCGCAGCAGGTCCGTCATCACCCCTACCTTCTCCAGGTCGGGCCGCCGGAGAGCCAGCTCCACGGCCAGGTCCCGGTCGATCGGATCGTTCTCGATTTCCTGGTGGTTGCCGATGGTGAGCGGATCCTCGGGTGGCCGACCCATCAGGGCGTTCAGCCGGGCGCCGCTGTTGCCTAGACCCTGGCGCGCCCGGCGCAGGCGGGGCCGGGTGTTGGCCAGGGCCACCGAGGCCTGCAGGGTGTCCAGCCTGGTGGCCAGGCCCAGCTCCAGGCGCATCTTCTGGATGGTCAGGAACTCCTGCTGGTTGGCGATCTCGGCCTCGACCGCGGCCAGCCTCTCCGCCGCGAGGATGATCTCGTGGTAGGCGGCCACGGTCTGCTCGCAGGTAAGGTGCTCTGCGGCCAGGATGGCCAGATCCTGCTGCTTGACCCCCAGGTTGGCCGCCCCGACGGCGCCGATCACCTTCAGGGGGTTGATGTCCCAGTGCAGGTTGGCGCTGGTGCGCCAGAAGGTCTGGGCCGGGATGGCCTCCGGGGCGGGCAGGAACTCGAAATCGCCGAACAGGCTGTCCAGGTAGGCCGAGCCCAGTCCGTCGCCGCCGCCGCCGAAGGTCTCGTCCAGGGCGAAGCTGGGATCCCGGCCCCGGGTCCATTCGCCGGTCAGATCGATCGTCGGCAGGCCGGTCGACAGGGCCTGGAACCGCTTGCCGTCCAGCTCCCGGCGACGCAACCTCTCGGCCTGGAGAGTCTCGTTGTGAGCCAGGGCGCTGTCGACGCAGGCTCGAAGGTCGAGCACCTCGGTGGCGCCGGGGCGGGCCACGACGGTGAAAACCGTGCCGGGCTCCTCCGCGGCCGTGGCCCCAGTCATGATCGCCAGCACCAGACCGGCGGCAACGAACAACGCCGCGCCCGTGGCGCGGCCTCCGGTTCCTCGGGGCATCATTCCTACTTTCGGTTGCCGGCTCACGCCGGCCGGTTCAATCTCCGGCCGGCCGGCGCCGGACCAGCGGTTCAAGGATGAGTCGGTCGATGTATTCGGGAACCAGGTCGAAAGGTTTCCCGGATTCTCCCCGGCTCAGGTGATGCAAGAGCTTGCCGGCAGCACCGAAGAGAACCGCGGCCAGCAGTTCCGGATCTTCCGTCGGAAGCTCGCCCTGCTCGATGGCCTGGGCCAGCAGGCCGGCGATCATCCCCTGGGTCTCGGCGTGAAAATCGGCCAGGATTCCCTCGAGATTGGTAGGATACTCCCGGCTGTGAATCCTCAGGAAATCGCGGTGCTCGCTGAAGTGGACGATCACCACCGCCAGCATTCGCCGCAGGCGCTCCAGCGGCGGTCCCTCCGTGAGCCGGGCTCGCTCCATCAGGTCGGCGAGCTGGCGGCAATGCGACTGCACCAGCTCGCTGAAGATGGCCTCCTTGCCGTCGAAGTGCTTGTACAGCTTGCCGACCGAGAATTCAGCCTGGGCCGCGATCTGCTGCACGCTGGTGCCGTGGTAACCCCGACGGGCGAACAGCTCGGCCGCGGCGGCCAGGATCTCTGCCCGGTGGCGCTCCAGCTCACGCTCTCGGCGGGTGGGGGAATCGGTCTTGGTGTCGGGATCCATCAGCTCGTTTCGGCTCCCATGTGGTGAACGCGGATTTCAAAACATGAATCGTGATTATGAATATAGGTTCACGCCAGGGAATGTCAAATGGGAAACCCCGGGCTGGTCCCGTGGGTTTTACGTATTGTTGTGTCCGGAAAAAGTACACGTGTACTTTTTGGAAGTAACCTCAATTAAATCAAGTGATTAGCTGGGTGGCGCGACAAAAGCGCAAAAACAGGTTTTTGCCACGTGGCGAGTTCAAGGAGCAAGTGCAACACCTTCCCAGCCCG
>CAZAHC010000030.1:0-19683 GCA_964484595.1 uncultured Fibrobacteraceae bacterium | reverse complement strand
CCCCCGGGATCTCGGCGGTGGTGAAGTGAGGAGGCTCCCAGCCGTAAACACCGTAGGCCCAGCCGCGGTACATGACCATCGACACACCGGCCTCGAGGGCGTTGGTGATCGGCACTGTGCCGTCCCAGATGTTCGGGGTGCCGGGATCGTAGGGATCGTAGGTGATGACCTCGGCGGGGTAGAAACCGAGGGTCTCGAGCTGTTCGCCGCACCAGCGGACGGTCGACACCGGCGTGACCGCGGGGTAGTTCGCGCCGACCACGAGGGAGCTGTTGAACCAGGTGGGCAGGGCCAGGTACGGCGAACGTTCGTAGCCGATGGTCTTGGCCACGACGGTCTCGGCCTGGAAGCTGCTTTCCACCGAGAAGCGCCCGAGCATCACGTCGGGAATCCAGTCGTCGCCGTCGAGGCAGGCGTAGGGCTGGTCGGTGAGGTTCTGGCTGATACTCCAGGCCGGGATGTCGTCGATGTCACCGATCAGGACGACGTACTGCGGCGGCGCAGGCCAGTTGTTGTATGCGTCCTGCAAGTAGGCCAAGATGGCAACGTTGGAGGTCCCGATGACGTCGGTTGTGGCCACCACCGAGGGGATTCCCTTGCGCCGCTTCCACTCCGCCAGATCGGCCGCCGCGTCGGCGTATTCCGGCGGGCAGATGATGACGTAGCTGCCGTCGGCGCCGTTGTCACTGGCCGCCAGCCCCAGCACCGAACCGCAGAGGGCGGCGGTTAGGCGCGGCGAGGGTCGGCAACCCGGCCGCGGGCCGCTGCTGCCCCACAGCCCGTCGTGCCGGACCGCCAGGCGCAGCTCACCGGGGACCGGATCCTCCACGAGGACCGAGACCACCGGCACCCCCCGGAGCATCTTCACGCCTCCGGTTACGTGGACCCGCCCAGCCTGACCGGCGAGCAGCTCGACCTCGCAACCGGTGGCTCCGGGCGGCAAGGCGACCAGCCGGTGCAGGGCGGCCGGCGGCTCCCCACCGGGCCCGGGAGCGAGGCCGGAGAAGGAGAGGATGGTCTGGGAAGGCTGGATGTCGGCGCGGGCGGTCACTGAGGCGGGCGATCCCGCCGCCCCGGCGGCCACCGCCGAGGCGGCCACCAGGATCAGGCAGGTCGCTACGCAAATAGCGAGGCTGGTTTTTTTCATCGGATCAAGCTCATTCGTTGGATTTGAGTGACGTGATGAGCTTCCAGCTGGTAGAGGTAGACACCGCTGGGCATGGCGCGGCCCGCGTGGTTCGTCCCGTCCCACTCGACCGATTGACGGCCTGCCGGCAGCTCACTCCAGGTGAACCTATCGACCTGACGACCTCGCAGGTCGAAGATCCTCAAGGTAACAGGTCCTGGTTCGGCAAGCACGAAAAAGATCGTGGTCCGCGGGTTGAAGGGGTTCGGCAGGTTGCCGAGCAGCTGGGTCACCTTCTCCGGAGAGTCGGAGACGGCGGTGGTGGAGCATCCGACCGGCTCGGCGCCGATCAGATCGCCGTCACACTCGCCCGGGTCGGAGGGGTGGTTGCCCGGCGCGCAGGGGCTGCCGGCCTGCAGGTGGTACTCGACCCCAGCGGCGCCGCAGAACAGCGGGTCGGCCGAGAAGTTGCCTCCGGCGTCGGTCCCGCAGATGGCGTCGCCGCCGGCGTTGCCGTACAGGTCGGTGCAGGAGACGACGGGGGTCCCGCTCACGCAGAACATGGCCTCGCCGACGGGTGAGAAGGCGATGATGGTCTTGTCGATGACCGGCACGCCGCCCCACTGGCAGGAAAGGCCACCGGCGTTGCCGATGGGACCGCAGGAGTTGTCGGCGATGGTGCAGTTCAGAACGGTGGGGGAGGGAGCGAACTGCACGTCGACGCCGCCGCCGGTGCCGTAGGCCCCGGTGGCCTCGTTCCCGACGATCGTGAGGTAGCTGAACTCGATCTCGGAGGCGTTCACGTGGATGCCGCCGCCGACCCCGTAGTCGCCGCTGGCCTCGTTGTTCTGGATCAGGCAGTGGTGGACCGTGCCGCCCGGGCAGGTCTGGAAGGCGAAACCGCCGCCGTAGGCGGTGGCCAGGTTGCCGGTGATGGCGCAGAAGGAGATATCCACCACGGAATCGATGATGACGAATCCGCCGCCGTTCCCGGAGGGCGCCGAGACGGTGTTGTCCGCGATCAGGCAGTTCAGCATCACCGGATTGCTGTTCCGGACCATGACCCCGGCGGCGGTCGGGGCGGAGTTGTTGACGATGTTGCAGTTGGTGACGATGGCGTTGCTGTTCTCCTCGAGGGCCAGGCCGCCACCCTGCTTGTTGATGTTCTGGATCATGTCGATCCCGGTCAGGTAGGGAGAGGCGTTGATGATGCAGATGATGCCGCCGTCCCCGTTGTCGAAGATCTTGCAGTTGGCGACCTGGACGCTGGCGTCCACCTGGCGCAGCAGGATGCCGGCGCCGTAGACATCGGCGAAGGCGCCCGTGACCTGCAGGTTCTCGATCCGGCAGTCGCTGACCAGCTCGACGAAGATGCCCCGGCCGAGCCCCTGGACGTCGATGATGGTGGCGTCGGGCCCGGCGCCGATCAGGGTCACGCCAGACTTCATGATCACGCAGGCGAGGATGCTGCCGGGTCCTTCGGTCTCGTGGGTACAGTCGTGGTAGGTGTTCGCGGCGACCAAAACCGTGTCACCGTAACCGCACGCCTGCACGGCGTCGTGGATCTCGGAATAATGATCGGGGACGAGGATCACGCCGGCCGACGCGGAACCGGCGAGCAGGGCCACCAGAAGGCACGCCACTGGAGCGGAAAACTTCTTCATCAGGAATCCTCCCGGAAGTGAAATTTAGCAGCGCTGAGTCGCAGAGCTTTGGGCGCTTTGTTGACCTATAAGTATATCATGCGGCGGGTTTTCGAAGCCAATATTATTGGGGAATTTCCGTAACGTTCCCGGGGTCGGAGCGGGATTGTTGCCCGCGGAGTCATATTGATTTACCCAAGATCGGAAGGATCCTGTATAATTAAACGCTGCACGAACCTGACTAGGTATTCGCAACTCGGGAATCGCAGCCCGGTTCCCCCGACATCGAAAAGACGGAGGCCAAGATGCGTAAGCAGTTGCTCCGATGCGCCCTGTTCTGCGTGGTCGCCCTGGCGGCCGGCGTCGGCAACGGGGCGGTTTCGGTTGACCAGCTCCCCTTGCTCGCGGACGCGGATCCGGCCGGACCGGCCTGTCGTGTCCTCGCCGCCAACAGCTCCGGGATGACCCTCGAACTGGAGCTTCCCTTCCTCAACTCCGAGGAACGCCAGGTCGCTGGCGAGACCTACCAGCTGCTCACCCTGCCGGGCGGGAGCCTGGAAGGTGAGCCCGGCGAGGCCGGCCTGCCGGTCCTGACCAAGCTGGTGGCCGTACCGGCCACCGCGGCGGTCCAGGCCCGTCTCATCTCCCGCGAGGAAAAGACCCTCGAGGGTTTCCAGATCTACCCCCAGCAACCGGTGGACAGCGAGTCGTTCACCAAGGACGCCCGCTACTACGAGCGCGTGGGCCTGGGTGAACAGCCGGCCGTGGCGGTCGGCGAGCCGGCCCTGCTGCGCAACCTGCGGGTCGTGCCGGTCACCTTCCGTCCCGTCGAGTACGATCCGGCCACCGGCCAGGTCGTCGTGGCCAGCCGGCTGACCGTCGAGCTGTCCTTCGCGGGCCGTGACGATACGAACGCCGGTCCTGCCCCCGCGCAGTTCATCCCGCGCTCGTTCGACAACCTGTACCGGAAGGCGGTCGTGGGTTACGACCGCGGCGCCGCGGAGGTGGGACCCGGCTCGTACCTCATCATCTGTCCGAACAACTCCACGGTCATCAGCTATCTCGGTCCGTTGCTGGACTGGCGTCGGCGGCAGGGTTACAACGTGGTCCTGGCCACCACGGACGAGACCGGGACCTCCAACTTCAACATCAAGTCGTACATCCAGACCGCCTACGCCACCTACGACCCGCCCCTGGAGTTCGTGGCCCTGGCCGGCGACGCCAACGGCAGCTACCCGGTCTCCACCTGGTACGAGACAGTCTCTGGGTACAACGGGGACGGCGATCATTACTACACGACCCTGGCCGGCGGCGACCAGCTGCCTGACGTTCACCTCGGCCGGCTTTCCTTCCGCACGACCGGCGAGCTGAGCGACATTGTCAGCAAGATCGTCGACTACGAGAGCGATCCCCACCTGAGTCCCGATCCCGGCTGGTTCCAGCGGGCCTCCCTGACCGGCGACCCCAGCTCGTCCGGTCCGAGCTGCATCTACATCAGCCAGTGGGTCAAGAACCAGCTGCTGGACCTCGGCTACACCCAGGTCGACACCATCTGGAGCGGGAACTTCCCCAGCCTGATGTCCGCCGATCTGAACGAGGGCAACACGATCTTCACCTACCGCGGCTACCTGGGGATGAGCAACTTCACCACCAGTCACATCAACTCCTCGACCAACGGCCAGAAGCTGCCCTTCGCCGTCATCCTGACCTGCGACACCGGCGCGTTCGCCAGCGATGCCGAGTGCCGTTCGGAGGCGTTCCTGCGCCACGGCGGCGGGGGCGGTATCGCCGCGATCGGCACGGCCACCTGGGGCACCCACACCCGCTTCAACAACTGCATGTTCGCCGGCATCATCGAGGGTGTGCTCAACACGGGTGACTTCCGGGTCGGTCCGGCCCTGAGCCACGGCAAACTGGAATTCTACAACAACTACTGGCTGGCGGACCCGGTCCGGGTGGAGACCTGGTGCGTCTGGAACACCCTGATCGGCGATCCGGCCACGGAGATCTGGACCTCCGAGCCGAAGGATCTCTTCGTCGATTTCCCCGGCACCGTGGCCGTGGGCGCCTCCTCGGTGGGCCTGACCGTCACCGGCACCGGCAGCGTGCCTTTGCCCGACGCCCAGGTCACCCTCTACAAGGCGGGCCAGATCCAGGTCACCGGTTACACTGACGCGAGCGGTTACGTCAGCCTGCCGCTGGCCAGTCACACCGCCGGTAGCTTGCTGGTGACCGTAACCAAGCACGACTTCCAGCCTTACCTGGGCAGCCTCACCCTCGGGTCGGACTCGGTTTACCTGGACGCGTCCGCCAGCGCGGTCGACGACGACGGCAGCGGCCAGAGCAGCGGCAACGGCGACGGCCTGGTCAACCCCGGCGAGACCATCGAGCTGGACGTCGAGGTCAGCAACCTCGGCACCGGCTCGGCCAGCAGCGTGACGGCGACGCTCAGCAGCAACGATCCCTACGTGACGATCAGCGACGGCAGCGACTCTTACGGCACCATCGGGTCGGGCGGCTCGAGCTGGGGCAGTGGCGGCTACGTGTTCAGCCTCGCCAGCGGCGCCCCCGCCGGCCGGGTCCTGGAATTCGAGCTGCTGGCCGAATCGGGAGCCGACAGCTGGCGGTGCCTGGTCGAGGTCACCGTCTTCGCCGGCGCCTTTTCTGCCCGGGGCGGGTTCCACTTCGGCGGCCCCGGCGGCGACCTGGACCCCGGCGAATCGGGTACCCTGAGCATCGACATGATCAATTCCGGCAACATCGCCCTCAGCAGCGCGACGGCCACCCTGGTCAGCCAGTCTCCCTGGGTGAACGTTACCGACCCGGTCGGGAGCTGGGGCGCGATGGCGGTGGGACAGGCCCAGGAGAACTACGGCGATCCCTTCGAGATCGCCATCACCGGCGACTGCTATCAGGGCCACCTGGCCTCCCTGTGGGTCCTGCTGGAAACCGCGGCCGGGGCGCAGGACACCGTCTTCTTCCAGGCGACGGTCGGCGAGAAGTCGACGAACGATCCGGTCGGCCCGGACAATTACGGTTACCTGGCCTTCGACGACACGGACACCGGTTACGATTTCGCTCCCACCTACAGCTGGGTGGAGATCGATCCCGGCTACGGCGGCAGCGGTACGAACACCGGCCTGGGCAGCAACGACCAGACGGTTACCGTGTCCTTGCCCTTCGAGTTCAGCTTCTACGGGCAGCCCTACGACCAGATCTCCATCTGCTCCAACGGCTGGGCGGCCCTGGGGAGGACTTACCTCGTCAACTACCGCAACTGGACGATCCCCAACGCCGGCGGCCCGGACAACCTGCTGGCCGTCTTCTGGGACGACCTGTACTTCAGCTCCTCGGGGGTTTACTACTGGCACGACACCGCCAACCACCGGTTCGTGGTGGAGTGGAGCCGGATGCGCAACGACGTCGGCGGCAACACCGAGACCTTCGAGGCGATCCTGTACGATCCCGTTTACCATGCGACCGACACCGGCGACGGGCTCATCGTTTACCAGTACGAGACCGTCTACAACATCGACAGCCAGAACGGCTACGCGACGGTCGGCATCCAGAACACCGACCACAGCGACGGCCTGCTCTACACCTACTGGAACCAGTATGCCGGGGGCGGCGCTTCGCTGGCGGCGGGCCGCGCGATCGCCTTCCGCCCGGTGGTGGTCCAGGCGGTCGGCTACGTCGAGGGTGACATCACCAACATGACCGGAGGCGGCACTCCCGTTGACGAGGCCACCGTGCGCATCGTCGAGAGCGGTCGCAGCGCCAACAGCCAGGGCGACGGTCACTACTTCGCCAGCACGCCTCCGGGTAATTACACCGTCACGGTCGAGCACGCCAGCTTCCTGCCCGACACCACCTACAACGTGGTCGTCGTCGAGGACCAGACCACGGTGGTCGATTTCGCCCTGACCGACATCGGCGGGCCGGAGATCGTGCCGGATGTCCTGACCAACACCGGCGACACCGTTGGTCCCTACGTCGTCCAGGCCACGATCACCGACTACTCGCCCCTGGCCGAGATGCACTTCTACTACACGTCCTCGGCGGACGGCGGCCGGGCCCACGAGCTGACCCTGCAGGTGGTCGATCTCGGGGCTGGCCTCTACGAGGTCGAGATCCCGGGGCAGCCCCTGGGCACGCTGATCCAGTACTGGTTGACCGCCAGCGACATCGCCGCCAACTCGGCCACCGCTCCGGTCGGCGCTCCCTGGAACAACAACTCCTTCCAGATCGTCGGCTGCAGCAACCTGGTGGACGACTTCGAGGTCGATCTGGGCTGGACCGTGGGTGACGCCGGGGATGATGCGACCACCGGTATCTGGACCCGGGTCGATCCCAACGGCGTCTGGGATGGCGGCACGGAGGTGCAACCGGAGGACGACGCCACCCCCGATCCTGGCGTCATGTGCTACATCACCGGGAACGATCCGGCCGGCGCGCCGCAGGGAACCGACGATATCGACGGCGGCAAGACCACCCTGCTGACCCCCTGGCTGGATCTGGGCGGTTGCGACAGCGCCGCCCTCTCGTACAAGCGTTGGTACACCAACGATACCGGAGCCTCCCCCGGCGAGGACTACTGGGTGGTCCAGGCGACCAACAACGGCACCAGCTGGGTCTACCTGGAGAATACCAACACCAGCAACCGCAGCTGGGTGACCCAGAACTTCGCCCTGGAGAGCTACATCACCCTGTCCAGCACCGTCCGCCTGCGCTTCATCGCCAGCGACGAAGGCAGCGGCTCGGTGGTCGAGGCAGGCGTGGACGACTTTTCCCTGGTGGCCTACGACCCCCTGGTCGATTCCGGGCCGCCCACCGTTACCGTGAACGACCCCAACGGGGGCGAGGTGATCCTCGGCGGCGAGGGCCAGTACTACACGGTGCGGTGGAACGCCGCGGACGACATCGGCGTGGTCAAGACGCACATCCTGCTCTCGACCGACGGCGGTGGCAGCTACCCCGACACGCTGGCCAGCGGGGCGCTCGATTCCACCTTCGTGTGGGATGTCCCCGACGTCGCCTATCCCAGCTGCCGGATCAAGGTCGTCTGCCTGGACGCCCTGCAGAATGCGGCCAGCGACGAGAGCGACGCCGATTTCACCCTGACCGACGTGACCGGGCTTGGCGACGCCCCGGCGCTGGTCCTGGCCCTGGACCAGAACCGGCCCAACCCGTTCAATCCCCGGACCGAGATCAGGTTCAGCCTGCCGGCCGAGCAGCACGCCACCCTGAAGATTTACAACCTGGAAGGCAGGCTGGTGCGCACGCTGGTCGACGAGGTTCTCACGGCCGGCGCGCACAAGGCGGTTTGGTCCGGCCAGGACAATCACGGCGCTCGCGTGGCCTCTGGCCTGTACTTCTATCGCCTCGGCACCAAGCAGGGGATTCTCACCCGGAAGATGATGCTTTTGAAGTGATCCTCCTGGCTGCTTCCAGGACCCTGTCAGGCCCCGGGAAACCATTCCCGGGGCCTTTTCTCGGCCCTTGCCTGACATTCTGGCATAAACTGTCAGCCTCCGGGGAAAGCCCCCCATTTTTTACTTGCGCCTAGGTTCGGCTTTGTTATATTGGCCGCTGCCAATTCGGAATTAGCAGACTTCAGTCTAGAGTGCCAAGAAGGGGTTCGGCGAACCGAATCCAGGGAAGGGAGGAGTGGGAGATGGCCATTTCCATTAAGCCGCTGGCTGATCGCGTGATCATCCAGCCCCTCGAGAGCGAGACCATGAAGGGCGGCATCATCATTCCCGACACCGCCAAGGAGAAGCCCCAGCAGGGCAAGATCATGGCCGTGGGTCCTGGCCAGATCAACGACGCCGGCGAGCGCGTCAAGCCCGAGGTGAAGAAGGGGGATGTCGTCCTCTACGGGAAGTACGCCGGCACGGAAGTTACGGTCGACGGCAAAGATTACCTCATCCTGCGCGAAAGCGACGTCCTCGCCATTCTCTAGGATTGAACGGTAAAGGGCGCGCGGCTCCCCGCAGGAGATCCGCCGTCCTTCGCGAGGACCAACTCTTCATTCACAAGGAGAATGAAAAATGGCCAAGATGATCCGATTCAACGAGGACGCTCGCGCCTCCATCAAGAAGGGCGTCGACGCCCTGGCCAATACCGTGCGGATCACCCTCGGGCCCCGGGGGCGGAATGTGATCCTGGACAAGAAGTTTGGGTCGCCGGTCGTGACGAACGATGGTGTCACCATCGCCAAGGAGATCGAGGTCAAGGAGCCCTTCGAGAACATGGGCGCCCAGATGGTCAAGGAAGTCGCCTCGAAGACCAACGACATCGCTGGTGACGGAACGACCACCGCCACCCTGCTGGCCCAGGTCATCATCCACGAGGGTCTGCGGAACAAGGCCGCCGGCGCCAACCCGATGTTCATGAAGAAGGGCATCCAGGCCGCCACCGACGCGGCCGTGGCCGCCATCAAGAAGCAGGCCAAGCCGGTCAAGGAGAACCAGACCGTGGCCCAGGTCGCGGCCATCTCCGCCAACAACGACATGGATATCGGCAACATCATCGCCGAGGCGATGGACAAGGTCGGCAAGGACGGCGTCATCACGGTCGAAGAGGCCAAGGGCATGGAGATGGAGCTGGACGTGGTCGAGGGCATGCAGTTCGATCGTGGCTACCTGTCCCCGTACTTCGTCACCAATGCCGAGCAGATGCGCGTCGAGCTGGACGACCCCTACATTCTGATCCACGACAAGAAGATCAGTAGTATGAAGGACCTGCTGCCGATCCTCGAGAAGATCGCCCAGATGGGCAAGCCCCTGCTGGTGATCGCCGAGGACATCGAGGGTGAGGCCCTGGCCACGCTGGTCGTGAACAAGCTGCGCGGCACGCTGAACATCGCCGCGGTGAAGGCGCCTGGCTTCGGAGACCGCCGCAAGGCCATGCTCGAGGACATCGCCATCCTGACCGGTGGCCGGGTGATGAGCGAGGACGCCGGTCTGAAGCTCGAGAACACCACCACGGCCGATCTCGGTCGCTGCAGCAAGGTCACCATCGACAAGGACGACACCACCATCGTCGGCGGCAAGGGCAAGGTGGGGGACGTCAAGGCCCGCATCGGCCAGATCCGCCAGCAGATCGAGGATACCACCAGCGATTACGACAGCGAGAAGCTGCAGGAGCGGCTGGCCAAGCTGGCCGGCGGCGTCGCCGTCATCCGGGTCGGTGCCACCACCGAGACCGAGATGAAGGAGAAGAAGCACCGCGTCGAGGACGCTCTGTCGGCCACCCGGGCCGCCGTGGAAGAGGGCATCGTGGTTGGCGGCGGCGTGGCGCTGCTGCGGACCGTGCCCGCCATCAGGGCCCTGGATCTCGAGGGTGAGGAGGCCGTCGGCCGCGATATCGTGGCCCGTGCGGTCGAGGAGCCCTTGCGCATGATCGTCGAGAACGCAGGCATGGAGGGTTCCCTGGTCGTGGCTCGTCTGCGGGACGAGAAGAAGGCCACCCTCGGCTTCAACGCTGCGACCATGGAGTACGAGGACCTGATGGCCGCGGGGATCATCGATCCCGCCAAGGTCACCCGTTCTGCCCTGCAGAACGCCTCGTCCATTGCCGCCATGTTGTTGACCACCGAGGCCTGTGTCACCGAGGAGCCCGAGAAGGAGGCACCGCCTCCTGCGGCCGGCATGGATGGCATGGGTGGCATGGGTGGCATGGGTGGCATGATGTAGCCCCTGCGCCTCCTGTCTTGTTCCCCGGCAGCCCCTCCAGCGAGGGGCTGCCTTCTTTTTCCCCGGTGGAGGCCGGGTCCCCAGGGGGATAAGGAGGCAACCCCGTCGCGGAGGGCAGGTCCCTAGCTCTTCATTACCATTTGATCCGGCATTTTTGCCACGTGGCAGTACCCCCAGACTCCCCGGCACAAATCCGCAGATATAGTGGTTTTCCAGGGCTGTACATCGCCGCGGTTTGGGGTAAGGTCCAGGCATGCGAATCCTCCACCTGGGGAAGTATTACCCGCCGGTCCGGGGCGGCATGGAGACTGCCCTGCACCACATCTGCCAGGGATTGCTGGCGCGAGGTCACCAGGTCACCGCCCTGGTGGCGGCGGCAGGGTCCCGGGGCAGCCGCGAACCCCTAATCCCCGAGGCGCCGGCAGCGGCGGGGCGGTTGATCCGGGCTGGCTCGCTGGCGGTCCTGTTCTCGCAGCCTCTGGCCCCCTCCATGCCGTTTCTTCTGCGGCGAGAGCTGGCCGGGTGGCGGCCGGATATCGTGCACCTCCACTTGCCGAACCCCGGCGCCTGCGCCGCCTGCCTGGCTCTGTTGCCGCGCCGCCTTGACCGTGGTCGGGGACCGGCCCTGGCCATCTGGTATCACGCGGACATCACCCGGCAGCGGGTGGGGGGCTTTCTGGTCCGGCCCCTGGTCAAGAACTGCCTGGCCAGGGCGGCGGGCATCGCTGTCTCCTCGGTCGCCTTGCGACGTCACTCGCCGCTGCTGGCCCCCTGGCGGGACAAGGTGGAGGTGATTCCGTTCGGCATCGCGCCGGACGAGTGGCAGGGAGTTGCGAGCACGAACGACGGCGCTTTTCTCTTCGTAGGGCGGCTGGTCTACTACAAGGGCTTGCCGCTCCTGCTGGAGGCGGCGCGCAGGTTGCCGGGGGCGGAGCTGGCGATCGTCGGCGACGGGCCCCTGCGCCGGAAGCTGGAGAGTCAGACCCGCGGTTCCGGCTTGCAAGGACGGGTCCGGTTCACCGGAGAGCTTTCGGGGGCGGAGCTGCGGGCGGAGATGGGACGCGCCCGCGCCCTGGTGCTGCCGAGCGCCTGGGCGAGCGAGACCTTCGGCCTGGTCCAGCTGGAGGCCATGGCCGCCGGCCTGCCGGTGATCTCCACGGGGTTGCCGACCGGCGTGGCGGAGGTGAACGTGGATGGAGTCACGGGACGGGTGGTTCCCCCCGGCGATGTCGAAGCGCTCACGGCCGCGCTGGCCGAGCTCCTCGAGCACTCGGAACGAGGGCGGGCCTGGGGTGAAGCGGGCCGGCGGCGAGTGCGCCAGGAGTTCTCCCGCTCTACCATGGTGGCGGGCCTGGAGGCCTGGTACGAGTCCCTGTCCGCGGCCGTGGTTGGGCGGTAAGGCGCATGGCTTTCGAGTTCCTTCAGCCCTGGCACGAGTTCTTTCCGCGGGAAGGCGGGCACGTCGTGTCCCTGTTCGGCGGGGGCGGCAAGACGTCTCTCCTGGCGGTGCTGACGGCCTTGTACGCCGCGGAGGGGACGCCGGTCCTGGTGACCACCACCACCCGCACTGAACCGGTCGCCTGGTCGGGCTTGACGGTTCGCCGCTACCCGGCCCGCGGGCCGGAGCAGCCGCTCCCCGCGGGGCCGGTCTTCCTGCACCGGGGGACCGGCCAGGACGGGAAGTGGCGCGGCCTGTCCCCCGGCGAGGTTGACCAGCTCGGCCGCCGCGAACCCGACCGGGTTTGCTTGGTCGAGGCCGATGGCAGCGCCGGCCTGCCCGTCAAGCTGCACCGCCCGGGTGAACCCGTGTGGCCGCAGCGAACCTCCCTGGCCCTGGCGGTGATGGGCCTGGGGGCGATCGGTGAGCCGGTGGCGGAGGTCCTCCACCGTCACGGCCGGCTGACCCCCGGGTGCCTGACCGGCCTGCCCACGGACGGGACCTGGACCTGGGAGCACTTGTTTGCCCTGCTGGCCGGGGCGGAGGGGTACCTCGCACAGGTTCCGACGGGGGTGCCGGTGGTCCTGGTGCTCAGCCAGATCGACAGTCTCGCCGACTCGCCGGGGCTGTTCGCCTTCACCGGGCGGGTGATGGAGGAGGCCGGAATCCCCATCGTGGTCTTCGGTGAACTGGCCGGGGAAACACCCCGGTTGCGGACAGCGGTCTGGACCGGAGAAGGGGTGCCGAACGGTGATCTCTAGACGGGACTGGGCGGTGATCCTGGCGCGTGGTGCTTCCGCGCGCATGGGGAAACCCAAGGGGTTGTGCCGGTTGCCTGCCGATCCGCAACCCTTCCTGGCCCGCATTTCCGCTCTGTACCGGGAGGTCGGGTTTCCGGTGGCGGTGGCAACGACGCCAAAGCTGCACGGTTCTTACGCCCCGGTGCTGGCGGCCGCGCCGCCGGACCGCTGGCTCCTGGGACCGGCGGGACCGGGAAGCGGGGCCACGGTTGCGGCGGCGATGGCGGAGCTGGCCGGCCTGGCCACCCACCTTTGGCTCCATCCGGTCGATCTACCCGGGGTCAACCAGGAGACGGTTGCCAGGCTGGTCCGCCAGTCGCACCGGTTTCCGGCGATTGCCCTGGTTCCGGAATTCCAGGGCCGGCCGGGACATCCCGTCGTCCTGCCCGCGGGGCCCTTCGCGAGCCTGGTGACCGAGTCCCCGCCGGCCGCGATGCGAACCTGGTTGCTGGCGGCGACCCGGCCGGGGCCAGCCCAGCTCGCCGAGCTGCGCGCCGTGGCGGTGGACGACGCCGGGGTTATCACCGATTATGACGATGTGGAGTCCCTGACCCCGGAGGACTAGCCCGGGGTGGCCACCGGAAGGAGAAGCTGGCGTGACGATCAACCCTAATGCAGATGCGCAGGGGCTTTATGCTCTGCTGGCGGAGATGGCGGCCAGCGGCGAGGCGGGCGTGGTGGCGACGGTCATCCGCACCGCCCGCTCCGTGCCCCGGCACGCCGGGAGCAAGATGGTCGTCCGGGCGGACGGCTCGGTGACCGGCAGCGTCGGGGGAGGTGCCGTGGAGGCGAAGGTGATCGCCGAAGCGGAACTGGTGAAAGCCGATGGTGTCTGCCGGCGGCTGTCCCTCGGTCTCAGCGGGGAGGCCGGTGTCTGCGGGGGAGAGGTCGAGGTTTTCCTCGAGCCGGTTTCCTCGGCTGCTCCCTTCTGGATTTTCGGCGCCGGGCACGTCGGCCGGGCCTTGCTCGAGGTCGGCCTCGCGCTGCCCTTCCGGTTCACGATCGTGGACGACCGGCCCGAGTTCCTGGCCGACCTCGGACCGGTCCAGGTTCGCAACCTGGGGCCGACCGAGGTGCCGGAGATCTTGCAGCCAACCGCGAACACCGTCGTCTTGCTGGCCAGCCGGAATCACGAGCTGGACGGTGATTTCCTCGAGGCGATCTTCGCAGCCGAGGAGACCGCCGGGCAGAGGGTGGCTTTCCTCGGGGTGGTCGGGAGCAAGACCAAGGCCCGGGTTCTGCAGAAGCGGTTTGCCTCCGACCCGGCCCGGGCGGAACGATTCCGGGAGGTCCAGATCCCGGTCGGTCTGGCCATCGGGGCCGAGACGCCCCAGGAAATCGCCCTGAGCATTCTCGCGGAGATCCTGGCGGAGGTCAGGCAGGTCGCCCGGATCGAGTCGGAGGCGGGGGAGTCGCTCGGCGTCTACCGCCTGCGCTGCCGGCCCGGCTCCGGCGGCGAGTCCCAGGGGCCTCCGTAGAAAGGTTCGGCACCCGGGAAGAATTAACAAAACACCCGAGAGTTTTGTGGTACAATCCTGCCGCATTTGAAGATAGGCGATCAGAGCTTGACTGAGAAACGGGACCGGATCTGGATCCAGGGGGCGGGCGAACTCGCCTCGGGAACCGCCTGGCGCCTGGTGCGCTGCGGTTACCGGGTGGTGATGGCGGAGGTTCCCGCTCCCCGCGCCATTCGCCGGCTGGTCTCCTTCGCCGAGGCGGTCTTTGCGGGACGAACCTCGGTCGAGGGGGTTCCCGGTCGGCTGGTGAAGGGGGACGAGGCCTCCTTCGTCGCCGGCGAGGTGCAGGTTCTCGTCGATCCGGAAGCCCGGTCGTTGCCCCGGCTGAAACCCGCGGCGATCGTCGATGCTCGCCTGGCCAAGAAACCGCCCGTGCCCCTGCCTGCCGGGGAGATCCCGGTCATCGGGCTCGGGCCGGGTTTCCTCTGCGGGCGCGATGCCGTATTTATTATCGAGACGCACCGGGAAGCCCGTCCGGGCGCGGTGCTGGAGCGAGGAGAGGCGCTGGCCGATACTGGCATCCCCGGTCGGGTCGGCGGCGAGACCTCGCGGCGTCTGTTGCGGTCCCCCGCC
The DNA here is from genome assembly GCA_964484595.1 of uncultured Fibrobacteraceae bacterium. Taxonomy (GTDB): domain Bacteria; phylum Krumholzibacteriota; class Krumholzibacteriia; order LZORAL124-64-63; family LZORAL124-64-63; genus CAZAHC01. The sequence goes on along the minus strand of CAZAHC010000030.1, from coordinate 4,889 downwards.
GCCGGCAGCCTGGAGCCGAAGTGCCGGCTCGGCGACCTGGTCCAGGCCGGGCAGGAGCTCGGGCAGGTGGGCGGCCGGCCGTTGCGGAGCGAGATCGATGGTCTGCTGCGCGGCCTGATCCACCCCGCGGTGGAACTTTTGGCCGGGGACAAGGTTGGGGACGTGGATCCCCGCGGCGCCGCGGTTGACCCCCGCCAGGTCTCGGACAAATCACTGGCCGTGGCGGGGGGGGTCCTCGAAGCCCTGTTGCGGCTCGAGGTTCTGCCCGACGCGGCGGGATGAAGGTTTGACACTGCCGGAAACCGATTGCTATCTTGACCGGCACCCTGGACTCCACCTTCCTCCTCGGAGTCCGGTCGTGACCGCCAATTATCTCGGGAGGTATTCCGTGGTTTTGCAGAGGAAGCTGAAGGGATTGACGCTTATGGTCATGGCCCTGGCTCTGGCCGGCTGGTCGTCCGCCCGGGCCGAGTGTTCTCCCGGACAGCAGCAGGAAGCGGATCTCGCCTACGCCTCCGCTTTCGAGTTCATGAAGATCAAGGACTGGCAGCAGGCCGTCCCCCGGCTGGAATCGATCCTCGAGTTCTGCCCCGACCATGTCAACTCGATGCGGGGCCTGGGGAAGTCGTACCTGCAGCTCAGGCAGCTTGACCAGGCGAAGGAGACCTACGAGACCGCCATTGGCATCCTGGGCAACGACGCCCAGGCCAGCGATTACGCCACCCTGGGCCAGATCTACGCCAAGATGAAGGAGTACGGTCCCGCGCGGGCCAACTTCGAGCGTGCCCGGGCCCTGGATCCGGGCAACTGCGGCATCCTGTTCAACCTGGCCCTGATGTACATGGGGGGACAGAACTTCCGTGACGCGGTCAAGACCTTCGAGAGTGCGCTGCAGGTCTGCCCGCAGCTGAAGGACAACATCCTGCCCCAGCTCGCCACCGCCTGCGAGATGGCGGCCGCCAAGGAGAGGAAGATCGGGAACGCCGACCGGGCGGCTGTCTACGAGCAGAAGTACAGCGAGTTCGCAGGACGTGCGGGTGGCTCGAAGACCTACGACCTGGTCAAGCAGCACATGCGGGACGGAAACTTCGCCGCCGCCGAGACCCTCCTGCTGGAGATGGTGGGCGCCGAGCCCGACAACGGCCCGGCCTGGCTGAGCCTGGCGCGCTGCCAGGACCAGCTGGGCAAGAAATCCGGGGCCATCTCCTCCTACGAGAAGTACATCGCCCTGAAACCCGGTGACGAGAAGGGGACCACCGAGCTGATCCTCGCCTACGCCGAGGCCGGGCGCTGCGATTCGGGAGTCGCCCTGGCCCGGCGGGCCAAGGCCCAGTTCCAGCCCAAGGGCAAGATGTACCTGGGTGGTATCTACTACGCCTGGGGCAAGGCCCTCGAGTGCGCCGAGCGTTACCCAGAAGCCAAGTCGAAGTTCGTTTCCTCCGTCGACGCTGGCAACCCGAAGTGGGTTCCCTACTCGCGCGAGGAGATCGAGCGGATGGATCAGCTCGAGGCCCTGGCCGACGCCAAGCGCCGGAAGGCGGCCCAGGGAGGCTGATGACCCCTCCCATCTTTTTTCTGGCCCCGCGGTAATACCACCGCGGGGCCTTGCATTTTTGCGATGGGGGATCGACAATTGGCGCCGAGAACGCAACCCCAGGACCGCTGGTCGCAGGTGGTGGGCACGTGGGACGGTTGACGAAGCTGCCTCCCTACCTCTTCTCGGAGATCGACACCGCCCGGCGCCGGGCCGAGGCCGCCGGTCGGGACGTGATCGACCTCGGGATCGGTGATCCGGACCAGCCCACGCCCGCGCCCTTGCTGGCCGCGATGGCGGCCGCGATCCAGAAGCCGGACTATCATTGCTATCCTGCCAACCAGGGCGACCCCGCCCTGCGGCATACCATCGCCCGCTGGCTGGCCAGCCGGCACGGGGTGACCGTCGATCCCGACCGACACGTGCAAGTCCTGATCGGCAGCAAGGAAGGACTGGCCCATCTGCCCCTGGCCCTGCTCGAGGAGGAGGATGAGGTCCTGGTCCCGGATCCCGGTTATCCCGTCTACGGGCAGGCGACGATCCTGGCGGGCGGTACCCCCGTGCCCTTTCGCCTGCACGGCGCGGCCGGTTTCCAGCCCGAGGTGGGGGAGCTTGCCGACCTGGTTGGTCCCCGCACCCGCCTGTTGTACCTCAACTATCCCAACAACCCGACCGGGGCGGCGGTTGAGGGGGAGCTGCTGCGCCGGGTGGTGGCCCTGGGCACCGAGCGTGGTCTCGTGGTGGTCAACGACGCCGCCTACCTGGAAGTGGTCCTCGGCGGGAAGCGGCCCATGAGCCTGTTGCAGGTGGCCGATCCCGAGATGCAGCAGGTGATCGAGTTCCACAGCCTTTCCAAGATGTTCAACATGACAGGCTGGCGGATAGGTTTCGCCGTGGGCCACGAGGAACTGATTCGCGGGCTCGGGCGAGTCAAGGAGAGCCTGGACAGCGGTGTTTTCACCGCGATCCAGGAGGTGGCCACGGTCGCGCTCGGCGAGCTCTCCTCGACCTTGCTTCCGCAGGTCCAGGCGGTGTACCCGCCCCGGCGGGAAGCCATCGCCGGCGCCCTCGCCGCCGCCGGCCTCGAGGTGTTCCCCGCCGAGACCACCTTCTACGTCTGGGCCCGGGTTCCGGCGGGCGAGAACTCGCTGGCCTTTTGCGGGCGGGTGCTGGACGAGTGCGACGTCGTGCTCACGCCCGGCGTCGGGTTCGGCGAGGGCGGCGAGGGCTGGTTCCGGGTCTCGTTGACCGCGCCGGACGAACGGATCACCGCCGCCGCGGAGAGGCTCCGGAGGTTGTGATGGACCGGATCAGATTGCAGGGTATCGACGTTTACGCCCACCACGGCATTCACCCCGCGGAGCGGGAGCTGGGTCAGCGGTTCGTGATCGACGTCGAGCTGTGGGCCGACCTGAGCGGCGCCGCCGAGCAGGACTCGCTCGGTCAAGCCCTGGATTATACGGCGGTCCACCGCCGCATCCGCGAGGTCACCGCGACCACCTCGTTCCAGCTCATCGAGGCGCTGGCCCTGCAGCTTTGCCGGGCCCTGCTGGAGGAGTTCCCCCTGGAAAAGGTCGGTCTCACCGTGCAGAAGCCCAACCCGCCGATCCCCAATTTCCTCGGCGAGGTCTCGGTCACCTTCGTCCGGGATCGCCTGTGGCTAGAGGCTGAACGGAGGGAGGGCCGGCGGTGAGGAAGACCGGGCAGCAGCCGGCGGCGTCGATGCCGGAAGTGGCGTATCTCGGCCTCGGCGGCAACGTCGGCGATCGCCTGGGTAACCTGCGGCAGGCCCTCTTCGCGCTGCTCACCCACCCGGAAATCACCGTCACCGGCTTCAGCCGGGTCTACGAGAGCGAGTACGTCGGGCCCGGCCGGCAGGCCCCCTACCTCAACGCCTGCGTGGAGATCAGAACTTCCCTGCCGCCGCGCGTCCTGCTCGCGGTGCTCAAGGGGACCGAGGCGCGCCTGGGCCGCCGCCCCGACTCCCACCGCCAGCCGCGGCCCATCGACCTGGACATCCTGCTCTACGGCCGGCGGCGCTGCGGGGCCGCCGATCTCGTCTTGCCCCACCCCGAGCTGAGGCGCCGCGCCTTCGTGCTCGAACCCCTGCAGGAGCTGGCGCCGGATCTGCCGCTGCCCGATTCGACCGAGACAGTCGCCGCCGCATGTGCCAGAATTCGTCGCGAGGGGGGACCCTGGGTTCAACTGCAGGAAGAGGAAGAGTTGCTGCCCACACCAGATACCGGCCGGGAGGAAGACTGGCGTGCTGCCTTGGCGGTACATTGTCGTTGAGGGTGTGATCGGGGTCGGCAAGACGAGCCTGGCCAAGCTGCTCGCCACCAAGACCGGCGGGCGCCTGAACCTCGAGGTCGTCGAGGAGAATCCCTTTCTCGACAAGTTCTACGGTGACCGGGCCGCCTATGCCTTCCAGACCCAGATCTTTTTTCTCCTGAGCCGCTTTCGCCAGCAGCAGAAGCTGTTCCAGCACGATATGTTCAGCGCCACGCTGGTTTCGGATTACCTTTTCGCCAAGGACCGGATCTTCGCGAACCTGAACCTGAGCAACGACGAGCTGGCGCTGTACGACCAGCTGGCCACCATCCTGGAGCAGCGGATTCTCAAGCCGGACCTGGTGGTCTACCTGCAGGCCCGCACCGAGATCCTGCTGGAACGCATCCACTACCGGGGGCGGAGCTACGAGCGGGACATGGATTCCGGGTACATAGATGCGCTCAACGAGGCCTATAGCTATTTTTTCCATCACTATGAGGACACGCCGCTCCTGGTCGTCAACACGGACGAGCTGGACTTCGTCAACGTCCCGCGCGACTTTGAACTCCTGTTCGAGCAGTTGCTGGAGTCCTTTCCGGGCACGCGGTTCTTCGCGCGGGGATAGTGCCGCCGTGCTGGCCGGACCGAGGTTCACCCGCTGCCGGCGCCGGCCGGACCCTGGAGAGGGGATTTGCCAATGAGCAAGCCGAAATCCTTGAGCGTTTTCGGTCAGAAGAAGCGCCAGGGCGAGAAAATCGTCCTCCTGACCGCTTACGACCTGACGAGCGCCCAGATCGTGAACGAGGGGGGCGTCGACGCCATCCTGGTGGGAGATTCGCTCGGCATGGTGGTACTGGGCCACGAGACCACCCTGCCGGTGACGGTCGACGATCTCCTGCATCACTGCCGGGCGGTGGTCAGGGCCCGTCCCAACGTGCCGGTGATCGCCGACATGCCCTACGGTAGCTTCCACCTCGGTCCCGCGGACACCCTCCGCCATGCCATCCGCCTGGTGAAGGAGGGAGGGGTTTCGGCGGTCAAGATCGAGGGCGGCCGGAAGCGCGGGGCGGTGATCGAGGCGCTC
>CAZAHC010000029.1:7246-19852 GCA_964484595.1 uncultured Fibrobacteraceae bacterium | reverse complement strand
AGTCTCCATTAAGTCAGGGCTTGACCGTGTCTGACTGAGTCTGATGGGAAACAGGGGGGCAACAGATGAAGGTGGAAGTAGACCGGTTCGGGCCCGAACCCCTGGGCCAGCCGCCGGTGAAAGATTCGCTCGGGGAACTCGATGTCCTCCCAGGTGTGCCCGTCCTGTTTCCAGGCTCCCACGAACTCCGCGAACCCCTGGTCGGTGTTGGTGGCCAGGGAGAAGTTGCCGTTGTTGGAGATCGCCAGGGTCTGGTAGCCGGCGTCCTCCAGGATCTCGGCCAGGGTCAGAAAGGTGTCCGCCAGGGCGTCGCTCCTGCCCTCGTACTGGAAGTAGATCACGCGGTGGTCCACCCAGGACAGGCCGGTGATCAGGCTCGGCACGGCGGCCCGGGTGTAAGAGGCCGGGGAAAAAACCGTCGGGAAGCGAAGGCCCTCGGTCGCCAGGCGATCGATGACCGGGGTGGTCGGCCGTTCGTACCCGTAACAACCGAGGTGGTCGGCGCGCGCGGCATCCAGCAGGATCAGGAGGAGGTCCGGGCGCATGTCGGCACCGCTGTCCCCGCCACCGGAGGCGCCCGCCTTCTCGGCGTGGCGGACAGGCAGGGGAATCCACTCCCCGTCGGGGTCTCCCTCCTCCGGAGCCAGGATTTCCCGGAAGGCCTGTTGCTGCTTCTCGTCCAGCTGCGCCGTCACCACCAGACGCTTGAAGAAGACGGCCAGAGGACGATCGTCTGCGCTCCGCGTCTCTTCACCGTCGTTGATCTGTCGGGCAAAGCGGAAGGTGACGGTGTTCATGCCGGGCCGGACGATTTCCGCCGGCAGGGCCACCTCGCAGTTCTTTTCCTCCCAACCCTTGGGGAGGGGAACCGTGTCCAGCATGGTGTCGTTGACCAGGACGGTCAGGCGCTGACCGTTCTCCGCCAGCAGGGGCGGCGCGCAGCAGCGGAACGAGAGCCGGCAGTCGGTACCCAGCAGGTAGATCTGCAGGACGGCCTCCTCGCCCAGGCTCCATAGACCGTCGGCGGTGTCCTTCTCCCAGCCGCGCTCGAACCAGTGGACATGGGCCGGCCAGTCGAAAAGGGAATCGGGGTCCGCAATCTCGCGGGGGAGGGAGAAGTCGAAGTCGGCCAGCGTCACGGATTCCCGCGCCACCTCGCCGCCGCAGCCGCCAAGGCCCAGCAGCAAGGCTATCAGGGCCATCACGATGGGGATTCGCCTGATGGTCGGCACCTCCAGATCCAGCTTCCTGACGTCCGCCGGGCCCGGGGCGACCGGTAACCTGGCTCGGTCCGTGAGTAATCGGGCCAGGTTACCATGGGCCGTCACGCCTGGCAACGGCCGCCGGTTCGCCCCCGGGTCCGGCTCGGCCGGCGCTTTCACTGGAGCCGGTGCACCACCTCGGGCTCATCGAACGCCTCGTCCCCGTGCGCCAGGATCAGCTCCTGCAGCTCCGGGGTGGAGGCCACCAGGACGAGCAGGTCGTCCTGGCGCTGGTGGGGGATGTCGATCCGCCCCTCCTTGATTGCGTCTCGCAGCCACATGAAATCGAAGAAGGCGAGGGACAGGACATGGCCCTCCAGCTCCACCTTCAGGAACGAGTGGGCCGGGATCACGTGCGCCATGTAGAATTCGTTGACCCCGTCGGGTTCCTCGGGGAAGAGGTCGAGGTAGAGCTGATCACCCAGGCGCAGGAGGTGCGCCTCGAAGATCCCGTCCCGCTCCGGATCGACCAGCAGCGATTGCTCTTCTTCCCGGATGATCAGGCGATAGGAATTGCCGGTCGACTCGACGAACTGCCAGGTTCCCTCGTCGGGGTTCTCGGGATCGCCCCACACCCCTGCCAGGTTCGGGGTCATCTCGTCATGCGCCACCACGACGTCCGGGGTGTACAGCGGGTTCACCGACAGGGTGAAGCAGCCACTCAGCACTAGCGAGAGGGCGATCGCCGTCGCGGCCACGCCCATCAGCTTGAAGTTTCGCATGATCAAACTCCTCCTTGCTGGTTGAAGAAGGGTTGGTACTGGTCGACCAGCTCCTGCTGGATCTCGCGGCGGTCCCGCCGATCGGAGCCGGGGGTCAGGCAGACGGCGACGAAGAGGTTATCCAGCGAACCGGCCCTCGCGATCAGGCGGCGGGCCCGCTGCCGGAGCCAGGGGTAACTGCAGCCGGCGGACAGCCGGCGGCCCTCCCCGCAGTAATCGATGACGTAGGTGTCGGGCCGGTTCACCGGATCCGGCCGGTGCATGATGGCGATCACCCCGGCCTCGCGGGGGACCTCCCACGCGTCGAGGCGGTACGGTCCTTCCAGGCAGCCGGCAAGGTCCTCGCGCAGGTCTTGCCAGCGCACCTCCGGCGACCCGTCCGCGGGGGCGGTGCTCGCCACGTCCCGGGTGCCGGGGGTATCGTCAGCCGGCCGGGGAGACCAGAGAACGAGGAAAACGAGCAGGCAAGCTGCGGACGCCAGTACGAAGGCCAGCCGCCGGTGGCGGCCGCCCAGCAGGGCCGGGATCGAGAAGGACTCCGGAGGGGGTGTTTCCGTCCGCGCCGCCTGGCGAACCCGGGCCGCGAAATCGGCCGGCAGCGGGTCGGGCTGGTCGGCGCGGGCGATCTCCGCGACGGTGGCCAGGGTCCGCTCGAGGTCTCTCAGCTCGGCGGCGCAGGCCGCGCACTGCTCGAGATGGGCGGAAAGCTCCTGCGCCTCGCTCCCGGCAAGATCGCCGCCGGCGTGCAGGGCGAGTAAGGTTCTGGCCTTTCGACACCTCATCCGTTTTCTCCCCTTGCGAATTCCGGGTACCGGGCGACCAGGGCCGCCTTGATTCGCCGGCGGGCCCGGGCCAGGTGGACCCGGATCGTGCTCGCCTTGCACTGGAGGATCCGGGCGATCTCCTCCGTCGAAAACCCCTGCAGGTCCCGCAGGACGAAGACCTGTCGTTGCTTGGCCGGCAGCTCACTGACCAGCCGGAAAACGGCGCCCTCTAACTCGCGCCGCTCCACCTGGAGGTCGGGCTGCTGGGCTGGATCACCCGGGTTGCCGGTCTCGCTTCTCTCCTCGCTCGTCTCCAGCCAGTGCCGGGCGTTCCGGCGCCGGAAATCGATCGCCAGGTTGACGGTCACGCGGTAGAGCCAGGTCGCGAACGATCGTTCCGGGTCGTACCGATCGAGCGCCCGGTAGAGCCGCAAGAACACCTCCTGGGCGATATCCCGGGCATCCTCCGCACTCCCCGTCATCTGGTAGGCGACGGCGTGGACGCGCGGCGCGTACTCCTGGACGAGCAGGTCGAAGGCGTCAGGGTCCCCCTGGCGCGCGCGTTCGATCAGCTGCCGGTTTTCCGGTACCATGAATCCTTCCCGCCGGGATTCCCGTCTTGCCAGGAAGTGATACGGGGCGAACGTCGATTCCGCTTACCCCGCACCCGGTTTTTCAAAAAAAGACGGACCGCCTCCGGGGCCGGTCCGTCTCTCTGGATGTTCTCGGCAGGTGCCTACTCCCCGATCAACTGACGCACCTTTTCGATGAAGGCATCGGGATCGACCGGCTTGTCCACGAACATCTCCGGCCGGACCTCCCCTTCCTTGCGCATATCCTGGATGGCCTTGCGCAGCGATTCCCGCAGGCTGTCGTAGGGGCGCGCGAAGGTGTCGTCCGCCTCCGAATCCATGTCCGCCAGGGAAGCGGCGACGCCGGTCAGCATCAGGACGGGGATATCCTTCAGCTGCTCGTTCTTCTTCAGCTGCTTGAACAGGACGAAGCCGGTCTTCTTGGGCATCATCACGTCGAGAATGATGAGGTCGACCTGGGTCTCCTTCAACTTCTCCATTCCCTCACGGCCGTCGTAGGCAGCCAGCGTATCGTATCCGTTCTCGCTCAGAACCACCGACAGGAACTTCACCGCGTTTTCATCGTCGTCGATGATCATGACTGTCTTGCTCATTCCTCGTCCCCTTGTGTTTCCCCTGGCCTCGGCCCGGATGTTCTAGATTGGCAAGGTAATCCGGAAAAGAGCACCCTGCTCCGGCTCCGATTCTACAACAATTTTTCCGTTGTGCAAGTCGATTATCCGGGCAGTCAGGGCCAGGCCGAGCCCGGTACCCCACTTCTTCTTGGTACTGAAGAAGGGGGTGAAGACGTTTTCGATCACCTCTTGCGTCATGCCGCCGCCGTTGTCCTGAATCTCGACGACAGCTTTCTTCCCCTGGGGGTGGCCGAGAACGCGAATTACTATTTCCGGGGTTTCGTACTCGTGGTAATCTTTCAGCTCGCAGGCATCCAGAGCATTGGAGACAATGTCCATCAGGCACATGTGAATCAGGCTCGGGTCGCAGGAAACGGCGGGCAAAGATTCATCAACCTCGGTGCTTACCTTGACTCCCCGTTCCTTGGCGGTTTGCTTGACCGCAACTGAAATCTGCCGCGCCACGTCGGTAAGATCGATCGGTTCCGGTTCGACCTTCCATTCCCGTGCGTATTTCAACATGTTGAAGGAAAGGTCGCTGATGCGAGACAGCCCCTCATCGATCATCTCGCACCCTTCCCGGATTCGTTCCTCCTGATTTTTTTTCTGCCCGACGCGGACAACGTACAGACCCCCGCGCAGGGTATTGAGCATGTTCTTGATGGCGTGCTGGATGGCCGTGACCGCCCTGCCGATGGCGGCCGCCTGCTCTGACTGGATGAGCTTCTCCTGCAGATCCTTCTCGACCGTGATGTCCTTGCTGATGCCCAGGGTGCCGATCAGTTCCCCGCTGCGGTTCCGCAGCCGGGAGATGGTCAGGAGCACGTTACGGATCCCGCCGTCCTTGGCCTTGAACCTGGTTTCCCAGTTGGTGACGTTGTCCTGTTCCTGCAGCCTGGCGATCGCCATGTCCCGCTCCCGCGGGTCGTCGAACAGCATCTCGATTCTCTGGCCGAGGACCTCGGTGCTCCGGTAGCCGAGGGCCTGTTCGGCGCCGTGATTGAACGACTGGATGAAGCCGCGGGTGTTGACCGTGATGATGATGTCGGCCGAGTTCTCGACAATGCTCTCCAGGTAATCCCGGCCTCGCTTCAGCTCCGTCTGGTGCGCCTGGATCTGGTCGGCAAGGTCGTTGAAGGACTCCTCGACCATACCGAACTCGTCCTCGCGCGTGGCCGGGAAACGGAAGCTCAGATCGCCGGCGGCCAGCGTCTCGATGCCGGCGGTCAGCCGGTGCAGGGGCCGGGCGAGCAAGCGCCTGAACAACCACAGCATGCCGCCGCCAGCCAGGATGAGGGCGAGCACGGCCGCCAGGAAGAAGCGCTGGACCGAGAACCCCCCGAGCACGCCCGTGCCGATGATGATCGCGGCAACGATCACCAGGACCACTGCGCTCAGTTTCCAGACGAGCTGATCTCGTTTTCGCATGGTGTTTTTTCAGTCACTCTTCGGAATGAGGTGCTTGAGCATCTGGGATTCTCCGTAAACCCTGGCCTCGACCGGGAGCAGGTCCAGGTATTTCAATCCCAGGACGAACAAGGAACCAATCGCCCCGATAACCCCCAGCGCCTGGAGCACCTCGAGGAAACTGATGCGGTAGGCAGCGATCCCCTCGGAAAGGACGGTGCCGGTTACCTCCAGGCCGGGGAACAGGTCGGCCGGGTTGGTCAGCCCGGGGATCACGATGAGGTACCTCTCGCACAGGACACCGATGACCACCAGGACCGACGAGAACATGATCCAGGGGACCGAGGTCCCGGTCCGGCGCTTGAACAGCAACAGGGCGGGAATCAGGGAACCGATTGCGACCAGCCCGCCCCAGAAGAGGATACTATGAAATCCACCGAACAGGAAATAGTGGCCCGCCTCCCGGGATTCGACGAGATAGACGCGGTGGACATTCTCGAGCATTATCACGTACAGGGCCAGGATTATGAACACGGCCAGCAGGCGGCCGAGCCAAATGATGAGGCCGATATCCAGTCGCCGGCGGGTCACCCGGAACAACGTCACGATGACGATTATCATCAGGGCAGCGCCGGAAGACAGCGCTGCGGCCACGAAGCTGGCCGGCAGCAGCGCCGAGTTGTACAGCTCGCGGTGGGTGAAGGCGAAGATCCCGCCGGTTCCCGTGTGAACGCAGAGTGCCCAGACCACGACCGTCACCGAGGCTACCTTGGTGAGCTGGCCCTTCTCCTTGAACAGCGCCCAAAGGTAAATGATACATATCAGGATATGCCCCGAATACAGCGAGGGATTGATCGAGAACATGGAACGCAGGTTGAAATGCGTGAATGGTTCCTTGAAGACCCGGTCGACCCTACCCTGATCGGTGATGATCGAGATGAGGCCGGCAATCAGGAACAACATCGCCATAAAGGCCGCGATCCTCGCAAACGGCTTGTACTCCAGCTTGCCGAAGATCCCGTACAGACCGGAGACGACCAGCGAGCCGGCCGAAAGCCCGATGTAGAACACGGCCATCACGATCTGCAGGCCCCAGGGAATCCGGTTCGTCATCCCGGACAGATAGATCCCTTTTTCACACATGAGATATGTGGAAAAAGCGCCTGCCAGCGCGAGAGCAAGGAGCAGAAACAGGAGCATGTAATATTGAGGTGAATTCCCCTCGAGTGGCTTGAATTTTACTTCCATCCCGCCGCCTCACAGGCCGATGTAATAAACCTTCGGTTCGGTACCCAGATCCTCTCTGATTCGCTTTACCGGATTGTCGGCGATCAGCCGGGAAACCTCGCTGTCCGGATCGTTGAGATCGCCCAGGGCCAGTGCGCCGGCCTTGACCTTCCGGCACGCCGCGACACAGGCCGGCATTCCCCCGGCGTCGAGCAGATGTGCGCAGAAATTGCATGATTCCGCCACGCCGTGCGACCGTTTCGGGAAGTTTTTGTTGGGCCACTCCTCGTTTTCCTTGTAATTGAAAAACCGGGCGTTATACGGGCAGGCGATCATGCAGTAACGGCAGCCCATGCAGCGGTGGTGGTCGACGATGACGATTCCGTCGTGGCGCTTGTACGTGGCCTGGATCGGACAGACCTGGGCGCAGGGAGGGTCGTCGCAGTGATTGCAGAGCAGGGGCACGGACTTTTCCTCGCTGCTGCCAGGCTCCTTGACCTTCACCTTCCGGATCCAGTGGATATCCCACCTCTCGTCGCCGTGGAAAGCGACGTTGTTCTCGTGCCGGCAGGCATCCAGGCAAGCCGTGCAACCGAACCGGCACTTTTTGAGGTCGATGACCATTCCATACTTGCACCCGGTCGACCGGCCGCCGGTGCTCGCCGACCCGGTTCCGGGCCGCGTCACCAGGTAGAGGCCGGAAGCGCAGGACGTCCCCACCAGGAACAGCCCCCCGGATTTCAGGAATTCCCTGCGATCCATGGTCATTCCCCACCTCCCGCGTGACCGGCAGGTTCCGCCGCTGCCGTTTCCGGGTAATAATGACAGTCGAAACAATCGGGGTGCAGACTCACCGCGTCATGGCAACGATTGCAGAACCGGGCCCGGTTCGGATGGCATTGGCGGCAAGTGTCGAGGGTGATTTCACTGCGGACCCCATCCCGTACCGCCCCGATCCTGAGCTCCTTGAGAAGTTCCCAGTGATGGATGCGCATGTACTCCGTATCCCGGACGCAGCTCTCGTATTTCGCGTCGGCTCTCTCGATGAATGGCCGACCGGCCGGCTCGCCTTGCCCGAAAACGAAACCGACGAGGCTGTAGCCCAGCGGGATCAGAATCACCAGGACGGGGACCACCGCCGCCAGAATGTGCGTACGCCTGATTCTTTTCTTCCAGGAAACCATCGTCGTTCTCCACTTCGAGCCGGATTAATCAGGCTCTGTTAGATCCCCCTCTTCCCCGACCGGGCTCGCCTTCGCCGCCGGCGGGGTGGCGGCTCTCTTGCGACCGATCATCTCGGTGAACACCAGGGCGGTGGCGCGAAAGATGATGTGGGCAAACTTGGAAAAGGGCAGGTTAACCAGGAGCACGAACACCAGGACCAGGTGGACGAAGTAAATGACGTGCCGGTGAGGTTCCAGCCGGAGATAATGCAGGAGTTCGGTGAAGAACCCGGAAACCGTCACCAGCAGCAGCGTGATCAGGAACGCCCAGTCGTTGTAGGTGCCGAGGCCGACATCGGTCCGCTCGCTGTCCCTGATCCGATCGCCGATCATCAGCAGGCATCCCAGGAGCAGCGCCGCCCCACCCAGGTTGGCCAGGATCTTCCAGGGGCTCCAGAATCCGAAGGGATAGACGAAGTCGCTCCGGATCAGGGGGTTGAAACCGGACGTGATCACCCAGAGCGTGACCACCGACAGGTCCAGGAAGCCGAAGAAGACGCCCAGGTGCGACAGGAAGCGCGAGCGGGACCTGGTGCAGATTGCGAAGTCGTCGTGGGTCAATATCCTTTTCAGGGTCGCGAAAAGGCTCGCCGCCATTCCCTGGGCAGGCGGGTTGACCACGGCCGACGGATGAGAGCTTTTCAGAGCTCGCCAGAAACGTCGGACCCCGGTAACGGCCGCAATCAGGACCAGCACGAAGAAGAAGATGAAGAAACCGTTCAGCAGCCAGTGCGGAAACATGCTGGAATAGGAATACACGATCGTCTCGCCGGTGGGCGGCGGAATGCCCAGTGCACCCTGGATCGCCTCCCGGAAACGAACCAGAAGACCCAGGAGCACGACCGGAATGGCGAGCAGGACCGGGATGTACCGGGGCTGGTTGACCAGCTTGCCGAGCAGGCGAGGCCCGGAATAGTGGCTCACGCACTCCTGCCGGACGGCAGCCAGGACATCACCCGGCTTGGCGCCCCGCGGGCACCTCGTCGAGCAGTCGTTGCACTGGTAACACAGCCAGACATCGGGGTCGGTCAGCAGGCGATCCTTCAGCCCCCAGGCGGCCCAGGCCATTTCCTTGCGCGGGAAGGGATTGTCAGCCGGCGAGTTGGCGCAGGCGGCGGAGCAGGTGCCGCACTGCATGCATTTCTTGTAAGATACTCCACCCCGTTTTCTCAGGGCGCGGATGAAGTCCAGATCCGGTTCGGCCCGGAAAGATCCGCCGCTTTCGAGAGGAGCAGAGGTTGCGGGCGGGCTCTCCGGGGCCCCGGGCGCGGGTCTCTCCTGCGAAGTATTATCGGCAGAATCCACTTCGGTCACATCCCCTTGAACGGGTTCATTCCGAACTCCTCGATCACCTCCGCGAAGTCATTGAAAATTCCCTGGAGTTTCTCGTACTCCGAGATCTGCAGCTGGTGAAGCTCCACCCTCTCGTTCTCCATCGCCATCTGCTGGAGCTTCTCCGCAATATTCTCGCCGCGGGCGACGGCCAGCTCGCTCCCCTTGATGAAGTGACACTGGTAATCGTCCCCGTACTGGCAACCGATCATTATTACCCCGTCATAGCCGGACGAGATCGCCTCCTTGATCCACTCGGTGTTGACCGATCCGAGGCACCTGACGGGGATCGCCCGCACGAAGGGATTGATCTGCAGGCGGTGCTGCCCCACGAGGTCGAGGGCCGGGAAGGCGTCGTTCTCGCACAGGAGGGCCAGCACTCTGGGTTTCTCCTCGTCCTCATCCGGCATTTCCACCGCCTTGATCATCGAGGACACCACGTTGATGGAGTAGTCCTTGAAGTTGATGATCCGCTCCGGGCAGGCTCCCAGGCAGGTCCCGCAGCGGCGGCACCGGGTGGTGAAAAGCTCCGGGGTACCCTTCTCGTCCTCGTTCAGGACCCCGAAGGGACACTCCTCGGTGCAGCGCTTGCACTGGGTGCACCGCTCCAGGTAGAAGTCGGGATAGGCCCTGTCTCCTGCCCGCGGGTGCACCGTTTCCCCGCGCGAGGTCATCTCGACGCACTGGATCGCCTTCAGGGCCGCCCCCGCCGCATCCTCCTTGCTGCCGAGGCCGTCCATCGGCTGGCGAACGCAGCCGGCCGGGTAAATGCCGGTGCGCCGGCTCTCGTAGGGGAAGCAGATGAAATGCGAATCGGGGAACCCGTGCTGGAGGGCGGGCAGATCGGGTCCCTGACGGTAGCCCAGGTTGAGGATCTCTGTTCCCTCGTGAGGCGCGAGTTCCTCCACCTTTTTGGCCGCCTCCTGTTTCTGGGTCTCCGACTCGCCCGTCTCGATGGTTTGCTTGGCGTCGGCCAGGGCCCGGATGGCCTCCCCATCGGCGGCGTTGGGCACCATCCCCGCCGCGAGCACCACCAGGTCGACCTTCACCTCCAGGTTCTGGTCGGGCATCGTGTTCCGGGCAGTGACGACGAGACCGCCGTCGTCGGCGCGCGTAACGTCGGCCACCTCTCCTCGCGTCAGGAACACGCCCGGGTCTTCCTGCACCCGGCGATAGAATTCCTCGTACTGCCCCGGCGTGCGCATGAACTCGTAGAAGATGTAGGCCTTGGCGTCGTCGTCCAGCTCCCGCAGATACAGGGCTTGCTTGAGCGAGGTGAGACAGCAGATCGACGAGCAGTAAGAATGGTGCGCCGGGTCCCGGGAGCCGCCGCACTGGATGAAGGCGATGCTCTTGACTTCCCTGCCGTCGGAGGGACGGGTGATGCGACCCTGCTCCTTGACCATCTCCTCGAGATCCACGTTCCGGATCACGTCTTCGACCTGCCCGTACGGCAAGGTCTCCCGGGGATCGGCCGGTCGCCAGCCCGTGGCCTGGACGATGGCGCCGACGCGGAAGGTGTCCAGGACCTCGCCCTCGGGCTTGCCGTTGCCCGTCGCTTCCAGCGTAACATCGAACAGCCCGGGACCTCCGGCGATGTTACTCATCCGGGCCGCGGTGTAAACCTGGATCCGGGCATTCTCCTCGACCTCGGCGATGAGCGCGGAGATGTTCGTCTCCTCGAGGTCGTGGTAAGGCGGCCGGGTGGGCACCGACCTGTGCTGCCGGGCCAGCCAGCCACCCAGCCGGTCGGTCTTCTCGACCAGCCGCACCTCGTAGCCAGCGCGGGCCGCCTCCCGGGCGGCGGTCAGGCCGGTGATCCCGCCCCCGACCACCAGGATGCTCTTGTCGATGGGTTCTTCGGATTGAAAGGGTTCCGGGAGTTCCATCTTCTGCACCTTGGCGATGTACATGCGGAGATAATCCTCCGCCAGCATCTGGGTGTCTTCCTCGCCCGGCGGCTGGCACCAGACAACGTGCTCCCGCAGGGCCACCCTCTCGACGATCACTCCCGCGGGAAATCCCTCGGCGGCGTACCGGCGGGCGGAGATTCCCGCGATGACCACCTTGGTCAGGCCCTCGCTCCGGATATCCTCGATCATGGCCGCGAGGTCGGCGCCCTCGCAGGAAGCGACGGTCTTGCAGAACGGAACGTCGAATTCGTCGGTGGCGACGGTGCACAGGGCGTCCACATCGAGCGCCTCGACTATCCCGTAACCCGTGCAGACAAAGACGCCGATCTTGTCTTCCATGAAATCATACCCCTCGGTTGAGACATTGCACCGCCTTGAGGGCGGCGGCGGCCGCATCCTTGGTCACCCGGGAAACATCGCACGGACGCTTGGCGCAGCCGGCCGCGTAAACCCCGTCGATGTTCGTCGTCCCGTCGATGAAACCGAATTCATCGTAAACCAGCTCGAAGGGGATCGGGGAAGCGGCGGTACCGGGCACCAAGCCGGTGGCCAGGACCACCAGGTCGAACTTCTCGTGCAGAGTTTCCCCGGAAATCGTGTCCTCCACGTCCAGCACCAGATCCTGGCTGCCAGCATCCTCGTTGATCTCGCCCACCTTGCCCTTGACGAAGGTAATATTCTCGTCTTCCAGCAGATCGAAATAGAACTTTTCCAGGTAACCAATGGTGCGGATGTCGATGTAGAAGATGGTAACCCTGGCGTCTTCGTTCTTTTCCCTGACGTACCTGGCCTGTTTCAACGAGGCCATGCAGCAAACGGCCGAGCAGTAAGGAAGATGGTTCTCGTCCCGCGAGCCGGCGCACTGCACGAAGGCCACGTTCACCGCCGGCTTGCCGTCGCCGGGCCGGACGATCTCCCCGCCGGTGGGCCCCCGGCGGGCGGCCAGCCGCTCCATCATGACGTTTGTGATGACGTTCGGGCACCGTCCGAAGCCCAGGTTGTCGATCCTCGCCGCATCGTAGGGCTGCCAGCCCGTCGCCACGATGACGGCTCCCACCTCGAGGTCGATCTCCTCCTCCGACATGTCCAGGTCGACGGCTCCCGCGGGCAGAATCTCGTCCAGCAGGCCGGCGTCGGCGTCGGACAGGGTCTCGCGATCGAGAACCTGAACCGGCGGATACGCCGTGTCATGCGGCAGGTAGAGGGCCTTGGTCTTGCTCATCCCGTAGTTGAAGTCGTCATCCCGCTCGGAG
The DNA here is from genome assembly GCA_964484595.1 of uncultured Fibrobacteraceae bacterium. GTDB lineage: Bacteria > Krumholzibacteriota > Krumholzibacteriia > LZORAL124-64-63 > LZORAL124-64-63 > CAZAHC01. The sequence goes on along the minus strand of CAZAHC010000029.1, from coordinate 7,542 downwards.
GTAAGACGTTCGGTCAGGGAATCGTCGACCGGGATATCTCCCGTCACGTACCTCGGCCTGGTCCGGATCTTCACCTTGAACTTGCCGGCATGGCCCGTGATCTCCTCGACCGTGGCCAGGGTATGAACGGTGATCAGGGGGTTCTGCCGCAGCCGGCGAACATTGATCTCGAACCCGCAGCTGGGCGGACACATCTTGGGAAAATAGCGGTGCATGCGCAGCACGCGGCCGCCGAGGTAGGCTTCCTTCTCGATCAGGACGACAGGGTAACCGACTTCGGCGGCCACCACGGCCCC
>CAZAHC010000029.1:0-7236 GCA_964484595.1 uncultured Fibrobacteraceae bacterium | reverse complement strand
GGCCGGTCTTCAAAGTTCGCTTGTTTTAGGACTAGACCTGGAACCATCGCGAAATGCTACGGCCAGGGCCACTGGGCTTACGGCAGAGTCGCCGCCAAGCAGTTTGGCAAGACGCCGCGGGGAGGGAATAACAACGCCGTCATTCCCGCAATACCTCCACCGATCACCAGCACGGGCTTCACATCAGGATTCATGATACCGCCTCTCGGGACGACTCGTGACGACCTCGGCGAGAGAGCCATCGGTTCGGGGTGGGAATGTTTCCCGGGCAGGACGCTGGGGAAGATCGGAAAGGCGGGCAGCATGAAGAACCGCGAAATCCTTCAATATCTTGCCCCCCCTTGACGCGAGCGAGTTGTCGAGCGAGAGAGTGCAGGGCAGGATGCGGAGCAGGATGTTTTCCCGGTGCGAATGCGGAGGAGGTTAGCACACGAGGGAGCTCATTGCAACGGCACAGGCGGTCAATACCAGGGGTCTCCAGCCGGTCATTCGACCACGACGGTCACCGGGACGCTCATCGAGAGATCGCCGAGATCCACCTCCTGCCAGCCGTCCCGGGCCCGGGACCGAGCCATGACGTGCACCGTCGCCGGCACGGTCTCCACCCCCAGCGAGTCGCCCGTTTCTTCGATCAGGGGTACCTCCTGCCCGACCGGCAGGGACAGAAACGGCAGGAAGAACCGGCCGTCGGCAGCGGTGGTGGTCTGGGAGGCGAAGCCGCCGAGGTCGAAGCAGTTGATGAACATCCCGCCGACCGTCTGACTGAACAGGAGACTGTCGGGGTCGGTCTGGCGGCACTGGAGCCGGAACCGGTAGTAGCCGTTCGGCATGGCGACACCGCCGTCGTTCAGTCCATTCCAGGCCACATGATGCAGACCGGCAGGTTGGGGGGAATCGACCAGCGTTCGGATGGGGCGGGCTGAAAGGTCGAGGACGGTAGCTTGCACCCAGCACGCCCGGTCGAGTTCGAAGGAAATCGTCGTGTACCCCCAGAAGGGGTTGGGATAGTTCTGACGGAGACGGAAATCAGCCGGTGACGGAGGGGGAGAAACGGAGTCCACCCCGGCCGGCTGGATCCCGGCCGGCGTCCCCTTCCCGGTCCGCGGCCAGTCCGGGCCGGGCAGGTGAAAGACAACCCCGACGGCTGCGTCGGAAACCGGCGCTCCGAGGGTATCCAGGACGGTTCCCTGCATCCCCGCCAGAACCGGCAGCGGCGTGGTGGCATCTTCCTCGCAGCAGGCACCAAGGGAGAGAGCCAGGAGAACTCCGGCCAGCGCCGGGGCCAAGCGTGGCGGCCTTTCCATCTTCAACCTCCGGATGGCTTCCCGGAACCGGTCAGATCACTCACTACCGGGCGGCGCAACCAGGGCGTCCGAGCGAACCCGGTGTATTGAATGGCGGGGGAATCAGGCTGCGATTCAAAAATCCGGGTTTCAACGGACGAGCATGATCTTCCGCGATTCCACCTTTTCCCCGGCTTCCATGCGGACGAGATAGGTTCCCGAGGAGACGGGTCGGCCGACTGAATCCCGGCCGGCCCATTCTACGGAGCCGCCGCCGGCTGGAAACACCCGATCGGCGAGCGTCACGACGTGTTTTCCGGCCAGGTCAAACACGCCGATCTTCACCCGCCGGGCCACGTCCACGGAGAAAGAGATCGATGTCCGCGGGTTGCAGGGATTGGGAAAGATTACCCCGAGGGCCAGCGGCGGAGCCGACCGAGTATCCCCCGGCACCGGCAAAACCCCAACCTCCTCCATGATCTTGACGTGCCGGTCACATTCCAGACCGGCGATCACCTGCTGGGCGCCGCTCGGCCACTGGATTTCCAGACTGTCGGCGACGGTGGCCGCCCCCAGACCGAAATGCACGCGAAGCGGGTTCTGGGAAAGGAAGCCTCCTCCGGCCGCCACCTCCCGGAACTGGTTCACACCTTCGACCACGAGTCGCAGCCGCGCCCCAATGCCATTCCGGTTGGACTGGGTGCCGATCAAGCTCACCTCGAGCCAGTGGTTGCCGTTGTTCAGGTCATTCTTCAGGAGAACATTGGGTCCGTCCTCGTGGACGAGGTAAAGGTCGAGGTCGCCATCGGAATCGACATCCCCGCAGGCGATCCCGTTGCCGGTCAGGCGGTAGTCGCCGGCAAGGAGGTTGTAAGCCAGGAAACCTCCCTCGCCGTTGTTTTCAAGGAGCAAGTCGTCGTCACCGTTTCGAGCCACGAAGAGGTCCAGGTCGCCGTCGTTGTCGTGATCCAGCCAGGTCACGCCCCGATTCGTCTCGGTAACCCCCAGAGGGAGATCAGGAACACTCGAAAAGTCGGTCCCACTTCCCCGGAGCAGATAGTCTTCCTGGCCATCGTTGGTGAAGTACAGATCGGGGTTCCCGTCCCCGTTGTAATCGCCCCAGGCAAGGCCCGCCCCGTTGCCGTCATCGGCGACGGGCGGCACGTAGGTGTCGATGTAGAATCCCGCCGGCCCCTCGTTTCGAAAGAGCCGGTTCAGGGAATAGGCGGCGGAGACGTAAAGATCTGGGTAGCCGTTGTGTTAATAGTCGCACCATCCGCAGGAAAAGCCATTACCCTGATCATGGACGACACCTCCGGTGGGCATGAAGAACCACAGCCCTCCTCCCACATCGCCGCAGTTGCGGAATAGAACATTCTCCGCGCCGCGATTCACCAGGTAGAGATCAACCAGACCGTCGCAGTCGAAATCGGCCCAGGCCACCCCCGACCCGGGACCTTCATCTCCCAGGTCGAATGCGGTGACCTCGGTGAAGGAACCATCCCCCTCGTTCCGGACGAGCAGGTTGGCCTGATCGAATCGCGAATGGTACAGGTCCAGATCCCCGTCGTTGTCGTAATCGGCCCAGACGGCCGCCCGCCCGGCACCGGCGTCGGCGAGGGGGCCGGAGGCGACATCAACGAAGACATCGCCGCCATCGTTCCGCAGCAAGAGGTTGGCCTGGTCGGTGTTGACGACGTAGATGTCCAGATCATCGTCGGCGTCGAAATCGACCAGGGCGACCCCCATGCCAACACCCTCGTCTCCCAGCGGACCCAGGGTCACTTCCTGAAACGCAACCCCACAAGTCGCACACCCCTTGCCGAACACGCCAATCAACAGGCCACAATCGTTGTTTTCCGGCAGGCAAGGAGAATCGGCACAGAGAGAGAAGTCGCCCTGTTCGAGATCGCAGAACAGGGGGTCCACCCGGATGTTACCGTTGATATTGAACTGATCGGCGACACACCCCATCCAATCAGCGCCGTCGTTCCTGTAGATGTTGCAGCAGGAAAGGTACACCGAGGCCCCGGTTGTACAATTCACAGGCACCCCACCGGTATTATAAGCCAGCAGCGAGTTCTCCAGAGTCAACACCGCATTGTGCCGGCCTTCCGCCACATAGCCGTTATGACCATGGTTCTGGACGAACGTGCAGTTGCTGATCCTGACTGTCCCATTGTTGATCAACAAACCCGCGCCGTAGTAGGAGACATTCCCGCGAAAGAAGCACTCATCAAGAGATGGTTCGCCACCGTAAATGTAAAAGCCGCTGGTTCGGTTCAAGTTGTAATTGTCAAGGATGGCGCACCTGAAGAAGGTAAGATAGCAATCGCGACATTCAATCGCCCCGAGGTGCTCATCCTCCCCCTGAAAGCCGGTGAAGGTGAACCCCTGGACGCAGGTGTTCTCGTCCAGGTCGGTGCAATGCAGGTGGCTGCCCAGACCCTGGGCATCGATGGTCACGCAGTCCCAGGAGCCGGATTCGCTCGTCAGCAGGACGCCCGATTTCATGACCAGGCCGTACTCGAGGTAGCCCCCGCAGGCGACCACGACCGTATCTCCGGCCACGGCCTGAAAGATACCCGCGGCGATGGTGGGACACTCCCCGGGAACATGGATGACCCGGGCTCTTGCCCGCGGAGTAGCGTTGAGGATGGTGATGGCGATTGCGAGGAGAATGGTGGCGTTTTTCATGGCGCCCCTCCTCTCGGGGTGTGGCGAGGGACGAATCCGAGCCCACTATACCATCTTTCGCCTCTGTTCTTCAAGTCGCCCTGGTAGTTCGCCCTGAAACGCGAGCCTTCTCGCCTCAGGAGTCGCCCCGTTCCCGGAAAAAGCGCCCGAAGTCCCGGTCCTCGCCCAGGATGTGCCCCAGCCACCACTCCTTGAGGAACTTGAGCGTCTGCTCGACCTCGTCCTCACCGGCGAGGGAGAGGGTCAGGGTGCTCTCCGTCTTGCGAGCGAGGTCCTCGTGCAGGCGCCGGTGTTCCTCCCGGCGAGGATAATCCACCCGCGCCATGAATTGCTCCTCGGTCGAGAAGTGGGTCCTGGCGTACTGGGTCAAGCTGATGAAGGTTGGTTCGAGGGCGTCCTCGCCGCGCCCCATCTTCACGAAGTGGTAGAAGGTATTTATCAAGGCGACAATGCCCCGGTGTTGCTCATCGATGATCGGAATTCCCACCTCGTAATCGTCCTGCCAGACGATGTAAAGCCCCAGCATCGCTCGATCTCCCGTGGCGGGGTACCTGTTCTTCCGGACAGGGGTGGCGGCCGGCCGCCGTCCCAGCGGGAGGCTAGCAAGCGGGGAAGGGAGTGTCAAACAGCACCTGACGGCAGGCCCGCCAGGGGGCCCCAGGGCCCCGAGGAAAGGCCGTTTCACCCGTTTTATGATAGATTGTGGACCGAAATCTCAATGATGTGAATTGGTTTGGTGGACGGCACTGGGCCGCGCCCGTCGGGCTTCTCACCTGTTTCCCCGCGTAGTTATTTATCCTGATTCCCTCGCGGGGCCGCTCGACCCCACCCCTCCCTCCGCAGGCCGAAGCGCCGACTGCGCCTTCTTGCCGCTTGCCCTCCGGCCGTCCCTGGCGATTGCGAGGTTGAATGATACGCTCGACGCTCTCCGTTCCCGAGCGCCCCCGGTTCTTCCGTAATGCCGATCTCGATCGCTGCCCTCCCCTGGGCCGGCTGCCGGAGGACCAGCGCCGGGCCTTGCCCGCCGTCGCAGCGGTTTTTCCATTCCACGTTACAAGCTACGTCCTGGATCATCTGATCGACTGGGACGCAATTCCGGACGACCCCATCTACCAGATGACCTTTCCGCAGGCCGGCATGCTTTCCCCGGCGGACCTCTCTTGCCTGCAGGATCTGATTGGCCGCGGCGCCCCGCAGGCGGAGATCGAAGCCGTCGCCCGTCGGATCAGGGACCGCCTGAACCCCCACCCCGCGGGCCAGGTGGAGCTGAACGTCCCCTTCCTCGGGGGCCGGTTCCTGACCGGTCTGCAGCACAAGTACCGCGAGACCGTGCTCTGCTTCCCGGCCCAGGGTCAGACCTGCCACGCCCACTGCACCTACTGCTTCCGCTGGCCCCAGTTCGTGGGCTCGTCCGGGGGCCGCTTCGGGAGCCATTTTCCGGACGACCTGGTGACCTACCTGCGCCGGCAGCCGGCGGTGACGGACGTTCTCTTCACCGGCGGCGATCCGCTGGTCATGAACGCCCGGACCTTGCGCCGGTTCATCGCTCCGCTGCTGAAGGACGATCTCGCTCACGTTCGCAACATCCGCCTGGGAACCAAGGTCCTCGGCTACTGGCCGTTCCGCTTCCTGACCGATCCGGACGCCGACGACCTGCTGCGGCTGATCTCCGAGGTGCGGACAGCCGGGCGCAGCCTGGCCTTCATGGCCCACGTTTCTCACGTCCGGGAGCTGGAGCCGCCGCCCGCCCGACAGGCCATCGCGAGGTTGCGGGACGCCGGCGCCGTCATCCGCTGCCAGGCCCCCTTGATCCGCCACGTGAACGACAGCAGCCGGGCCTGGGCTGATCTCTGGCGCGAGGAGGTCCGGCTCGGCTTGGTGCCCTACTACATGTTCGTGGCCCGGAACACCGGACCCTGCCGGTACTTCAACGTGCCCCTGGCCCGCGCCGTGGACATCTTCCGGCGGGCGCGCAACCGGGTTTCCGGCCTGGCCCGCACGGCCCGCGGTCCGAGCATGTCCGCCGCCCCCGGCAAGGTGATAGTGCGCGGTACTGCGAAGGCGGCCGGCCGCAGGGTCTTCGTCCTGGAGTTCGAGCAGGCCCGGGAGCTGGACTGGGTGGGCCGCCCCTTCTTCGCAGAGTACGACCCCGAGGCGTGCTGGCTGGACGAGCTGCGCCCGGCCTTCGGCGAGCGGGAGTTCTTCTTCACTGAACCGATGCGGCGAGCCAGGGAGCAAGCCCGGGCCCTGTGCGTCAAGCAGGGGATCGGGTCGGCGGTGTGAACCGAGGAAGATGCGGGCTGGTTACGGCAGCTGGCGCAGTTCGAACTCGATCAAACGGCAGGGATCGGGCAGCAGGTTGAAGTCCAGCTCGAGCCGCAAGCGACGCTCCTGTTCATCCCACAGGGAGTCCTTTCCTCCCAGGCCCACGGCGAACTTCGCGACCAGAAGATCCAGCGCGAAATCATACAGGCCGACTTCCTGCGCCTCGGCATCGAAGATAATCCCGGCCCGCTCTCCTCGGTAAGCCTCACCGGGCAAGCGGTCGGCGAAGAGGTTGCTGCGGGAAGGGGGGGAAAATTCCGGCTCGGATTCCCGCAGCAGGACGACACCCCGGTTCGCTCCCGGGACGAGCTCCACCTCGAACCAGGTCCTCTCGCCTCCGCAACCAACTCGCACCACACCTGTCCCCGAGGAGTCCTTCATCGCGACCTCACCGGGAAGCTCAGCCAACGGCCGCAACCCCCCGTCCCTGCGACGGGGCCACCAGCGGTCGAAATCGGCCATCAGCTCGCTCCAGGGTGTCCCCGTGATCTCCTGCAGCAAGCTCTTGATCCGATCGGGTTCCAGACCCTGGACCTCCTCGGCCGTGCCCGAGGCTGCCAGATAGAGCCGCCGGTACCGCTCGGCCCCGACCCGCTCCAGAAGGAAGCCGCAGAAAAGACCGGCCACCGGGTAGCTCAGGTCGGCCATCACCCTGTGGAACCCCTGGAAATCGAGCAGATCCGCCAGGTCGAGATCCCAGTTCTCGAGCAAGAAGACACCCAGCATTTCCATAACAGCCGGGGACTTGCCCCACCGGCCCCCCAGGTGTACCGCCGTTCCTTCCTGGAAAAACGGGAGTGTGAACAGCGGCAACTCCTGCAACCAGAAGTTGACCATCAGGTGGGCCATCTCGTGGGTGTGGAAACGTTCCTGGGTGACAACGGCGTCGAACTGGAGAACTTTCACCCGCGCCATCGCGACCGGTACGGTC
>CAZAHC010000028.1:0-20104 GCA_964484595.1 uncultured Fibrobacteraceae bacterium | reverse complement strand
GGGAGTCCACCTTAAACTGGCCGCCGAACTGTCCAAAGAATGGGGTCCACCTCTTCCAAAGACTTCTAATTGTCCCTCGTAAAAATAGATCCCATCATATAAATTCCGCGTGGAAAGATTTTCAAGGAAGAGCCAATCATTGGTCTGGACCGACACGAATCCTTTAGGCCCGAAATCGTGGAAATCCGCTGTTTCCGGACCAATGATAACCGTTTCGGGGCTTTCTCCGATGATGGTCAGGTCGTCCCTTCGGACATAGGCATAGACCTCAATGGGCCAACTCCAGCCCGGGAGTGTTACCATCATGCATTCAGTGTAGAAACCGGGCCCAATCAAGATTGTGTCTCCAGCAGCCGCACCATCCAAAGCAGGCTGGATGGTCGTGAAGTCACCAGATCCATCTCTTTCCACGCGCCAAGTTGCGGCCTGACTTGCTGCCGTGAAGCAAAGAGCCATTAATAGAATAATCACTGCTGCGCGCACTGACTGACTCCTGGGAATCTGGGACCTTTCGGTCATCGCACGGTCCCTATCTCCTTCCCCAGGCCAGTTTACCACAGGTGGGCCCTTCGTTGCTAATCCGCTGGGCGGCTTCCTGACAAGACATCCATGGACATCATGTTTCCGCCCGCCCGGCCAGCTTCCCGGGACAGCAACCCTTCCCTGTCCGGCCGCTCATGCAGTAACCGGTGACAGCTCGAGCAGAGCACGACCAGGTTATCGAGATCGTTTCCCCCTCCCCGTTCACGGGGAACCCGGTGATGAACCTCCAAGAAATGCCAGTGCTGGCAGCCTGGCATCTGGCAGCGGTGCTTCGCCCTGATCAGCGCCTGCCGTCGCTTTGCCGGCGGGATCGTTGACCGGTTTCTTTTTCCCGGTTCCTGAATCTGCGCATCGCACAGCGCCGCCTCCAGGGTCGCCTTGCTCAGCCGCTGTTCCCCGCGGCTTGTCGCCACATGGGCTCGTTTGCACGTGCCGCACTGGTAAATGACTATCTGACACGGGCTTGCAGAATGTACACGTGTACTTTTTGTCCTGCCCGGCTGCTTTTCGGGGCCCTCCGCCAGGTCCGCCAGAGCCGCCAGGACCAGTTGCTCCGGGCGGTCACACCCGCCTGACTGCTTCCTGATCTTCTCCAGCATCGCTTCCCAGCGTGCGAACTCCTCCGGGCTGAAACGAAGGTTCACCGAGACCGGGACTTCGATCTCCTCCTTTCCTCCCGCCTGAATGTCCAGCACCTGCTGGCCGCCCTTGGGGCGGGCCTTCGCCCGGGCCCGGGCCTTCCTCACCTTCTTCTCCAGCTGGCGGCTACTGGACCGGCGAGCCTTTTCGACCCACTGGCCCTCCGTCTTGGGCGAAGCGACCTTGGCCACTTCCCGCGCCTTCGTCCAGGTGAGCTCGCCGCTGGTCACCGCCTCGCGCAAAACAGGCAGCTCTTCCATCACTCCCGCCAGGCGGGTGAACTGGGCTGTCTTGCTCTTGGAGAAGCCCAGCGCTTCGGTGGCGTACATCTGGAGCGAGGAAAAGCCGAGTTCACGGTACAGCTTTCGCCGAGCGATCTCGCTGAACCACAAGAGAGCGTTCTTCTCGGCTTGTTGCAGCTCCACAAGAGCGTCCTTCAGGCGGGTATGGACTTCTGAAGCGGGCAGACCGGAGACGAAGATAGGCATCCTGTTACCTCCATGTAGAGGGCCTTGGCAGAGAAAAATATGTTCTGGGAGGAGAGAGGAATTATACTACAAAACGACCGTATCCGCAAGCCCTAACTTGTTGAAAATAAAAAAATTAACGCGATTTTCGGGCATCGTTCTTGCTCCTGAAAACCAGGGTTGACACCGCGCTGGCCGCGAGGCCGCCCGGGGGGTTCAAGACAGACCCTGCCCCCCTCGAAACGAGTTCTATGCTTCCCCTCCCCCTACTGACTATCTTTCGGAAATGACTGTGGCCCCGGGAGGCGGAAGTGGCACGGAGCGACCCGGACAACCTTTTCATCACCGGCTTCATGGGGACGGGCAAGACCGTCGTCGGCCGGGAGGTGGCCCGCCGACTCGGCCGGGAGTTCGTCGACCTCGACGCCCTGATCGAGCAGAAGGCCGGCAAGCCCATCCCGGCCATCTTCGCCGAGGATGGCGAGCCGGCGTTCCGGGCCCTCGAGGCCGCCGTCTGCGAGGATCTCTGCGCCGGGCGCGGCGCCGTGATCGCCACCGGGGGCGGAACCCTGGTGAACCCCGCCCTGCGCACCCTGATCCACCGCACCGGCACCGTGGTCTGCCTCCGCTGCGACACCGACGAGATCCTGCGTCGGGTCCAAAACGACCAGAACGGTCCGGACCGGCCCCTGCTGGCCGTGCCCGACCCCCGCGCCGAGATCGAGCGGCTGCTCACCGAGCGCGAGCCGGCCTACGCCTCCATCCCCTGGCAGATCGACACCACCGGCCTCTCGCCGGCCGAGGTCGCGGGCCGGGTGTTCGAATTCGCCAACGTCGAGAGCCTGGCGGTCAGCCATCCCGGCGGTGAGTATCCCGTCCACATCGGGCAGGGGCTGCTCGATCACGCCGGCTGGGTCACACGTGCGGCGGGGGCGCCGGCGCAGAGCCGCGTCGCGGTGGTGACGAACACGGTGGTGGGCCCGCTCTATCTGGACCGGGTGACGGCGGCCCTGCAGGCTGCCGGCCTGAAGCCCTTCCCCTGCGAGATCCCGGACGGTGAGCAGCACAAGATGCCGGCCACCGTCGCCGGGCTCTGGGACCGGTTTCTGGCCGGCGGGCTGGACCGGACCGGAACCGTGCTCTCGCTGGGCGGCGGGGTGACGGGCGACATCGCCGGCTTCGCCGCGGCCAGCTTCATGCGCGGCGTCCGTTTCGTCCAGATCCCCACCACCCTGCTGGCCATGGTCGATGCGAGCGTGGGCGGCAAGACCGGCGTCGACCTGCCCGGGGGCAAGAACCTGGCCGGCGCCTTCTGGCAGCCGGCGGCGGTTCTGATCGACCCGGCGGTCCTGCAGACCCTGCCGCCGGAGGAGCTGCGGGCGGGTGTCGCGGAGACCCTGAAGCACGGCCTTATCGCCGATCCCGACCTGTTCGACGCCCTGGCCGACGGGCCGACCACCGGGACCACCGCGATCACGCCCGAGCTGCTGGCCTGTGCCCTGCGCGTGAAGATCGCCATCGTTGAGGAAGACCCCTTCGAGAGCGGCCGCCGAGCGGTCCTGAACCTGGGCCACACCGTCGGCCACGCGCTGGAGAAGCTCAGCGACTACTCCCTGCGCCACGGCGAGGCGGTGGGGATCGGCCTGGTCGCCGCGGCCAGGATCGCGGCCGGGCTGGGCCGGGCCGCCGATTTGCTGGCCGAAAGCATCGCCGCCGCCCTGGCGGCCTGGGAACTGCCGGTGAACCTGCCGCCGGTCGACCCCGCGGCGGTCTGGGACGCGATGACCCACGACAAGAAGCGGCGCGGCCGGATCCAGCGCTGGATACTCCCGCGCGAGATCGGCCGGGTCGAGATCGTGGAGGACATTCCCCGCCGGGTGGTCCTGGCGGCCCTGCAGGGCATGCAGGCCGGCCCCGGCGCCGACCAATCAACCGGAACCGACGAACCAACCGGAGCAGAGCCATGAAGCTAGCCGAACGACTGCAGAAGACTCCCCCCTACCACTTCGCCCGCTGGGCCCTGCGCATCGCGGAGGTGCGCGAGACGGGCAAGGACATCATCCGGCTCGACCTCGGCAATCCCGACCTGCCGCCGCCCGACGAGGTGATCGCGGCGCTGAGCCGGTCGGCGAGCGAGCCCACCAATCACGGCTACGCCGGCTTCCGGGGGCTGCCTGCCTTGCGCCAGGCGATCGCCGACCACTATTCGCAGCGGTTCGGGGTGACGGTCGACCTGGAGAGTCAGGTCCTGCCCCTGCTGGGCTCCAAGGAAGGCATCGTGCACCTGTGCCTGGCCTGCCTGGACCCGGGCGACCTGGTCCTGGTGCCCGACCCCGGCTACGCTCCCTACACCATCGGCGCCACGCTGGCCGGGGCCGGGGTTCACACGCTTCCCCTGCTGGCCGAACGGTCCTTCCTGCCCGACCTCGGCGCCATCCCGAGCGCGGTGGCCGACCGAGCCGTCTTGATGTGGCTGAACTACCCGAACAACCCGACCGGCGCCATCGCCCCCAGGGAGTTCCTGGCCGAAGCGGTCGCCTTCGCGGCCGAGCACGACATCCTGCTCTGCCACGACGCCCCCTACTGCGACGTGACCTTCGACGGTTACCGGGCCCCGAGCCTGCTCGAGGTGCCGGGCGCCGCGGAGACCGCCCTCGAGTTCAACTCGCTGTCGAAGACCTGGAACATGGCCGGCTGGCGGGTGGGAATGGCCGTCGGCAACGCCGAGGCCGTGAAGGCGCTGGCGCGGATCAAGTCCAACGTTGACACCGGGATCTTCCAGCCTGTGCAGGAAGCGGCCATCCGGGCGCTGACCGTGGAACCGGACTGGCTCGCCGCCCGCAACCGGACCTACCAGGACCGCCTCGAGATCCTGCTGGACGGGCTCGCCGCGGCGGGTCTGCCCGCAGAGCGGCCGCGCGCCTCGCTATACCTGTGGGTTCCGGTCGCACCGCCGACCGAGGAGTTCGCCGACGCGCTCCTCGCGGAGACGGGGGTCGCGATCGCCCCGGGCGCGTTCTTCGGCCCGTCGGGGGAAGGATTTGTCCGGCTGGCGGTCATCACCGGCGAGGATCGGCTCCGGGAGGCGATGGAGCGGCTGAAATCCTTCACCACCCGGTTCCAATGAAACTGAGGCGCCCGCCAGGAGGCGATCTCGATGAAATCGCAACGATTTTCTGGCGCCAAGGCGACTCCTCCCTCCTGGGAAGAAAGGTTGCCGGAAGGCCCTTTCGCCGAAGCTCTCGAGTTGTGCCGTCAGGGGGAGAACCAGGCCTCGCTGGAACTTCTCCAGCCCCTTCTGCAAGACCCCACCCGCGGCGGCGACGACCCCGACGCCACGGTCCGAGAAGCCGCCCTTCTGGTCGGCTGGAATCTCCACTTCCTCGGCCGCAATAACGAAGCCGGGCAGTGGTTGGCCGCGGCGAGGGCCAGGGAATGGCTGCCCGATTCCGATCCCGAGTCCCGGTTGATCCAACTTTGGATCGAGGTGGATGTCGGGGCTCGATACGAACACGTGATCGAGCGAACCTCTCATTTCATCGACACTCACTTGACTCGCCTGGATGTTCTGCTGGCGAGGTACCTGAACTTGCGCGGAGTCGCTTATATGCGGCTCGGGAAGAACGAGAAGGCCCGGGAGGACTTCGATCAGGGCTACCTTCTCGCTCGGCTTCTTCAGAATGATTTATTGCGAGCTACCTTGAGCAACAGCCTCGGCACAATCATGATGAAGCTCTCCCGCCTGGGCCTAGCCCTGAGGTACTTACGCGAAGCCCTGACCCTTTTCAAGCTGCTGAAGCGGAAGGCTTTCTGCCACGTCTGCAATGTCAACATGGCAATGGTTTTTTACAAGCTAGGGCGTTTTCAGGATGCCCGGAATTCGCTTTCCGCCCCCCTCGGGGCCCCCGCCAGGGAAATCCGGGTAATCACGCGCTGTCGCGCCATCCTGGCCCAGGGCAGGGTACACTACTTCCAGGGGGAGCTTGCCGCCGCCCGAGAGTGTCTGCAGGAATCCCTGAGAATTGCGGTCGCGAATGGCTTTCCCCGGGAAAAGTGCCTCGCCGAACAGTCACTCGGGCAAGTCAGCTTTCGGGAAGAGGATAGCCAAGCGGCCGCCCGACACTTCGATCGGGCCCGCGTGATTGCCCAGGAGATCGCACCAGCCAGTGATCTGATGCCGGGAATCCTGCGCTGTGCCGGTGAATGCGAGGCTGTTACCGGCCACCCGGATGAAGCGATCTCGACCCTGACCGAAGCCCTCTGGCTCGCCGACCAGCTTGAAGACCGCTACGAACAGGGAGCGATCCACCGCTGCCTCTCCCTGGCGCATGCCAGCCGGAAGGCCTGGGACCCCGCCCGCGAACACAGCGACCGGGCGGAAGCCTGCCTCGGGGCCTGCGAAGCCCGCCACCAGGCGGCCAGGGCCCACTTCCAGGCGGCGCAGAACCTCCTGGCGCAGAGCGAGGACGCCTCGCAGCCAACCCCGGTTCCCCTCCTGCTCGAAGACGCGTGGCAGCACGCCCTGGTCCATCACGAAATCCTGGAAGATCTGAACCAGAAGGCGGAGATGTCGCGGGCCGATTCGCTCCTGGCCGATATCGCTCGCCGCCGCCATGCCGTCGCCTCGCGCCCCCGGCAGCTTTCCCCGACCGCCATCCCCGGTCCCGACCGGCCCGGCGAAGACGCCAACGAGATCGTCGCCGCCTCCCCGGCCATGCGCAAGGTCCTGTGGCTGGCCGAGGTCTTCGCCCGGGAAGACACCCCGGTGACAATCACGGGCGAGACCGGCACCGGGAAGGAGCTGGTGGCCAGGCGCATTCACACCCTGAGCCGGCGCGGCGCAAGGCCTCTCGTTGCGGTCAACTGTTCGGCCGTGCCGGCAACCCTGTTCGAGCGGGAGTTCTTTGGGCACGCCAGGGGAGCTTTCAGCGGCGCCGACCGGGACGGCATCGGTTTCGTGGAACAGGCCGACGGCAGCACCATCTTGCTGGACGAGGTCGGGGAACTGCCCGGGGACCTGCAACCGAAGTTGCTGCGCCTGGTCCAGGAAGGCACTTTCAACCGCCTCGGCGATCCCCGTGAACGGCGAACCGACGTGCGAATAATCGCCGTGACAAATGCCAATCTCGCCGCCCTAGTGGAAGCCGGGCGATTCCGTCGAGACCTGTACTATCGGCTGAAGGTAATGGAGATCGAGATCCCTCCCTTGCGGGACCATCCCCGGGATATCATCCCCTTGCTGGAGCACTTCCTGAGTCTTCGCGAGGGCCGCAGAACCTCTGCCGCGGGGTACTTCGACGAGGCCAGCATCTGGGCCTTGAACCGCTATGCCTGGCCGGGCAACGTGCGCGAGGTGGCCATGGTGGCACAACGCGCCCACGTCTTCCTGCAAGCGGAGGGACGGGTTAAGTTGTCGCTCGGGGAGGGGGACGAGGCCATTTCGCTATCGGGCCCCGGCAGGGACAAGGGCGACACCACCGCGAGGAAACCGGGCGCTCGGGGGCTCGCCCGGGGGCAGCTACTGAAGTTGCTCGCCGAGACCGGGGGCAACAAGGCGGAGATCGCGCGCCGACTCGGGGTCGCTCGTTCGACCGTCTACCGCTGGCTGAAGCGCCACCATATTCAATCCTGATTCCTTAACTCGGACCTGGATCTCTTCCCGGATCTCGCTGCAGCGCCGGGGTCCTCGCCGTACGTCCGGGTTTTTAGGTATGGGCAGGACACATGTAGCGATCCACTTTACCTATCGAATCAATTGTGTTTCAGCCAAGTGTCGTAGGCAACAGGCGAACCTGGAGAAGAGAACAGGTGCCTCGACGTATATTTACTGGTTACAGGTGCTTACGGGAGGGAAGAAGCCCGGCATTCCGCTTGCAATGTTACAGGTGATGGAATCGCCACCTTTTCCCCCAGGAACAGGTGGAGATCGCAGTCGCGCTTCGGCTGATCACCAGCCGAGATTGATCCTGGATGCTCTCTCGCCGAGCCTAACCAGAAGAGGAATCATCATGCGGAAGCTAGCCTTGAACAAGGAAACCGTCAGGGTTCTGCAGGACTCCGAGCTCGGGGTCGTGGCGGGAGGAACCGGCCAGAACTGCGCCCAAATCACTGGGGACTGCCAGATCATCACCGGAGGAGAGAACAGCTGTTCCTGCGTCGAGGTCGTGGTCCTGCCAGGAGTGGCCGGCGGAGTGTACCTGGCCCCCAGCCCGGCTCCGAAAGGCGTCCTGGGGTAGGCCGGGTTATTCCTCGTCCGGTTTTGCAGGTGATCGGGCGCCACCCGGTCCTGCGAGGTGCCGCCGCACCGCAGCCAGGTCGCTCTTGATCTTCGAGTCGCCCGGCTGCAGGGCCGCCGCCCGTTCGAGGTGCTCGACCGCCGCGGCCAGGTTTCCGAGCCGGGCCTCGACCCTTCCGAGCCAGCGGAGGACCTGCGCGTTCCGCGGATCGCGCTCCCGGGCCAGGCGGATGGTCTCCAGGTCGTAGACCGCCAGGTCGATCTCGCCGGACTCGCGCGCGAGTTCCGCCTCGACCACAGGTAATATCTCGGCATCCTCGCGGTAAATGCCGAGGCTGCGCCTCAGCATCTCCAGGTACGAGGCCGCGGGATCCTCGATGTTGGCCAGCGCCGCTGCAAACGCCTCGCGGGCCCTGGCCAGCTCGCCCGCCGTGTAAAAAAGAGAACCCAGCTTGAAGTACATGTGATGGATCTCGACGCCGGGATTGATCGCCTCCCGCACCTCGATCGCCTGCCGGTAGGCGCGCAGCGCTTCTTCCGGTTTCCCCTGCTTCTCCAGCAACTCGCCCAGGTTGTAATAAATGATGCCCGGGGACCTGGTTTCCTGTTCCAGGGCGGTCCGGAGGGTGTGGATCCCGCGCGGCAGGTCGCCGACCCTGCCGTAGGCGACGGCCAGGTTCACCAGAGCGCCCGTTAGATCGGGCTTGATCTCCAGGGCGTACAGGTACTGGCCGATGGCCAGCCGGACCTTGCCGTGCCGCAGATGATCGTCGGCGAACTTCTTGTAATTCAGCGCCTCGGTATCGATTCCCGGCCGGGACAGCTCCTGCAGCCAGCCGGGGTTGACCGCGGAGATGACCCCGAAGGACATCAGGCCGAGCCAGACCAGGAGCAAGGTCCAGGCAATGACGACCCGGAGCGCCGCTGGAGCGCCGGCTCCCCCGTCAGCAGGTGTTGTGAAGGACGAAGAGAACATTCTTCTTCTCTCGCTGCAGCCTGTTGAACACGCGACAGGCCTCTGCGTTTTCCAGGATAATCACCTGGGTGCCCCGTCCGGTGAACTTGTTGAAGACGAAATGACTGACCGGTTTGCCGACGAACCCCCGGCCGCCCTGGTCGTGAACACCGCTGCCGATGACGATGATGTCCGGCTTCTGCTTCAGCAGGAACGCCTGGTCCCGCTGGTTGAAGTAGTGCTTCTTGTCGACCAGCCGGAAGCCGCCGTGGGGGAAGAACATCACGTCGAAGAACGGCAGCGGGATTCCCCGGTAAACCGTCAGGCCGTACCGGTTGTGCACGATCCCCGCGGTTCGATACGCAAAGTAAGATCCGGCCTGCACCAGCAAGCCTGCGGCCAGCAGCACCACCAGGACCAGCTTCCCCGTCCGGTACTGGCTGACGTGAAGCAGGAAAAAGACGACCAGCGAGCAGCCGAGCGTCAAGGCCGTCGCGGCCGGCCAGTAAGGGAAGTCGGTGAGCAGGGAGCCGAAGCACAGAAGCAGCAGGCTCAGCAAGAACAGCAGGACGAGCAGGCTGGGCGGATGCTGGAAGTAGGCGCGCAGTTGCTGCTGCCTGATCCGCCGCCATTCCGGCCGCAGGCTGCCCGGCCGGTTCTCCCCCAGGTGCAGCAGGACCAGCCCGATCAGCACCCCCCAGGCGTCCTTGGCGATGTCGCTGATGTCGAACACCCGGTGGCTCATGTGTTTCTGAAATGTTTCGTCGAAGGTGGAGAACACCACGGCCGCCAGGTAGGTGATCAGCATGATCCTAGCCGCGGCATGACCGCGCGGCTTCAGATCCCGGTACATCATGAAGGCGAAGATGGTGTAGGCGAAATAGTGCCAGTTCTGCTGGAGATCGAAGAAGTTGTGATCGAAGTAATAATCGGTGATCTCCTGGGCCAGGGCCACCAGCAGCAGCGCGCAGACTCCCGCCAGCGCCCGGCGGCGGGTAAACCGGGAGCGGAAGACAACCAACAACGAGACCAGCAGGATCAGGGCCGCGGCGGGTATTACATGGATGGTGACCTCGCCCACCGAGAAGGAGGATATGGAAAGCTTCCCGATCGCCTCCTGCAGGAAGACCCGCAGCATGATGAACGGGGTGGCCACCAGGAGCATGCTGTACAAGACGACATGCAGGCGAGTCGAGTAGATCAGGCCCGGTCGGGCCTGCCAGCTGGCTCCTGATTCACGCCTGGCGGGCATCTTCACCCTTCTCTCTGACCGGGGATTCGGGCGGGGTCAGCATAAGAGAGCGCAGCGGGATCTGCAACCCAGTGCTCTGGCAAGGAACTGGCCCCCTCCCCGCTTGGCGGAGAAGGGGCCAGAGCAAGGCAATCCAACTGTCGATTACTAGCGGTACTGGGCCTTGAGGGCACCCCAGGTAGTCTTGGCGTCGTCAACCGGGTTCAGGATCGTGACCGTTGCGGTGCCGCAGTAGTCGCAGCAGTAACCGTCGACGATCAGGAAGTACCAGCCCGCGGTGGGAGCCACGTAGCTGAACTCCTCGGGATCGTCACCGCCGGCCACACAGGCGGTCGGGTCGCACCCGTCCGCCATCAACCAGAGCGCGGCATCGTAGTCCTCGTCCGTCAGGGCGACCTGGAAGGTCTCGCCCGCCCCGAGGAAGATCTTGTAGACGATGTCCTGACCGGTTGTCTGACCGTAGCCGGTGCAGCCGTTAGTCGAGTTGTACGTGTCCCCGCCCATGCAGGTGTTGGTCTCGAAGACATCGAGGCCCTGCTCCTGCAGGTCGATGGCGTTTGCGCAGTCGACGTTGGGCGGCGGCGCCGGGCAGGCGTCGGTCGTCAAGGTGTAGAAACCGGTGCTGGAGCTGCTGTAACCCCGGACGACCACGTAGTAGGTACCGGCGGCGGTGAAGTCGTAGGTGATCTTGGAGTACGCGCCGGACCCGCCGTCATCGTCGTAAGCCAGCTCGGTCGTGCAGTCGCCGTCGTAGAGGTGCATGTAGGTGTCCACGGTGCCAAAACCAGGCGTTTCGTGGGTCTCGAAGATCATGCACTCGCCGCCGGCCGCGGTGAACTCGTACCAGTCATAATCACTGGAGGTGATCTCGCCCTCGAAGGCGCTGCCGTCGGTCAGGGGGCCGTCGGCCTGGGTGCAGTCGTCGTTGGGCTCGGTCTCGGCGGTCCTGGCGCCCTGGTGATAATAAGGCCGCGAATCACCCTGGCTGTCCTTGGGCTTTTCCACTGCGGAGGCGATCCCCACTGCGAACAGGGTTACCGCCAGAAACATGAGAAAGTATTTCATGATGATCCCCCGGGAACGGTTATCGAGAACCGTTCATGAAGTTCAACCGGTGTGTTGCCGCCAACCCTTACGGGCCGATAGCGGTCTCCGAACACAAAAAACTAACACAAGGTAGCCGCTCCACCCCCTTTGCCGGATTACCATCCACTGTCGTGGTCACTCTACCACAATTTTGAAAACGAATCCACCATTATCGTGATCAGGAATAAAGTAAATGTTTGATATGACCAAAGTTGCCCCGGCTCAACTCTCCCGGGAGAGTGGAGTGTTTTTGATGAAACGAGTTGTGGCCTGGATCATCCGTCCGACCTCCCGGCCGGGAATCGCCGTGATGGAGCAGGGGAATCCAGCGGGGTTTGTTTCGACTGCGTGGTTGTGATATCGTTAGGGCCATGTTATCCAGCCGTGGAGGGTCCACATGCCAGGGAAACCTCGCCCCGTTCTCTTTTTGACGATGATCCTGTTGCCGGCTCTTGCCTTCGCCAGTACGGACAGCTGGCCCGCCGGCCCCGGCGTGGAGATCGGGCACGCCGGTGAGCCCGGTCATCTTCCGGGGGATGTCGAGCCGAGCGGCGCCGTGTGGCACCCCCGTCGCCAGAAGCTCGTGATCGTCAGCGACTCCGGCCAGGTGTCGGAAATGGATCCGCTTGGTGGCCCTGTCACGACCTGGGAGGTCGGCGGGGATCTCGAGGGTATCACGCTGGCCGATCCGGCGAGCGATCTGGTCTACGTTGGTGTCGAACACCCCGACGGTGTCCTCGAATTCGACCTCGCCGCCGGCGCGCCGACCGGCAACAGCTGGGATCTCACCGACTGGATGGATGGATCGAACAACCTGGGCCTCGAGGCACTCACCTGGGTCGACGGTCTCTTCTTCGCCGGCCTGCAGCAAGACGGCCGGATATTCGTGTTCGATCTCCTGCCGGGCGGCGAGGTTCAGTACCTCGATTCCTTCGCCTCGCCAGGCGGCAGGAATGATCTCTCCGGGATGCACTACGACCGGTGCGTCGACGTCCTGTTCGCGATCTACGACCAGTACAACGTCATCGTCGAGATGTCGCCCGACGGAACCGTCATCCGTGAGTACGAGCTCGCCGGCGACAATCAGGAGGGTGTCGCCCTGATCGGTGGAAGCACAACCGGTCAGACGACCATCTTCCTCGCCGAGGACTCCGGCGAGGTCTGGCGCTACGAGGGATATCCCATCGAACCCTGCCAGGATCCCGCCCCGGTAGAGGAACCCGGGCCCCGGCTTCAGATAGGGTTCAATTGCTTTCCCAACCCGTTCAACCCGATGACCCGGATCCAGTTCACCCTGCCCCGGGCCCGGCAGGTCAGGCTGGGCATCTTCACTCCCTCGGGCCGTCTGGTGACCGACCTGCTGGCGGCTCCGCTGGGCGCCGGCTCACACGCCGTGACCTGGGACGGCCGGGACGATCGGGGCCGCCCGGTCTCCTCCGGGGTCTACGTCTGCTCCCTCGCGGCCGGTGATTTCCGCCGGACCGCTCGCCTCGTGTTGATCCGGTAATCCCTCACCATTTTCCCGGCCGCTCAGCGGGCAACCGCCCGCAGGTCCGCAAAGAAACCGGGATAGGAGATGCCGACGGTGGAGCTGCCGGCGATCCGGGTGCTGCCGGCGGCCAGCAACCCGGCGACGGCCATCGCCATCGCCAGGCGATGATCGCCGAACGCTTCCACGGCGGCCCCGCGCAGGCGGCAGGGGCCCTCGACCACGAAGCCGTCCTCCCGCTCGGTGATGTCCGCCCCCAGCCGCTGCAGGTTCTGGACGGTGCCGGCGATCCGGTCGGCCTCCTTGTGCCGCAGCTCGGCGGCGTCACGGACCGTGGTCGTCCCGGCGGCCTGGCTGGCCGCGACCGCGAGGACCGGCAGCTCGTCGATAAGGGTGGGAATCGTATCTCCCCCGATCTCGACCCCCTGCAGAGAGCTGCCGCGAACCAGGATGTCGGCGATGTCCTCGCCGGCGCAGGTGCGCGGGTTCTCCAGGGTGATGTCCGCCCCCATCCGCGCCAGGACCCGCAGGGCCCCGCTGCGCGTGGGATTGACGCCACAGCCGGGCAGCCGGAGTTCCGACCCGGGCAGCAGGGTGGCCGCCACGACGTGGAAGGCCGCCGAGGAGGCGTCGCCCGGCACCGTGACCGGCACCGCCTCGGGCACGGTCTCGCCCGGTACGGTGATTTTCAGGCCGTCGCGCGCCACGGTCACACCCATCGCCGCGAGCATGTTCTCGGTGTGATCCCGGGTCGGGGCGATCTCCTCGACGGTGGTCGAGCCCCGGGCGAAGAGCCCCGCAATCAGGACGGCGCTCTTGACCTGGGCGCTGGCCACCGCAGGTCGGTAGCGGATCCCGGTCAGCTCGCCACCCCGGATGGTCAGCGGCAGCCGGCCGCCGGCGGAAGTCTCGACCTCCGCGCCCATCAGGCGCAGCGGCTCGGCGATGCGGGTCATGGGGCGCCGCCGCAGCGACTCGTCGCCGTCGATCGCGCACTCGCCGCCCCGGCCGGCGATCAGGCCGGCCAGGAGCCGGGCCGAGGTGCCGGAATTGCCGGCGTCGATCACGGCGGCGACCTCGCCGGTCCAGTCGCCCACCCGGGTCGTGCCGTCCGGGGCGGTGGTCACCTCGCAGCCCAGCGCCTGCAGGCAGGCAGCGGTCGTCTTCACGTCCGCCGATCCGGGCAGGCCCGTGATCACCTGGGTGCCGCGGGCCACCGCGCCCAGGATCAGCGACCGGTGCGCGATCGACTTGTCGCCCGGCACGGTGAGGGTACCGATGATGCGGGTGGCCTGGTTTACCGTGGTCTCGTTCATCACTCCCCACCCGCCATCCTCTTGCCCACCGCCTCCGCGATCGGGCGCAGCGAGTCCATCATCTCCGCGAACTCCGGGAAGGTCAGGCTCTGGGGCCCGTCGGAGAGGGCCTCGGCGGGGTTGGGATGGGTCTCGACGATGATCCCGTCCGCCCCGGCCGCCAGGGCCGCCCGGGCCATCGCCGGGATGCAGTCCTTGCGCCCGGTGGCGTGGCTCGGGTCGATGATCAGGGGCAGGTGGCTGGCCTGCTTGATCACCGGGATCGCCGACAGGTCGAGCGTGTTGCGGGTCGCCGTCTCGAAGGTGCGGATGCCCCGCTCGCAGAACATCAGCTGGCTGTTGCCATTGGACAGGATGTACTCCGCGGCCAGGAGCATCTCCTCGATCGTGGACATCATGCCCCGCTTGAGCAGCACCGGCTTGCGGGCCTGGCCGGCCGCTTCCAGCAGGGCGTAGTTCTGCATGTTGCGGGTGCCGATCTGCAGGATGTCGGCGTAGGAGGCGACCAGCGGCACCAGCTCCGGCGCCATCACCTCGGTGATGATCGGCAGGCCGGTCTCGCGCTTGGCGTCCCGCAGGATGCGCAGGCCCTCCTCGCCGAGGCCCTGGAAGCTGTAGGGCGAGGTGCGCGGCTTGAAGGCGCCGCCCCGCAGGATCCGGCCGCCGCAGCGGTGCACCCAGGCGGCGGTCGCCTGGAGCTGGTCCCGGGACTCAACCGAGCAGGGCCCGGCCATCACCACGAACTCGTCGCCCCCGATCGAGACCCCGTTGACCTTGATCACGGTCGGCTCGGGCTTGAACTCGCGGTTGACCAGCTTGAACGACTTGGTCAGCGGGTTGACCTGGGCAACGCCGGGCATCTTCTCGATCTCGGCCAGGTCCGCAGGCTTGTGCCGGCCGATGATGCCGATGACGGTCTGGGTGGCCCCGTGGGACGGCAGTGGCTTCAGACCCATCTCCTCGACCCGGCGAATCACGCTGCTGATCTGCGCAACGGCCGCCCCCGGCTCCATGACGACGATCATGATCACTCACTCCTCTGCGAATTCATCGCTTGCAGGCACTCGCCCAGGAAGGCCTCGACCCGCGTCACGGCCTCCGCGCCCGAGGGCGCCGCCTGGATGAGGCGGATCAGGGCGCTGCCGATGATGACTCCGTCGGCGTGCTGGACGATGGCGGCGGCCTGGTCGGCCCGCGACACCCCGAAGCCCACGTAGAGGGGCAGGTCGGTCCGCCGGCGCACCCGGGCGACCAGGTCCGCGACCTGCCGACCCGGGGCGAGCCCCGCCCCGGTAACCCCGGTCATAGAAACCAGGTACAGAAAGCCGGTCGCTTTCGCGGCGATGCGACCGACGCGCTTCTCGCTCGAGGTCGGCGCCACCAGGTCCACCAGCGCCACGCCCTGGTCGCCAAGAGCCCGGCGCACGTCGGCCGACTCCTCCAGGGGCGTGTCCGGGACGATGACCCCGGCCACGCCCGCCTGCCGGGCCGCGGCAGCGAATTCCTCCAGGCCCATCGCCAGCAGCGGGTTGACGTAACCCATCATCACCAGGGCGGCGTCGGTTCGCGCGGAGGCCTCGGCCGTCAGCTCCAGCGCCCGGCGCAGGGTCATGCCGCCGGCCAGCACCTGCTGCGACGATTCCTGGATCACCGGACCGTCGGCGATGGGATCGCTGAACGGCACCCCGATCTCGATCACCCGGCAGCCGGCCCGCGCCGCCGTCTCCAGCAGAGCCAGGAACGTCTGCTCGTCGGGGTAGCCGGCGGTGAAAAACGGTACCAGCACCTTCTGACCGGCCTCGCGCAACCCCCTGGTGGTCTCCGTCAGCTTCATGATTGCACCTTCTCGGCCAGCGCCTCTACGTCCTTGTCCCCGCGACCGGAGAGGTTGATGATCACCAGCTCCATCGCCGATGGTTCAGCGGCCAGCAGCTTCTGGACGTGGGCGATCGCGTGGCTCGCCTCCACGGCGGGGATGATCCCTTCCAATCGGGATAGGTCCCGGAACCCGGCCAGCGCCTCGGCGTCGGTGACGCGGCTGTACGTGACCCGGCCGCTGTCCCGCAGCTGGCTGTGTTCCGGACCGACGCCGGGGTAGTCCAGGCCGGCGGCGATGGAGTGGGCGAGCTGCACCTGGCCGTCGCCGTCCTGCAGCAGGTAGCTGAACGAGCCGTGCAGGACCCCCGGCGTGCCGGCGCAGAGAGCGGCGGCGTGGCCGCCGGCAGACCCGCCCGCCTCCACCCCATGCAGGCTGACCTCCGCGTCGTCCAGGAAGGGCACGAAGATGCCCAGCGCGTTGGAACCGCCCCCGACGCAGGCGACGATGTCGGTCGGCAGCCGGCCCTCCACGGCCAGGATCTGCTCGCGGGTCTCCCGGCCGATCACCGCCTGGAAGTCCCGCACGAGCTGCGGGTAGGGGTGGGGCCCGACGGTGGAGCCGATGATGTAATGAGTGCTGGCGACGTTGGTGACCCAGTCGCGAATCGCCTCGTTGGTGGCGTCCTTCAGGGTCCGGCTGCCCGAGGCGACGGGCACCACCTCGGCGCCGAGCAGCTCCATGCGCAGCAGGTTGGGCCGCTGCCGCTCGAGATCCACCTCGCCCATGTAGATGACGCACTCCATGCCGAACCGCGCCGCCACCGCGGCGGTGGCCACTCCGTGCTGCCCCGCTCCTGTTTCGGCGACGATGCGCCGCTTGCCCATCCGCGCCGCCAGCAGGACCTGGCCGAGGCAGTTGTTGATCTTGTGGGCGCCGGTGTGGTTCAGGTCCTCGCGCTTGAGGTAGATTTTGACCTCGCCGTTCTCGCCGGAGCACGACTCCGAGAGGCCGCCGGCGAAGTAGAGGGGCGTCGGCCGGCCGGCGTAGCTGAAGAGCAGGTGCGCGAGGTCGGCGGCGAACTGCTCGTCCGCGCAGGCAGCGGCGTAGGCCGCCTCGAGCTCCTCGAGGCAGGACATCAGGGTCTCGGGAACGAACTGGCCGCCGTAGGGGCCGAAACGTCCCTTGCCGGCCCTATGATTGTTAGGCACCTCTGACCTCCGCGATGAAACGCTCCACCTTGGCGAGGTCCTTGCTCCCGGGGCAGTTCTCCACGCCGCTGCAGACATCGACCCCGAACGGCCGCACGGTGCGCACCGCCTTGGCGGCGTTGTCCGGCTCGAGGGCCCCCGCGAGAAAAACCTGCCAACCGGCGCGGCCGGCCCACAGGGCGGCCTGCCAGACGCCAACCAGGGAAGCGGCGGAGAACGGCATCCCCTTCGGCAGGTCGAACAAGAAGTAGTCGATCCCCTCGTCGGCGGGAGGGCCGTCGCCGACGAACTCCATCGCCTCGCTGAGCCCGTCGCCGGTCAGAGCCTGGATCACCGGCAGGGATCCCCGCTCCCGGACCGCCGCCACGACGGCCCCCGATTCGCGACCGTGGAGCTGGATCAGGTCCAGGCCGGCGGTCTCCGCGTGGTGGGCGATCTGGTCGGGGGCCTGGTCGGCGAAAACGCCCACCAGCTTGGCGTCCGGCACGGCGGCGCGTATCTCGACCGCCCGGTCCAGGTCCACCTGGCGGGGGCTCTCGGCGAAGATCACCCCCAGGTAATCAGCGCCCAGCTCGTGGCAGGCCTTCGCGTCGGCGGCGGTCGTCAGACCGCAGATCTTCACGCGCACGTCAGCCACGATCGGTCCCCTCCGGCTCTGGTTCGAGACCCCGAAGCTGCCGCAGCTTGCGGCCAGGATCGGCGGCGTTCAGCAGGGCGCCGCCCACCAGGAAGGCGCCGGCGCCGGCGGCGAGCAGCCGCTCGATGTCGGCCCGGCGGTCGATGCCGCTCTCGGCGACGCAGAGCGCCGGGTCGGGGACCAGGCCGGCCAGCTTCTCGGTGGTCTCGAGGGAAACGGTCAGGGTACGCAGATCCCGGCTGTTGAGGCCGAAGATGTCGGCGCCGGCCGCCGCGGCCCGGTCGATTTCCGCGGCGTCGTGGCACTCGACCAGAGCGCTCATGCCGAGGAGCCTGACCTCGGCCAGCAGGGCCGCCAGGTCCGCCGGTGCGAGGATCCGCGCGATCAGGAGCAGGCAGTCCGCCCCGGCCGCCCGCGCCGCGAGCACCTGGTAGGGATCACAGACGAAGTCCTTGACCAGGACCGGCAAGTCGACCTCCTGCCTCACCCGGCCCACGTCGTTCAGGGAAGTGCCGAAGTTCGCGGCGTCGGTGACGATGGAGATGGCCGCGGCTCCGCCGGCGGCGTAGATTCCGGCCAGCTCTGCGACCGGGCCGTCCTGGCGGAAGGCGGCCACGCTGGGCGACCGGCGCTTGATCTCGGCGATGATGCTGCCCGGGGGAGTGATGGCCGCGGCGAAATCGCGCACCGGATCGGCCGCGGCCACCGGCGCCAGCTCGGCTGCCGGTCGCGCCTGCTTGTCGGCGGCGATCTCCCTCTGCTTCTGCGCGAGGACCGTGGCCAGGAAATCGCTCATGGCCCCTCCTCGTCCCCGGCCGGGCGGTGCGAGACCTCGCGCAGCTCGTCCAGCAGCCGGGCAGCCCGGCCGTCGGCGATGGCCTCGGCGGCCAGGGTCACGCCGGCGGCCGGCTCGTCGGCCAGGCCGGCGAGTTTCGCCACGAAGCCGGCGTTGAGCAGGACGGCGTCCCGCCGCGGGCCCGGGGCCCCGTGCAGGATCTCGGTGATGAAGGCCGCGTTCTCCGCCGCGGTGCCGCCGGCGAGAGCGGCCAGCTCGACCCTGGCCAGCCCCGCGTCCTCCGGCGCGAACCGGTAGCTGCGAACCTCGCCGCCGGCCAGCTCGCAGATCTCCGTCTCCCCGGTCAGGGAAACCTCGTCGGTGCCGTCGGCGCCGCAGACCACGAAGGCGCGCCGCGAACCCAGCTCCCGCAGCACCCGGCAGAGCTTACCGGTCAGGTCCTCCCGGAAGACGCCCAGTAGCTGGCGATCCACGCCGGCCGGGTTGGTCAGCGGGCCCAGCAGGTTGAAGACGGTCCGGATCCCGAGCTGCTTCCGCACGGGCGCCGCGTACTTCATGGCGGGATGGTGATTCGGCGCGAACAGGAAGCCGATGCCGACCTCGTCGATCTGCCGGGCCACCGCCTCCGGGGGGAGGTCGATGTTCACGCCCAGCGCCTCGAGCACGTCCGCGCTGCCGCAGCGGGACGAGACGGCGCGGTTGCCGTGCTTGGCCACCCCGACGCCCATCGCCGCGGCCACCAGGGCCGTGGCGGTGGAGATGTTGAAGGTGCCGCTGCCGTCGCCCCCGGTGCCGCAGGTGTCGACCAGGTCCCGGCGCGTGGGATGAACCCGGAGGGAGGCTGCGCGCATGGCCGCCGCGAACCCCGCGATCTCCGCCACCGTCTCGCCCTTGCCGCGCAGGGCGACCAGCAGGGCGGCGATCCGGCTCTCGCCCAGCTCGCCCGACATCACCCGGCCCATCAGCTCGCAAGCCTCCTCGGCACCGAGGTCCTCGCCGTCGAGCAGCCGTTCCAGGACCGGCTTGAAGTCGTTCATCAGCTTGCCCTCGTCGTCTGCAGGAAGTTCTCCAGCAGGTGCTTGCCCTCGGGCGTCAGGATCGACTCGGGATGGAACTGCACCCCCTCGACCGGGCGCTCCTTCAGCCTGATCCCCATGATCTCGCCCTCGGAGGTGTAGGCCGACACCTCGAGCTCGGGCGGCAGCTTCTCCTCCCTGACGATCAGCGAGTGGTACCGCGTGGCCCGGAAGGGGTTGGTCAGCCCGTCGTAGAGGGTCCGGCAGTCGTGGTAGATGTTCGAGACCTTGCCGTGCATCACCCGGTCGGCCCGCTCGATCTCACCGCCGCAGGCGGCGACCAGGCACTGGTGACCGAGGCAGACGCCGAGGATGGGCTTGCGGTCGGCGAAGTGCTCGATCAGCGCCACCGACACGCCCGCGTCCTCGGGCCGGCCCGGCCCCGGCGAGACGATCAGCGAGTCCGGATCCAGGGCGGCCGCGGCGGCCACGTCGATCCGGTCGTTGCGCACCACCTTCACCTCGGCGCCCAGCTCGCCCAGGGCCTGCACGATGTTGAAGGTGAACGAGTCGTAATTGTCGATGAGCAGATGCATGGTCGGAACCTTTCCTCGGTCTCAGAACCCTTGCTCGGCGTCGGAGACGG
>CAZAHC010000027.1:0-20314 GCA_964484595.1 uncultured Fibrobacteraceae bacterium | reverse complement strand
CATCACAACGAACACCCGGTCGGGGTGCTGGTCGAAGACGTCGCGCATCTCCAGGTACCACACCTTCCGCTGCTCCAGCTCCGCGTCCGAGCCGATCCCCGAGGCAGGGTAGCACGACTTGAAGGCGATCACCTGGTGGTTGGTCAGGATCGAGTCCCGCGCGCTGTTGGCCACCGCCCACAGGTAGTGCAGGCCGTCGGGGTAGGTGTTGTCGTTGGGGATGTTGTAGTTGCGGCCGAGTAGCCGCCCCTGGGCGTCGCTCAACCCGATGCTGTTGTAGTCGTGGTCCCAGAGGCCGAAGTGGGTTTGGTTGGCGGCGTTGAAGCTGGTGATGTATTCCCTCACTCCGCCCTGGCTGATCAGGTTCCGGCCCGTGGAGTGGTGAAGGAAGAAGAGCTTGGTCTGAAAAACCTGGGCGGCGGCGGGGGCCGGCAGGGCCGCCAGCGCCAGCAGGACGGCCAGGCAGGAGACAAGAACCGGAGCGTGGAAAATGGGATTGCGCTTCATGGTGGGTTTTCCCTCCCCAGTCCCCCTGTGAAACCCAGGGCCCCGCGCGAGCGAGGAAACCCCCGTGGCTGCCGCCGGACGTGGCGAGCGTTTTCGGGTGGATCACATGTAGGGGAGGAATCGGCAGATTTCCTGAAAAATTGAGGCTATTTTGAAAGGACCATCTTCCGCGTCACCGTCCGGGAACCGGCCTCGAGGCTGTAGATGTAGATTCCGCTGGCGGCCGGCTGACCGTTGCGGTCAGTACCGTCCCAGATTACCTCGTGACTCCCTGCCTCCTGCCAGCCGTCGGTCAGGGTCCGGATCAGGTATCCTTGCAGGTCAAAGACCCGTAGCGAGACCGCCGCGGGGTCGGACAGCCGGTAACCGATCCGGGTGAGCGGATTGAAGGGGTTGGGGTAGTTCGGTTCCAGCCGCGGCCCGACGGGAGGGAGATCGGCCTCGAGGCCAGCCACCACTCCCAGGCCGGCCTCGATCAGGAACTGACAGAAAAGCGGGCCGACGGTCTGGTTGGCCAGGAGGTTCGGGTGCGAGTCGCCGTTGTAGTGGCTCAGCTCGTACTCGTACCGGAGCATGTTCCGCTGCTCGCTGCCGTCGTCGGGATGGGCCAGCAGGTCGAAGAAGTCGAAGAAGAGAACATTGGTGTGGCCGAGCAGGAAGGTGTCGCTACCGAGCCAGTTGGCGAATGTCCGGGCCAGATCCGCCTGGGCGAGGTTGGTCGACAGCCGGTGCAGCGGGGGCGGCGACATCACCACGAAGATCTTGTCGGGATACTGGTCGAACACGTCCCGCATTTCGAGATACCAGGTGAAGTAGCTCCGCAGCTGGGCCAGGCCCTGGATCGCGCAGGCGGGATAGCAGGACTTGAAGGCGATGACCTCGTGATTGGCCAGGATCGAGTCGCGGGCGCTGTTGGCGGTGGTCCAGAGGTAGTGCAGGCCGTCCGGATCGGTATTGTCGTTGGGAATGCCGTAATCGTGGCCAACGTAGTAGCCCGACGGAGCCATCAGGCCCAGGTAGTTGTAGTCGTGATCCCAGAGCACGAAGGCGGTGCCGTTGGCCCGGTTGTAGCTCATGAGATCGGACCGCACGTTCCCCTCCTCCAGCAGGTAACGGCCGGTGGAGTGATGCAGGAAGAACAGGTTCCGGTGCGTTTGCTTCTCCGCCAGGCAGGGCGTCCAGGGGACCAGGGAAAGCAGGACCAGCAGGGCGGGCAGAAGCCCGCTGGCAGGACGCACCGGCCGGAGCGGCGCTACCCGGTGGACGGACATGGCGAATGGGATACACGTCTGGAGCAGAAAAAGAAAATGCCTCATGCTGTCTATCACCAGAGAAGTATGTCCAGAGTCTGTGAACGCTGCTCGTTCCTGGCTGAAGTTCCCTATCATACTACATATGGGCTGATTATTCAATTCCCGGTATATTTGAGGCCATCCCCGGCCGGGTCGCGAGCGCGGTATCGTGAGGAGGAATAGTGGTTTCCAGCCGAACATCCCTTTCAATCGCCCTGGTGCTCCTATCCCTGGCAGCCGCCTCCTGCGTGGCCCCGCCCGAGGCGGACTGGACCACCGATTTCGAGAGATCCGAGGGGCTCCGGACGCCACGCTACGAGGCCACGATCGATTTCTGCCGGCGGCTGGCGGAGGCCTCGCCCCGGCTTCGCCTCACCGAGTTCGGAACCAGTCCCCAGGGGAGGGCGTTGCCGCTCCTGATCGCGGACCGCCGGGGCCGGTTCACTCCCGAGGAGGTGCATGTCTCGGCCAACGCGGTGGTGCTCGTCCAGGCTTGCATCCACGCCGGGGAGTGCTGCGGCAAGGACGCCGGCCTGATGCTCCTGCGGGACCTGACCGTCGCCGGCAGGTACCCCGAGCTGCTCGACAACGTCACCCTGCTGTTCATCCCCATCTTCAACGTGGATGGCCACGAGCGTTTCGGGCCCTACAACCGGATCAACCAGAACGGTCCGGAGGAGATGGGCTGGCGGGTGACCGCCCAGAACCTCAACCTGAACCGGGACTTCCTTAAGGCGGACACGCCCGAGATGCAGGCCTGGCTGCGGCTGTTCAACCGCTGGCGGCCGGATTTCATCGTGGACATCCACTCCACCGACGGGGCGGACTACCAGTATCCCATATCGTACGGCCTGGAAATCCGGGGCAGCATGGCCCCCGCCCCGACCGCCTGGACGCGCGCCTACCTGGCGGAGATGGAGCTGGCGATGGCGGCGGCCGGCTTTCCGCTCGCGCCCTACGTCGTTTTTCGCGACTGGCACGATCCGCGCAGCGGCCTGGTGAGCTGGGTGGCTCCGCCCCGCCTGTCCCAGGGATACACCGCCTTGCACAACCGCCCGGGTCTGCTGGTCGAGACCCACATGCTGAAGGACTACCCGATCCGGGTGGCAGCGACCTACGAGCTGGTCAAGCAGAGTCTCCGCTTCGTGAACGAGGATCCCGGCGCCCTGCGCGAGGCGGTTCGCGAGGCCGACCGGCACACCGCCAGCCCCGCATTCCGGGAGCGACACCTGCCCGTGCGGTTCGAGTCAACGCCCGACTCGGTGATGATCGACTTCCTCGGCGTCGAGTACGAGGAGGTCCAGAGCGACCTGACAGGCGGGCGCTGGTTCCGCTTCGGCAAGGAACCGCAGAACTTCCGGATCCCCTTCTTCGACCAGCAGCGCCCGGCGGCGAGCGTCGAGCTGCCGGAGGCCTACCTCCTCCCCGCGGAGTGGACCGAGGTCATCGACCGGCTGCAACTGCATGGCGTGCAGGTGCGGCGCCTGGCCAGTCCCGCGACCTTGACCGTCCAGTCCTACCGCTTCCGGGACGCCGAGTGGCAGAGGCAGCCCTACGAGGGCAGACATCCGGTGGAGTTCGCGCTCGATCCGATCACCGAGGAGCGAACCTTCGCTCCCGGCTCGGCGGTGGTGGACATCCGCCAGCCGGCGGCGAAGGTGGCGGCGCACATTCTCGAGCCGGAAGCGCCGGACTCGTACGCCTACTGGGGGTTCTTCGACGCGGTGTTCTCCCGTGTCGAGTACGTTGAGTCGTATGTCATCGAGGAGATGGCCGAGCGGATGATCGAGGAAAACCCCGACCTGGCGCGCGAGCTGGCGGAGGCGAAGGCCGCCGACGCGGAATTCGCCGGCAATCCCTGGGCCATCCGCTACTGGTTCTACCAGCGTTCGCCGTACTACGACCACCGACACAACATCTACCCGGTAGGAAAGATCGTCGATCGCGAGGTCGTGGAATCGCTGCCGGTCGAGGGGGTGGATCAGGCCGGTTACGGCTGGTAGTCCGCCAGGAAAACCAGGATCCCGATCAGGAGCAGCATCACGGCGACCAGCACGGCCAGGATCGCCGGCTTCCTTCTTCCTGACTCGGCCCGGACCAGCCACAGCGCCTGGTTTATCTCCAGCGGGCTGAGGCCGGGGTTCTGCCGGCGGAATTCCTCGATGGTGGCGGTGATCTGCTTGCCGAGCCGTCGGGCCCTGGCGGTAGCCCGTGAACTCGAGGGCGTGAAAACGGGAACGTAGCTCATCGGGGCCTCCTCGGTTGAAAGGGTGACTCGCCCTCTCGGCGACCACTACGGAGTACCCGGCACCCCGGTTCCTGATTCGGAGGGACTGGGTCCGGACTGCAGGATCCGGTAGCAGATGACTTCCATCAGCGCATCCTCCAGGCTCTCGTCGGCTTCCTCCTCTCCGGCCGAGACGTCGCCGCGCATGACCGCCAGCGCATCGGCGAGCCCGGTGATCCGGATCACCCGTTCCTGGTCGATGAATTGCAGCCGGTCCTGCTCGCCGTTCCCCTCGCAGGCCACCTGGATCCTCTGGACGTACTTCCCGGTGGGATCGAAGACGTCATAGCTGCAGAGGATGCCCTCGGGCTGGGCACGATTGCCGTTGCTGGACATGACCCAGAGCCGGCCCTGCTCGTCCACGCGCAGGTTGCTGATCGCCGGGTCGGTGTCCTCGACCTCGACGGGGAAGGTCTGCGGCGCGTGCCGGCCGCGGAGCCTGGCGTTGGCGGCGATTCGCTGCTTCTCCTCGGCCGAACGGCGGCGCGGCTTCTCGTCCTTCTCGATGACCAGAACCGGATCACCCTGCGGCCCGAACACGGTGACGGCGTACCGGTCCCGGTCCAGGGCGGCGAAGACCCGGCCCTCGCGGCCGAGGGTCCAGCGGCCGCCGGTCACCGAGTAGAGGTCCCGCTCGATCCAGGTTGGATTGCGGAAGTCGAATTCCCGCGAGGTTTCCAGGTAGCGCAGGGTCTCGCTGCCGTCCTCGGCAAAGGCGGCAACGAAGCTGGTCCGGGCTGGTCCGTGGTCTCCGCGAGCCCGTTCCGAGCCGGCCAGCACCACCCAGCCGTCCCGGCAGAGAAGGTCGTTCAGGAAAACCAGGCCGCGCTCGGTGGGGTTGTCGGCGCCGGGAATCAGGCTGGGGAGGGGCAGGCCCTCCCGGTCCACCCGGACCACGTGGCCGGGCCGGGACTGGACCAGGCCCAGCGTCCCGTCGGGGAGCCACTGCATGCCGCGGCAGCGGCGGATCTCGCCCGGCCCCTCGCCCTCGCGGCTCAGGGTGCGCCGGTAGTGGCCCTCCGGCGTCAGGACCAGGACCTCCGAGAGCTGGGTATCCAGCAGGTAGATGTTGCCTTCCTGGTCGGTCAGGGCCTGGATGATCACCCCGAAGAAGATCTCGTCGTCCTCGTCGCCTCCGACGCGCCACAGCTCTTGCAGGCGCAGGGTGATGTTCCCGTCGGCGGGTTCGGCTCCGTTGGCCACCACGGGCGGGTCGGCCGCCGGGGCGACTGCCGGGGCAGCCAGGGCGAGGGCCACCGCCGCCGCGGTCGCAGCGATCACCGGGAACAGGAGGGGGGAAGATCCGAGCCGGCGGAACATGTACACCTCGCGGGAGAAGGCTTCCTGGTTTTCCCTCCGGACAGAAGGGCAAGATAACCCATCGAGTGCCGGTCGGCCATTTTCGCTTGGCCGTCGCCGGGGGGTGAATTACGGTAAAACACCGGGGGATTGAGTAACTGGCGAGGAAAGCTGCCTATGAAAAACGAGAAGCCGGCCAGCGGCCAGGATCCCGACCTGAACCGCAAGCAAGACCAGCCGCCGGACCGGGCGGACCGGAAGGTGAGCCGCGTCGGCACCGAGATGCCGCCGTTTCTGGTGATGGACGTGCTCGACCGGGCCAACGCCCTGCAGCGGCAGGGGCGCTCGGTGATCCACCTGGAAGTGGGCGAACCCGATTTCGACACTCCGGAGGTCGTCCGGGAGGCCGGCATCAAGGCGATCCGGGAAGGGCATACCCACTACACCCATTCGCTGGGCCATCCCGAGCTGCGCGAGACGATCGCGGCCTGGATGGACCGCCGGTACGGCGTCGAGATCTCTCCCGAGAGGGTTATCGTCACCCTGGGCAGTTCCGGCGCAATGGTCCTTACGTACCAGGCCATGCTCGATCCTGGCGACCGGGTGCTGATGACCGATCCCTGCTACGCCTGCTACCCGAACTTCGTCCGTTCCTGCCACGCCGAGTCGGTGCGCCTGCCGGTGCGCGAGCAGGAAGGTTTTCAGTACGATCCGGCCGAGGTGGCGGCCGAGCTCGCCGGCCTTGGCGCTCGCGCGCTCCTGCTGAACTCGCCCGCCAATCCGACCGGGATCGTCACCTCGGCCGACCGGCTGTGCGAGCTGGTCGCGGTCACGCACGGCCGGGTCCAGATCGTCTCGGACGAGATCTACCACGGGCTTACCTACGGCGAATCGCCCCATTCCATCCTCGAGTTCGACCCGGACGCGCTGGTGATCAGCGGTTTCTCGAAGCTGTTCGCCATGACCGGCTGGCGGCTCGGCTTCGCCATCGTGCCCGAGTACCTGCTCCGCCCGATGCAGAAGCTGCAGCAGAACCTGTTCGTGTCGCCCTCGGATTTTCCCCAGTTCGCCGCCATCGCCGCCCTCACCAAGGCCGACGAGGACATCGAGCGGATGAGGCGCTGCTACGACGAGCGGCGCCGGCTGGTGCTGCAAAAGCTGGCGGCCATGGGGTTGAACGTCCTGGTCGAGCCGACCGGGGCGTTCTACGTCTTCTTCAACGTGAGTCGTTACACGGACGACGTCCTTTCCTTCGCCTTCGAGATCCTCGAGCAGGCGGGAGTGGCTCTGACGCCCGGCGTCGATTTCGGCCCCCACGGGGAAGGATTCCTGCGGCTCTCGTACGCGAACTCGCTCGAGAACCTCGAGGAGGGGCTCGACCGTCTGGCTCGCTTCCTCGCCGACTGCGAGGCCGACCGCTAGCAGGGAGGTTGTCTTGACCCGCCGTACGATAAGCACCGACGGGGCTCCGGCCGCCATCGGATCCTACAGCCAGGGGGTCGTCGCGGACGGCCTGCTGTTCACCGCCATGCAGATCGCGCTGGACCCGGGGTCGGGGGAGCTGGTCGGCGAGACCGCCCCGGAACAGGTCCGCCGTTGCCTAGAGAACATCGCGGCGATCCTGGCCGCGGCGGGCGGTTCGCTGGCCGACGTCCTGAAGACCACTGTGTACCTGACCGACCTCGCCGCCTTCGGCCAGGTCAACGAGGTCTACGCCGAATTCTTCCCGGCCGAGCCGCCGGCCCGGGGCGTCCTGGCCGCGGCCGCCCTGCCCCTGGGGGCGCTGGTCGCCGTCGAGGCCGTCGCCCGGATCGAGTAGGATTCGCTCACCGGAAAACTCGCCCGCCAGGAGGAGGAACCATGGCACTGCTGCTTTCGCGCCGGGATGTCGAGTCGGTCCTGACCATGCCCGACTGCCTGGCCGCCGTCGAGACCGCGTTCGCCGAGCTGGCCCGCGGCCGGACCGTGATGCCCCAGCGCTCGGTCTTTCGCGTCGAGGCCCACAACGGGCTCTTCCTGGGCATGCCGGCCTACATCGGCGGCGACCTGGACGCGCTGGGCCTGAAGGTCGTCACCGTCTATCCGGACAACCCGGCCAAGCACGGAATCCCCACCATCTTCGGCACCCTGCTGCTCTGTGATTCGCAGACCGGCCGGGCGGTGGCCATCATGGACGCCGGTTACCTGACCGCGGTCCGGACCGGTGCCGCCAGCGGCGTGGCCACCCGCTATCTCGCTCGCGAGGACGCCCGGACCTGCGTCGTCTTCGGCGCCGGGGTCCAGGCTCGCCAGCAGCTCGTGGCGATGAAGCTGGTCAGGCCGATCGAGAAGGTCATCGTCCTGGACGTGGTGCCGGAGGCGCGGGAGAGCTTCGCCGCCGACCTGGGCCCGGCCCTGGAGGTCGAGATCACGCCGACCGAGGATGCCGAGGCGGCCGTCCGCCAGGCCGACATCATCGTCACCGCCTCGAGTTCCCACGACCCCGTGTTCGAGGGGGAGTGGCTGGCGGCCGGCACGCACATAAACAACATCGGCTCCCATTCGCCGGAGGCCCGGGAGCTCGACACCGCAACCGTGGCGCGGGCCAAGTTCGTGGCCGACCTCCGCGAGGCCAACCTGGCCGAGGCGGGTGACATCCTGATCCCCATCGCGGAGGGGGCCGTCGGCGAGGATCACATATTCGCCAGCCTGGGCGAGATCGTCAGCGGCGAGAAACCCGGCCGCGAGAATCCCGAGGAAATCACCGTCTTCAAGTCCTGCGGGCTGGCGATCCAGGACGTGTCGACGGCCCTGGCGGTCTACACCGCCGCCCGCGAGCAAGGGGTCGGCACGGAGGTGGAACTCTAGTTCATGGCGACGATCCCCCAGCGCCGAGACTCCCGGCCGGCCTGGCTGCTGGCCGGGCTGCTGATCCTGCTGACGCTCCTGGCCTACGTGCCGGCCATGCGCGGCGGCTTCATCTGGGACGACAACGTCTACCTCTTCGACAACCCCCTCATCAGGGAAGCCGACGGTCTGAAGCGGATCTGGCTCAGCACCGACGCGATCGAATATTACCCGCTGTTCTACACCTCCTTCTGGGTGGAATGGCGGCTCTGGGGGAAAAACGCACCGGCCTATCATCTGATCAACATCCTGCTGCACCTGGCGAACGTGCTCTTGCTGTGGCGGTTGCTGGAGCGGCTGCAGATACCGGGGGCCTGGTGGGCGGCGGTCCTGTTTGCGATCCACCCGGTCAACGTCGAGTCGGTGGCGTGGATCAGCGAGCGGAAGAACACCCTGTCGCTGCTCTTTTTCCTGCTCTCGTTGCGGGCCTGGTTCGCCGGGGAGGGACGGGACCGCGGGGGCGGATATTACTGGCTGGCGCTGGTCCTGTTCCTGCTGGCCCTGCTCAGCAAGACGGCGGTTGCGGTTCTGCCGCTGGTGCTGCTCGGCGCGGCCTGGTGGCGGCGCGGTCGCGTGTCGCGTCGCGACCTGAAACGAACGGCCCCCTTCTTCGTCCTGGCGCTCGGGTTCGGGCTGGCCCTGGTCTGGTTCCTGACCGGGCGGGACCCCGCCGCCGGGGAGGTTGCGGACGCCGGCTTCGGGTCCCGCCTGCTCGGCGCCGGGCTGGCGGTGTGGTTCTATCTCGGGAAGGCGCTGATCCCGACCGGGCTCTGCCTGGTTTACCCTCGCTGGGAACTGGACCCCGGCCGGCTCGTGCTCTACCTGCCGCTGCTCGGACTGATCGGCGCCGCACTTCTGCTGTGGCGGCATCGCCACGGCTGGGGGCGGGCTCCCCTGGGCGGCCTGGGCTACTTCGTGATCTGCCTGCTGCCGGCCCTCGGTCTGGTGCACCACGCCTACCTGGTACAATCCCCGGTTGCCGACCGCTGGCAGTACCTGCCGTTGATCGGGGTGCTGGCGCTCGTGGCCGCCGGGATCGGCCGCTGGTACCGGTCGTTGGCCGGCCGATGGCGACTGGCCCTGCGTTTCCTGGCGCCGGTGGTTCTCTGTCTGCTGGTCGGGTTGACCTGGTCGCGGGCGGCCCTCTTCGCCGATGCCGAGAGGTTGAACCGGGCCACCCTGGCCCGGAATCCGGACGCGGCCGTGATCCGCAACAACCTGGGCCTGCTCCTGGGCCAGCAGGGCAGGTTCGCCGAGGCGGCTGACCAGCTGGCGCGGGCGGTCCGGGCGGATCCGGACTACGCGGAGGCCCGCAGCAACCTGGCCACCTTCCTCGCGCGGCTGGGCCGGGCGGACGAGGCGATCGCCCACCTGCGCGAGGCGGTCCGGCTAGAACCCGGCCTGCCGATTGCCCGCTTCAACCTGGCGACGGCTCTCGGCAGCCAGGGCCAGATCGCCGAGGCCATCGCGCAGTGCGAGCAGGGATTGGCTCTCGCCCCGGATTACCTCCCGGGCCGGTTGATGATCTCGAAGCTGCTGATCAGCGCCGACCGGGCCCCCGCCGCCGAGCCGCACCTGCGCTTCTTCCTCCGCGGCGGCCCGCAGAACGGAGAGGCGCGTTACCTGCTCGCGAGGGTGCTCGCCGAGCAGGGCCGGACCGGCGAGGCCATCAGCAACTACCGACTGGCGGTGCGGGCGCTGCCCGGCCTGGCCGACGCCTACGTCGAGATGGGCGAGCTCCTGGCCGCCGAGGGCCGGATCGAGGAGGCGGTGGCCGCAATCGAGCGCGCGCTGGCCATCGATCCGCGGATGGCCGAGGCGCAAAACGCCCTGGTCAGGTTGCGGGAGACTCACCCGGAGCGGTGAACGGGGCCGGGGCGTGGTCAGCGGGCCGGCAAGGCCTTCAGGATCACCGTCGAGCGGCTCTCGAGCCGGTAGGTGTCGTCCGCGGGCAGCGGTACCGGGGCCGGGTGTTCGATGTCCCGGGGGAAGGCCAGGGCGGTGTCGATCACCCGGTGCCACCGCCAGCCCGGGCGCGGCCGCGGCAACCGGAAGTCCAGCGGTTTCCAGTAGGAATTCAGCATCGCGTACAGGTCCTCGCCGCCGGCCTGGTGACGGAGGCGATAGGCGATGCAGTGGGGGGATCGTTCCGGGTCGGGCTTGCGTCCATCCTCCCCGTACCAGGTGATCGAGGCTCCGCGTCGCCGCCCGTTGGGCGACCAGAAGCTGCCCTGCCGGAACAGCAGGAGGGACCGGTGGAAGTCGATCAGGCGACGGACGAACCGCAGCAGGTCGCCCTCCCGGTCCAGGCTCTGCCAGTCGAACCAGTTGAGCTCGTTGTCCTGGCAGTAGGTGTTGTTGTTGCCCTGGTGGCTGAGGCGGATCTCGTCGCCCATCTGCAGCATCGGGGTCCCGTGTGACATGAGCAGGATCGTGTAGAAGTTCTTGATCTGCCGGCGGCGCAGGGCCTGGATGACCGGGTCGTCGCTGTCGCCCTCGGCCCCGCAGTTCCAGCTGTGGTTGTCGTCGGCCCCGTCGCGGTTGTCCTCGCCGTTGGCCGCGTTGTGCTTCGTGTTGTAGGACACCAGGTCGTTCTGGGTGAAGCCGTCGTGGCAGGTGATGAAGTTGATGCTGCGATGGGGGTCGCGGTCCGGGCTGCGGTAGAGGTCGGGGCTGCCCATGATCCGGGCCATCAGGTCCGGCACCACTCCCGGATCACCCTTGACGAAGCGGCGGACGTCGTCCCGGTACTTCCCGTTCCACTCGGCGAAACGATCCCCGATGAAGGAGCCGACCTGGTAGAGGCCGCCGGCGTCCCAGGCCTCGGCGATGATCTTGGTGCCCGCCAGCACCGGGTCCGATTCGATCGACCAGAGGATGGGCGGGTCCTCCAGGGGCTGGCCCCTCTCGTCACGTGACATCACCGACGCCAGGTCGAAGCGGAAACCGTCCACGTGCATCTCGGCCACCCAGTAGCGGAGGCAGTCCAGGATGAGGCGGCGCACGATGGAGTGGTTGGAGTTGAAGGTGTTGCCGCAGCCGCTGTAGTTGGCGTAGAGCGCCGGGTCCGGTTCGAGGATGTAGTAGGCGGTGTTCTCCAGACCGCGGAAGCACAGGGTGGGGCCCTGCTCGTCTCCCTCGCTCGTGTGGTTGAAGACCACGTCGAGGATGACCTCGATCCCCGCCCGGTGCAGGGCCTTGACCATCTCGCGAAACTCGTTCACCGGACCGAAACGTCCCTGGTCGCGGCTGTAGGCCCGGTGGGGAGCGAAGAAGGCGATCGGGCTGAACCCCCAATAGTTCCGGTGGCCGAGCGGCGCGTCGTGCTCGTCGTACTGCTGCACCGGCAACAGCTCCACCGCGGTGACGCCCAGCTCTTGCAGGTAGGGGATCTTTTCCACCAGGCCCGCATAGGTGCCCCGCCGGTCGGCGGCCAGGCCCGAGCTGGGATGGCGGGTGAAGCCGCGCACGTGCAGCTCGTAGATCACCGTCTCCGCGAACGGCCGGCGCAGGGGGATATCGTCTTCCCAGTCGTAGCGGCCGGGATCGAGGACGACCCCCTTCGGGCACCGGGCGCAGTTGTCGCCGGGCCCGGTGGCCGCGTCGCGGTCGTAGTGCGAGCCGAAGACCACCGAGCGGGCGTAGGGATCGAGCAGGACTTTCTGGCCGTCGAACCGATGGCCCTTTTCCGGCGCAAACGGGCCGTGGGCCCGGAAACCGTAGAGCTGGCCCTCTTTGAGGGCGGGTACGAAGGCGTGCCAGTAATAGAAGGTCTTGTTGCGGGCGGGGTCGAGCTTGATCACCCGGGAAGGTCGCTCGTCGTGGGCGTCGTCGAAGAACAGCAGCTCCAGCGCCTCGCAGTTCTTCGAGAAGACGCTGAAGTTGACCCCGTCGGGCAGGACGGTGGCGCCCAGGGGGTAACTCCGGCCGGGTTGCACGTCACTGTCCATGGTGGAATCCATCCCTGCCTGGAGCCGCTCGGGTCGGATGAAGGCTCGCCGCCCGGGACATCTTGCCCCAGGGGCTGTCGGCTGTAAACGCCGGATAGGGCCGGGTTACCTTGACCCTCCGGTCCGGATGACCTAGGCTCTGCCTGAAAACCCTCTCCCGTCGCCATGAGCGTCTGGCGGGCCCGATCTCTTCGTTGCGGATTCTCGCCGTAGGTACGGCTACGCCTGCGAATCCGCGCCTCGACCTCGGGCCCGCCAGACACCCCTGGCTCGGTCCGAGGGTTCTCAGACAGAGCCTAGGCTGCAGCCACGAGGCGGCCGGCCAACCCGGTCCGGATTTTTCATGGGCGTTTCCGTAACAATAATAGCCAGGAACGAGGCGGCAAACATCAAGGACTGCCTCGAGAGCGTGCAGTGGGCGGACCAGGTCGTCCTGGTGGACACCTTCAGCACCGACGGCACCCCGGAAATCGCCAGGGAGCTGGGGGCGGAGGTGTACCAGGAGCCCTGGCAGGGTTTCGCCCGGCAGAAGAACAGCGCCCTGGAGAAGGCCGCCGGCCCCTGGATCCTCAGCCTCGACGCCGACGAGAGGGTGACCCCGGCGCTGAGCCGGGAGATCGAGCAGGTCGTCGGCGGCGACGGGACGCCGGTCGGATACCTGCTGGCCCGGAAAAATTACTTCGGCGACCGGTGGATACGCCACGGCGGCTGGTATCCCGATTACAACCTGCGCCTGTTCCGCAAGGGGGCGGGGCGGTTTCAGGAACGGGCGGTGCACGAGAAAGTCACCGTCACCGGGGAGGTCGGTCGGCTCGCGAACCCTCTCGAGCATTACACCTACGCGTCGGTCGCCGAATTCCTGAGGCGCCTGGAACGTTACAGCCGGCTGGCCGCCCAGGAAATCTCCCGCCGGCCGGGATCCCTCGGCCTCTCCCTGGTCTTCAGCCCTGTCTTCACCTTCCTGAAGATGTACCTCTTCCGGCTGGGTCTGCTGGACGGGCGGCCGGGTCTTTTCCTGGCCGTCTCCTACGCTTATTACACCTTCCTGAAGTATTATCGCGGTCTGACCGGCGATTTTTTCCGGGACGAGGATCTGCCTTTCAGCGACGACTGACCACCGCCGGCTTCGAGACTGGAACGAGTTCTATTTCAAGAGCACCATGCGGCGCGTTTCCTGGTGGGGGCCGGCGACCAGGTGGTAGAAGTAGACGCCTGCGCTCGCTGGCCGGCCGCGAGAGGTCCTCCCGTCCCAGTCGATGGTGTGCCGGCCCGCAGGATACCAGGCGCCGGCGAGCAGGCTGGCCACCCGGCGGCCGGCCGCGTCGTGGATGTCGAGGTGAACCGGGGCGGCATCCGGCAGGCTGAAAC
The DNA here is from genome assembly GCA_964484595.1 of uncultured Fibrobacteraceae bacterium. Classification (GTDB taxonomy): domain Bacteria; phylum Krumholzibacteriota; class Krumholzibacteriia; order LZORAL124-64-63; family LZORAL124-64-63; genus CAZAHC01. The sequence goes on along the minus strand of CAZAHC010000027.1, from coordinate 6,725 downwards.
CGATCGTGGTTTCGGGGTTGAAGGGGTTGGGGAAGTTCTGGGCCAGCGCGAAACGCGGCGCCAGGGCGGCTACGGCCAGGGGGCCGAACCAGGCCGGAGCGGCGGGATCGCTGGCCTCCTCGAGCCAGTACCGGAGTTCTTCAGCCGGGGCGGCTGCGTCCACCAGCTCGAACCTCCGGTCGCCGACGATCGGGCTCCCGGTAAGCCGCTCCCTCGCCTCGCTGGGCCGGGCGCGCCAGACGTGAAAACGGGCCTCGCCGCCCGCCAGGTTGATCTCCCAGGTCAGGACCACCCCGGCCGGAGACCGCTCGCCCCTGAACTCGGCCAGGAAGACCGGGAGCGGGTGGTCGGAGAGGGTACTCCGGAAGGCGCCGGCGCCGCTGGTGCCCAGGTAGAGGGACCAGGGCCGGGCGGGATTGAGGGCCAGCTCGGAAAGCCAGGTGTAGGGCAGGTTGCCGGTTTTGGTTTCCCAGTCCCCGCCGCCGTTGCGACTCAGGTGGACCCCGTAGTATGACGTCGACCAGATGTAACTTGGCAGGAGAGGATCGATGACCACGTTTTCTGCCGGATGGAGGCCCAGGTTCTCCCAGGACACGCCTCCTGCCGTGCTCCGCAGCAGGCCGCTGCCGGCGTTGGCCAGGAAAAGGGTTTCACAGTCCTGCGGGTCGAGATCGAGGGCGTAGTTGATCTGGCTGGCCCCGGTGACGTAGGCGGAGAAGTCCAGCCAGGTATCGCCGCCGTCCGTGGTCTTGAAGAGGACGGGGTTGTAGTCATACCCGGTGTAGACCATTCCGCAGGTGAACTGGACCGCGGGATCGTGGGGGCAAACTACCAGGTCGTAAAGATAGCCCCACTCGCAGGACGGTTCGGGAATGGTCTCGAAAGCCCAGGCGGGAGCGGGGTCGGCCAGGTTGGCCTCGCCCACCACCGTCGCGTAGCGGTAACCATTCCACTGGCGACCGGCCGCCCAGATCAGGTTGTGGTCCGCGGGGTGGATGGCCAGCGCTTGCACCGCGAAGTTTCCGTTCTCATCTCCACTCTGAATCATCAGTTCCCAGACGGTCCCGCCGTCCGTGCTCCGGTAGAGCCCCACCTGACCTCACCCGCCGGAGAAGGCGTAGATGAGATCGATGTCCGAGGGGGAAACCGCGAGGTCGGTTACCGAACCGCAGCCCGTGAAGTCGGGCAGTTCGGTCCAGGTGAAGCCCCGGTCGTCGCTCCGGTACACGGAGACGTACTGGAGGCTGGCGTAGACGACGTCGGGATCGTCGGGAGAGAGGCCGAAATGGGAGATGTGGGCGGCGTCCAGGCCACTGTTGCTCGGGTCCCAGGAACACCCTCCTCCGGGGGACTTGAGGATTCCCTGCTGGCTGCCGGCCACAGCCGGGTGGCCGGGGTCCGGGCTGATAACGAGTTCGAATACCTGGTGACCCAGCACGCCAAGGAGGCAGGGATGCCAGATCTGGCCGCCGTCGTAGCTGTGATAGAGGATATCGTAGCCACCCGCATAAACGATCTCCGGGTCGGACGGGCAGACGGCAACGGAATAGGAGGCCACGCCGATCGGCCGTGACCAACTGGCCCCGCCGTTGGTGGTGAGGAACGTCCCGCCGGTGCCGGCGAAGAAGACCTTGTTCGAGTTGAATGGATCCACGGCGAGCTCGTAGCCGAAGGCCCCGGTGATCCCGGACTGGACCTCGGTCCAGGATCCGCCGCCGTCGACGCTCCGGAAGACCGATGCATAGTAGCTGGAGAGGGTGGAGTAATATCCTGCCGCGTAGACCGTGTCCGACTGCGAGGAGGCCATTCCGATCGCTTGCCCGTAGCCGAAGTCGGCCCCGGGCTTGAGAGAGGTATACGTCCAGGTGGTGCCCGCATCCGCGCTCCGGAAGGCGACCGGTAGATAGCCGCTGCCCGTGTAGTAATATCCGCAGCCGTGGAGAACGCTCGGCTGGCCAAAGTCGACGCAGATGTCCTGGAGATTGGAATAGGTTCCCGGGAGCGAGAAGCTGGTCCAGGTCAGCCCGCCATCGGTGCTCTTGTGGCAGTAATGCCAGCCGCCCGCATAGAGGGTGCTGGGGCTGACCGGATCGACGGCCAGGGCGTTGATCGAGCCGGCGATGGGCCCGACCAGCGACCATGAATCACCCCCGTCGGTCGACCGGAAAAGCCGGTTTTCCGGGGAGGCCAGGGGCACGGCATAGATGATATCCGGGTTCCCGGGATCGACGGCGAGCTCCCAGATATACCCGCCCTCCGGACCGATCGATTCCCAGGTCAGGTCGCGCGAAGCACCGGCCACGGGGGCCGGGTGAGGCTGCCGGGGAACAGGGGGGCCACCGGCGCGGAACGGGCCCGGGACCGATCGCCACGGTCCCGGCGGAGCCGGCGCCTCGTGCCGGGCACGCAGGTGGGGCGGCGCTTCGATCAGGTGGCCACGGGGAGGAACGGCATCGACCTGACTCGCCAGTCCGTCCCGACCGGGTGCCAGGAGCAGGGGGGCCAGCAGCAGCCAGGGCCACCAGGCCGTGAAGCGAGGTCCGGAAATAGGTGTCGGCAGCACGGGTTTCGGCAACAACAGCGAACCTCCGGTATCTGGGGCGGGATGTGAGACGGGATCGCTTTCGGGGCCGAATGAGGGTATCCAAGGGATAATCCGCTGTCAAGATGGCCCGACACGGTTTCAGAGCCACAACCGAAGCCTTTCCACTGGGCTGCCCCCCGCCGCACCGGCGGCTTCGTGGGTTTCCAGAAAAGAACACGTGGTCGCGACGGCGGTAACATTATGTAATTGAATAAGTTATGCAATTTTTCATTTCAGGTATTAATGAGCAAGTGGGAAAAACCGGGCTCTTTGGCGACCGGACGTTGTCGTCGGCCCCCACCAGTAAGTTGGGGGGGGGGAGGAGGGCCCCCGGGCCCAGGGGGGCGGGGGGGCCGGGGAGCCCCGCAACCGGGGCACAGGAGGTGCCCAGGGAGCGTCCCCGCAACAGACAGGAGGGGGGCGACGACGATGCCCGGTCCCAACCTACAGCTTGCCCCCGAACATGCGCAGCAGGTCCGAGTAGATATCCCAGGGCAGGAACTCCGCGAGCGGGAAGCTCTCCCGCTCGAAGTCGAGGCGGTCACGGAGCTCGGCGAGGGCGAAGGTCTCCCGGGCGGACGAGGCCAGCGGTGCGACCAGGTCGAGGACGGCCACGGCATCGTCGTACCGCTGCAGTTCCAGGCAGTCGAGGACGTAGTCGAGGCCGCTCTCCAGGCGGAAGGAGGCGAGGCCCTCGGTCCGGCGGACGAACCGGGTGAAGTAATCGAGCTTCAGGGCCGGCTGGCGGCGGAGATCGGTGTAGTGGAAGGCGGCCGAGTAAGCGGGCCCGAAAGCTGGGTCGAGACGATGCAGGTACTTGCCGGCGTGGGCGCCGTCCACCTGGTCGAGCTGGCCGTAGATCTTCACCAGTTCCGGGCCCAGGCGGGGATGCTCGAGCACGGCGAGGCGCCTGGCAACCGCCTTCTCATCCTGCAGGAGCGCGACCTGGTCGCGCAGGACGGCCAGCGCCCCGGGGTGGTCGTTCGCCAGGATCCGCAGGGCGATCTTGATCTCCTGCAGCTCCGAGAGGACGACCAGGTCCTCGACTCCCACCCTCACCAGCGAATCGATCAGGGCCTCCGCCCGGGACCGGCGGTCCGAGGCGAGAAGTGCCCTGACGTACCGCGCGGTCCACTCCAGGTCTTCGGGGTGCCGGGCCATCAGGGCGGCAAAGGTCTGCCGGGCTTCGGCCGGATCGAGCCACCACTTCAGCTTCCGGGCCCTCTCCTCCGGCGGTACGTCCAGCGAACCGACCTGGGGGCAGTCGCAGGAGAAGAACGATTTCCGCTTTGCCCACTTCCGGGCGGCGGCCTCGTCCGCGAGCTCCGAGGTCGGCACGTCCTGCAGGAACCGGTGCCATTGCGTCTCCAGCTCCGCCAGGTCCGCGCCGAACGTCTCCTCGTAATCCAGGGATTCCCAGTAGGCCTTGAACCGGTCCAGGCCGAACTCGAGGATCAGGAAACCGAAGAAGGACCCCGAGACCGAGTAGGCCAGGCTCTCGCTGACGCTCTGGAAACCTTCCCGTCCCATCACCCGGCTCAGCGACGGCAGCTGGTCCTTCCTGAGCAGGGATGCCAGCTCCTCGTGATACAGGGCAGAGACGGCGTAACCGCTGCTGAACACCACGGCCAGGCCCTCGATATCTCCCCGGCTCACGGTCCCGGTGGGGTCCCAGCCGAGCAGATCCCGAAGCCCGAATCGCCAGTTCTGGTCCAGCCGGCAGTCGGCCGCGTGGACCAGCTCGTGGGCGACGGTGTTGTGCCGCGAGAAGACGGATTTACGATCCAGGTCGTCTCCGGAGAGGTATACCCGGTCCCCGGAGACGAAGGCCGACCGGGAGCCGGTCAAGCGCTCCAGCTCTTCGTCGGACGGGAAGAGGTACATCGTCACCCGGGCGCCGGCCGGCATCTCCAGGCGCTGGAAGACCCGGTGGGCGTCCCAGTCGATCCGGCGCCAGTGGTGTGGGGCGAGAGGGTGGTCGGGATCGAAATAGCAGCGCCAGTAAATCGTTTCCCGGCAGGCCGACAGCTCCTGGCGGACAGCGTCGTGGTTGGCGGCGAGACCGGCCGGGCCGGCGAAAACGACGATGGCCGCGGCGGCGGCCAGGACCAGCAGTCCCGCCTGCCGGAGCGTGGCGCGGCGCGGCCGGCGCCGCCGGCGGAGCAGCAGGTCCGTCAACCCCAGCAGAACGGCGGTCTGCACCGCCAGGCAAGCTCTCCCCCAGAGGTGCCACGATCCCGGCAGCACCGGCCGGCGCTGCGACATCCCCCACACGCCGAGGATCAGGTCGTTCGAGCCGTACCCTGCGCCGTGGTGATAGACGAGGAAGGCCCAGAGCGCCAGCGCGGCAGCCAGGGCGGAGGTCAGTCCCAGGTAGACCCGGATGCGGCCCGAAACCGCGCCGCAGAAGACGCCCCAGGCCTGGGCGAACATCACCGAAAGCGGCACGCTGACCCAGAACAGGACGCTGCCGTCCTGCGTGCGGCAGTCGTGGCTTGTCAGGGCGATGACCAGGTAGGTCAGCGCCAGCAAGGCCAGCAGGAGCTGCCCGTCGCGGCGAGCCGCGCGCCAGACTGCACCCCTTTCGGGAGGCCCGGTCGCCCGAAGCGACCGCGTGCGGGCGAAACCCATCAGGATCGCCAGGGGAATGAAGACGGCCTGCACCTGGAGGCGAAAGTAGGCCGACATCACCCGGCAGAGCGGGTCCTGCAGGCAGTAAACGAGGTTGAGGGCGGCGACCAGCAGCGGCAGCCACGGATCCACATGGTCAAGGATCCAGGTCCACCAGCGGCGGATACGTTTCAAGGTTCAGCTCCCGGTTCCGCGGGGCAGCACGAGGTTCAGAACGACTCCCACCACGCCCGCCAGGCCGATGCCCTGCAGGGTGAACTCCCCGGCCTGGAAAACCATGCCGCCGATGCCGAAGACGATGATCACCGCGACGATCGCCAGATTGCGCGGCTGCATCAGGTCCTGTTGCGCTCGCACCAGGGTGCTGATCCCGACCACGGCGATGGCGCCGAACAGCAGGGTGAGGATGCCGCCCATCACCGGGGTGGGAATCGTCTGCAGGAAGCCGCCGAGCTTGCCGACGAACGCCAGGACGATGGCCGTGATCGCCGCCCAGGTCATCACCCCGGGGTTGAAGGACCGGGTCAGGGCCACCGCGCCGGTGACCTCGGAATAGGTGGTGTTGGGCGGCCCGCCCAGCAGCGAGGCGAAGCTGGTGGCGAGGCCGTCGCCGAGCATGGTGCGGTGAACTCCCGGGTCCTCCACGTACTTGCGGCCGGTGACCGAGCCGATGGCCAGGATGTCGCCCACGTGCTCGATGGCCGGGGCGATGGCCACCGGCACGATGAACACGACCGCCTCGAGGTTCCATTGGGGCAGCACGAAGCGGGGGACAGCGAACCAGGGAGCGGCGGCCATGGCCGCGGAGTCTACCAGGCCGAGCGGCAGCGAGACGAGATAGCCGACCGTGATGCCGCACAGGATCGGCAACAGGCGCAGGAACCCCCGGCCGAGCAGCGAGACCAGGATGGTCGTGGCGAGCGAGATCATGGCCACGGCCAGCGCCCGGCCCTGAGGGACGAGCACCTCGGCGCCGTCGCCGCTCTTGCCCAGGGCCATGTTCACCGCCACCGGAGCCAGGACGAGCCCGATCACCATGATCACCGGCCCGGTCACGATCGGCGGCAGCACCCGCTGCAGGGCGGCGGTTCCCTTCAGCCGGATCAGCTGGCTCAGCAGGACGTAAAGGACGCCGGCGGCGGCGAGGCCGCAGAGCGTGCCGGGGATGCCCCAGGTCTGGACGCCGTAGATGATGGGCGCGATGAAGGCGAACGAGGAGGCCAGGAAGACCGGCACCTTGCCTCGGGTCACCAGCTGGAAGATCAGGGTACCGACGCCGGCCGTCAGCAGGGCCACGTTGGGATCGAGACCGGTCAGCAGGGGAACCAGCACCAGGGCTCCGAAGGCGACAAACAGCATCTGGGCGCCCTGCGGACCGTCCTGGAACCGGAACGAGTAGGCGGGCCCAACGACGGGGTCTGCCATATCCCCTCCTCCGGTCTGGAATACTGGAAAGTCGATGTCGAGGGCGGATCACCGGCAGGGTAGCACCGGCGCGCAGACTTGTACA
>CAZAHC010000026.1:0-20369 GCA_964484595.1 uncultured Fibrobacteraceae bacterium | reverse complement strand
AGTTCGGCCGGTCGGTGGCCGTGGAGCTGGAGGTGCTGTACGGCCCGGAGCTTCTCGAGACCATCGTGCATCACACCGTTCGCTTCAAGGAAGCCGCCGGCGCGGGAACGCCCGTTGTTCGCTTCGACCCCGGCTCGCGGGGAGCGCTGGATCTCCACATCCTCGCCCGCGAGGTGGTCGAGCAGGAGGTCGATCTCTCGGTCCCGGCGCTCGATCACTGGGTGGCCCTGCTGCACGGTCCCGAGGTCGTGGGGGATCGGGTGAAGTTCGCGGCCAACTTCCCGCGGGCGAAATCGGTGCAGGTCACCGGCACGTTCTGTGACTGGTCGGTCAAGGGATTGCCCCTCTTGCGGCGGCCCGACGGTATCTGGGAATGCCACGTGACCTTGCCCGCCGGTTCGCACGAGTACCGGTTCATCGTCGATGGGGCCTGGATCTCCGATCCCCACAACGAGGAGAAGGTGAGCAACCAGTTCGGTGGCTCCAACTCGCTCGTCACCATCTCCTAGTCCGGCCGCACGCTCGTGGCCATCGAAGTAACGGGGGAGGACCGTGGGCGCCCGCCGGCAGGATCCGCATCACATCGCAGCCATTGCCCATCACTTCCTTTCCGATCCCACCCCGGAGGGGGAAGCAGAAACCCGGCCGCGCGCGCAGGAGGCGCCCCGACCGGCAGGCCTCACCTTTGCCGTGGCAGCTGCCGGCAGCAGCGCTCTGGCGTCGTTTGCCGTGACCAGGTTCTCCCACGCCCGCTCCGCCGGCCCGCCCGCCAGGTGGCTAGACCTGGGCGTCCTGACCGCGGCCGAACTGGTCCGGCTGGAAACGGCCGGCCTGCCCGCCGACCGGGGTCGGGAGGGTCTGGTCTGGTGCCTGCGAGCGACGGAGGCCTGTTCCCTGCGAGCGGCCTATTTCCTCGGTCGCCTGGCTGCAGTCTGGCATCCGGCCCAGGTCCTGGTCCTGGTGTTTCCGGAGAGCTGGGCGGTAAGGGGCGAGGAGACAGGGGAAGGGGCGCGGGCGGATGCGGGGTCCGGCCTCCGGCTTGCCGGGTCCGGATCAGGCCGCGACGGCCTGGCCGGCACCCTCGCGGCAGCCGCCCTGGGCGGGCGGCAGGTCGAGATCGCTTACCTGGCCGATTCTCACGGTGGTGCCGATCCCGGGACCGGGAGCCGGCACTTGGATGGACCCTTCCGGACCCTGGCCGGGGCCCTGTTGAACCGGGCCTTCGTCGGGACCGCGGGGTGAAAAAGGGGGTATCCAGCTTGAAACCGAGCCAACCCGCAGTTTACGGTGACCGCCACCTGAGCCGTCCCGACCCGCCTCGAAACGCCCTCGCCGGAGCCGGGCTGCTGCGACTGCTGCTCGGCCTGCTCATCTTGAACCTGGGCCTGGCGGCGCTTGCCGGCGCCCAGGATGATTCCGCTCTCCACCCGCCCCGGCCGGGGATCTTCCTGATCGAGGCCGTCTACGACACCACCGGGAATTTTTCCTGCGTGCCTATGCCCGCGGTGGGAGCGCAATGCCTGACCTGGGACGGGGGCGTCCTGACCTTTCCGGAGGATCTTTCGCCCGGCCGCTTCGGCCTGGCCGACCTGACCGTGCCTTACGGCGCGGAGCTGGTGGGGGTGAGTGCGGGCACGCGTCTCGTTTTCCGGGAAGGCCGCTTCGTGGTTGACCAGCCCCTACTTCTGACCGATGGCTCGGTGCGCCTGTTCGTCGAGCGGGGCGAGATCGTGATCGAGAGCAACCGCATCGTGGTCCGGGCGGCGGCGGGGGGCGCCGACGATGCCCGGCCGCAGTACCTGCTCCTGGCTGGCATCGTGTTGCTGATCTTCGTCCTGATGGTTCGCGTGCGATCCCGTTTGCGAGACCGATGACGTCCCGGCTGCCCCTCTTTTTTTTTGGTGCCGCCCTGGTGACCCTGCCTCTGGTCGGGGTGGGTTGCGTGCGTCTGCTGTGCGGGGTCGATACCGGCGCCGGGTTCCAGCCGGCCTACCTCTTCCTGGCCCTCGCCTTCGGCGCCGTGGCGGCCGCAGGAGTCGGGAGGGAAGCCTGCCACCGGCTGCTTGAAAACCGGCCCTGGTCCTGGTTGCTGGCCGCGATGGTGGGAGCGGTCCTGCTCTCGGGCTTAGGCCTGGCCCTGCGACCGGCGGCGGTGCCTGCCGGCTCACAATGGATCCGGTTTCTCAAGCAAGTCGTTCAATTGGTTGTAATGGTGTGTTTTGCGATTGCGCCCCTGCTGTGGGTCCAGACCACCGATCGCTGGCAATTGACCCGCAGGTTGTTCGTTTTGGCGCTGGCCGGGCAGATCCTGTACTCGGCGGTGCAGGCGGTCCATTTCTTCCATCCCCTGTCCTGGTTCGGCCTGGCCGAGAACTGGTTCACCTCCAACCCCGCGATCCTGTCCGGATCCTCCGAGCTCTTCCTCGGCGACTCCTTCGTCGGCATTCCCCGCTTGCGCGGCACGGTCTGCGAGCCGCTCTACCTCGGTAACTTCCTGCTCCTCGCCTTGCCCTGCCTGTTCTTGCCCGGTTCCCGGCGGCGCTGGTCCGCGGCCCTGTTCGTGGCCGGAACCGTCCTGTTGGTGTTGACCTGGGCGCGGGGGACTTACCTGGCCGCGGTCCTGGCGATCATGGCCTGGGTGGTGCTGGGGCGCCGAGGCGGGTGCGTTCCCGGCTGGCGGCGCTGGCTCTGGCCGGCCGCGGCGGCGACCGTGCTCGTCTGCGGGGTGTTGGTCATCGCCTGGGGTCCGGACAGCTTGCTGCTGCCCCTGAAGAGGATGGGGCAGTCGTTCAACCGGGAGGACTGGTCGAACCTTACCCGGGTCTATTCGATGCAGGCGGCGTGGCGGGCCTTCCTGCTCAGTCCCCTGCTGGGGGTGGGCTGGGGGCAGTTCGCCTTTCATTTCCCGCATCTGGTGGATCCGCTGGGGCTGCAGAGCCAGTTCTCCTGGCCCGTGGTGAACAACTTCCCTCTGCAGGTTCTCTGCGAGACGGGTCTTCTGGGTGGGATCGTTTTCCTGGCGGGGGTGATCTGGCTGGCGCGCCGGGTCTGGGAGGCGGTCTCGGCGGAGACCGCGCTGGGGAAGCGGCTGGGCCGGGACGGCAGGCTGCGGGTGATTCTAACCGCCACCGCGGTTGTGGGAGTCTGGAGCCAGCTGCTGACCTTTTCCCAGTACAACCTGCCCCATATCTGGATCGCTCTCGGCCTGCTGCTGGCCGCCCTGCGACCACCCAGCCGGCCCGCTGCGGACGCCCCTGGCGCCGGCCCGCCGGGCGAGGAGTGACGATGGCAAGTCGGCCCCTAGTCGTCCTGGATGCGCTGCTGGTCACCCGTGAACCTACCGGGGTGGGCCGCTCGATCCTGGAGCTCTGTCGGGCGTTGAGTCAGCAGGACCGAGGGCTGGCGTTCACGGTCTTGGTGACCTGTCCGTCCATGTTCGAGTTCCTCCGGGACGTTCCCCACTGGCGGGTCCAAAACTGTCCCGGCGCCGGGTCGGGGGCCCTGGCCAAGGCGGTATTCACCCAGTTCAGGTTGCCGGGGCTGGTGCGCCGGGTGGGCGGCGAGATTCTGCACAGCTTGCAGTTCGTGGGCCCGGTGCTGCCGCCCTGCCCGACGGTGGTCACGGTCCACGACCTCGGGTTCCTGCGCTTTCCCGGCACGGTCGAGCAGCCCCGGCGAGCTTACTACCGGGCGCTGGTGAGACGTACCCTGCGGAACAGTGCCCGGATCGTCACCAACTCGGCGGCCACCGCTGCGGACGTGGCCCTCTTCTTTCCGGAGGTCTCCGACCGGATCAGCGTCACGCCTTTCGGGACCCCGACCTGGGTGCGGGGTCGGTCCGTACCGGCCGGCGGCCGGCCGGCCGATGCTCCCTTTGTTTTCGTCGGCACCCTCGAGCCTCGCAAGAACCTGGAGCGCCTGTTGCGAGCCTACGCCAGGTTCCTGGCCAGGTGCCGGGAACGGACGCCCGCCGGCCCGGTGCCCGACCTGGTCCTGGTCGGGGCCCGGGGGTGGAGCGATGCCGGCCTGCAGGCCACGATCCGCAGTTTCCCGGCGCCGGACCGGCTGCGTCTGGAGGGATACTGCGGTCCGGATCGCTTGTGGGAGATCTACGGTTCGGCACGGGCATTGCTTTTCCCGTCCCTTCACGAAGGATTCGGTTTCCCGATCCTGGAGGCCATGGTCGCCGATCTGCCCGTCTTGACCGCCGACCGGGGGGCCATGCGGGAGGTTGCTGGCCAGGCGGCTCTGCTGGTGGATCCGGAGGATACGGCGGCAATTGCTGCCGGTCTGGAAGAGTTGTTCTACAACGGCGAGACCAGGGCCCAGCTCGCGGCGAGGGGGCGGCGACGCTGGCCGGAATGGACGTGGGAGCGGGCGGCGGCGGCCACCGAGGCGGTTTACCGCGGCTTGCTGACCTCGGGCGGCTGACCGGATTGGCCAGGTAAATTTTGTATTGCCCCCTGCGACGGGTTGGGATAGGTTGCGGTTGGATTTCGGGAGGAACCCAGAAAATCCAGCTTGGACCCCATTAGGAGTGGCTGTGAATAAGGAGATCGTCGCGTTTCTGAGCTGGGTCGTGGCCTTTCTGATGTCCTGGCTCGTCCAGCCTCATTTCCGGAATCTGGGATTCCTGACCGAAATCGTCGATCACCCCGGTTACCGTCGCCCCCACCGCGAGCCCGTCCCCCGGACCGGGGGCATGGCCATCTTCATCTCCTTCTTCTGCGCCCTGTACTTCCTGGAACACGTCGTGCTGGGGACGCCGCTGCCCTGGTCCTGGCTGGGGGTCCTGATCGGCGCCGGTCTGGCCATTCTCGCGCTCGGCGTGGGGGACGACCGGTTCGGCATCCACGCCGAGAAGAAGCTCTACGGCCAGCTGGTGGTCATCATCGGCCTGATGCTCTTCGGCCAGCGGTTCGACACCATCGTACTGCCGGTGATCGGCCAGTTCGAGCTGGGGGGCTGGGCCTGGCCCTTCACCCTGCTGTGGTACCTCGGGTTCATCAACTCCATGAACCTGATCGACGGCCTCGACGGCCTGGCCAGCGGTGTCAGCATCCTCGCCTCGCTCGCCTTGGTGGTAATTTCCCTGGCCGTCGGCGAGCACATCTCCATGCTCTTCTCCGCCACCCTCTGCGGTTCCACCGCCGCCTTCTTCTACTGGAACATCAGCAAGCGCAAGATCTTCCTCGGCGACTCCGGGAGCATGTGGATGGGACTCGCCCTGGGCAGCATCATCCTGCAGCTGAGCCAGAAGGTGGGGATCTCATTGCCGGTTTTGCTGGCGCCGATGATCGTTCCCATCTGGGACACCGGCACCACGATCATCCGCCGTTACCGCAAGCGGGCCTCCATCTTCATGGCCGATGATTTCCACTTGCACCACCGGCTGGTCCGGCTGGGACTGTCGCCCCACGCGGCGGTGCTCTGCCTGCTGCTGATCACCGCCGGGACCACTCTCTTTGCCCTGTCCGATTTCCTGCAGGTGCCCCTGCTGGGCCTGCCGGCCATGGCCGCCTGGCTGTGGGCCGCCCAGCTGGGCGCCCAGCAGCACCTGAAGAACCGCCAGCTCGGGCTGGATCTCTTCACCGAGCTCTTTTACGCCCTCGGCCTCCATTATCGCCTGGACGAGCTCACGGTCCTCAACGGGCGCCATGTCGCCGACATCATCGATCTCCAGGCCGAGCGCCAGCGGGTGAAACAGCCGTTGACCGCCGCCGCCGGCGCTGGGGCCGGCCGGGCACCCGTGGTCGATCATCCGGGTAGTGCCGCTCCCCTGCCGGCACAGGACGAGGCCGGGGAGGAAAACAAAGAGCGGCGCGAGCATGCCCTTCTCTCCTCTTCCAAAGACGTTTCTTGAAGATCTGCACGAGCGCCGGCACGGCCGCGTCGTGGAGCTGGGTTGCGGTGACGGTCGGCTGCGTGACCTGTTGCGGGCCGCCGGTGCGGCGCCGGTGTGCCTCGACCGCCGGCCGCCGAGCGCCGGCAGCGTGGCCGACCTGGTGGCCGACGCGGGAGCGCTCCCCTTCCCCGACGGGGGCATCAGCTTCCTGGTGGCAGCCAATCTCCTGCGCCATCTCTGGCCCCGGCTCCGCCCGGCCGTGGTACCGTCCTCCTGGCAGCGCTGCCTGGCCAGGTCGGGGCGGCTCTTCATCCTCGAGGACGAACCCCTGGCGGCCCCGGCTGCGGCTCGCCACTACCGTGATCTGCAGGTCTTCCTGCACCAGCTCGCCCCCTGGGGGCGGGGCCCCTTACTTCCCCGCCACGCTTTCGAGCAAGCGCTGGCTGACGTCCCCGACTCGCCCGGCAAGTGGCGCCTCGGCAGCCAGGAGAACCGGTGGCCCGCCGACCCTCAGGTGGTCCTGGAGATGCTGCGGGGCACCGACCAGGAACCCAGGGGCGAGGCCGCTCGCTTGACGGCCGCCATCAGCGCGGACGGCCTCAGCTACGGACGTTGCTGGTGGGCCTGCTGGGAACCGGAGGTGACACGATGACGAGAAAGCCCTTCTGGCTGTCAGTGGTGCGCCTCCTGGTCCTGGTCGTGCTGGGTGGGCTGATGCTATTGCCAGGGAGGCAGCGCAGCGCCGTCGACTGGGGCGAGGTCCGGGCGATTGCCTTCCAGAGTGACGACTGGGGTCTGGCCGGGTTCGTGCCCGAGGCGGCTGCTCTGGCCGATCTGGAGCGGCCCGCGCTGCAGGCCGGTCGGTTCCCGACCGTCTACTGGCAATCCACCCTGGAAGACAGCGCCGCAGTGGCCGGCCTGGCCGACCTGCTCTCCGGCTACCGGGGGGGGGACGGTCTCCCGCCGGTCTGGCAGGCCAATTACATCCTTTCGTCGTTGACCCTGGACGCCAGGGCCGGGGGGGGTGAGGACGCGGAACGGCGGTGGGTGCAGCACGATCTGCCCGACCTGCCGCCCGGTTACGCACGACCCGGGCTGTGGTCGGCCGTGGGGGCGGCGATCGAGCGGGGGGTTTGGCGGCCCGAGTTCCACGGCACCTTCCATTACGATCCCCAGCGCAGGCGCGAGGCGTCCCTGCGCAACGAGACCGCCCGGGTGGCTACCGAGCGCGGGGTGATCGTGTTTCCGGGCAGCGCCCGGGCCTGGGAACTCGGCCCCTGGCGACCGCTCGAGGTTCTGGCTGCAGAGCTGGACCATAGCCGGCAGGTCTTCCGCCGCCTGTTCGGTCGCGATCCGGTCTCGGTCATCGCGCCCGATTACGTGTGGGACCACCGCTGCGAGGATCTGTGGGACAGCCGGGGTTTGCGGGTGATCCAGGCCAAGCGGGAACAGCGCCACGCCCGCTGGCTGCACCTCGGTCTGCTGGGCCGGGTGCTGAAGGTAACCGACCGGGCGTGGGCCCGGCTGCGTTTCCCCGCCCGGACTTACCTGGAGCGCAACTGCGACCTCGAGGCTGTCCAGGCCTCAAGCTGGCAGGCCAGGGTCCAGACCTGCTTGCGGGAGATCCTGGCTGCCTTCGACCGGCGGGAACCGGCGATAGTGGAGAGTCACCGCGTCAACTTCGTCCACACCAGCTGCGAGGTCGCCTCGATTGGCTTCCAGGCGCTGGAAGCACTGTTCGACCGCCTGCAAGAAAGCCGGGATGATGGCTTTATCTTCCTCACCGACAGCGAGTTGGCTCAGCTCGCCCGCAACGGGACCAGCGTTTGCCGGCGTGGCAGCCAGCTCGTCCTGCGCAACTACTCTTCTTCCCGCCGCGTGGTGGCGGTTTCGGCGCCTGTGGACTCCGTAACCACCCCGGTCGCCGGGCCCCAGCCTGCCCCCGTGCTGGTCGGGCTCGAGCCCGGCGCCACCCTGGTTTTTCCTCGCTGACCGGGCCCTCCCGTCGTTCTCGCCGTCGGCCCAAGGGATTGGGGCCAGGGGGTTTGACCCGGCGCCGGTTCTGTGGTATAGTAAAGGGTCCAAACCAAATTCTTCCTGCCTCAGGGGTCTTGCAGGTGTGGTGAGTTAGGAGGACTTGCAGGTTTCCACAGCTAACGGACAGCGTTGATTGCACCGGCAAGGTGTGGTCAGGATTTGGCAACTGATGGCTTCGACCCCGAGGAGAAAATCCTCACTTTTGTAAACTGTGGCAAGGCATCCCGGCGTGTCTTCTGGCCGTGATGTGGATGGTTTTCCAACTGTGGAGGGTCCGCATGTTACGGAAGCGTTTCCCCCTTCTCGTTCCGACGTTGGTCTTCGTCCTGGCCCTTTCGTTTGCCAGCGCCCCTGCCGCCGGCGCCGCCGCTGACGGCGCGATTATCTATGCCGGCAGCAGCGGCAGCCAGGACCTGACCTGGGAGCAGGATGCCGACGGCGCCTTCGTGCCGCGGCTTCCCGGTGCCCGGCCCCTGGCCGAGACCGACAAGCCGGTTCTGGTTTCCCAGGTGCTGAACCTCCTCGTTCCGCTGGATTCGCCGGTGGCCGGTATCGAGGTGATTCCGGTCGCTTCCCATCGGGAACCCCTGCCGGGGCCGCTCCAGCTCGGCGGGCAGATCTTCACCCACGACGAGGTGGGGGTCACCGTCGATCGCCTCGCCCTCGGCGAATCGGCCTACCCGGAGCAGTGGGGCGAGTTCGGCGGCAGCCACGTCTGGCGGGGCTTCCGCCTGGTCGCGGTCCAGGTCTACCCTCTGCGCCTGCTGCGGGGGCCGGACGGCGAGTGGACCGAGGTGGAGGTCCTCGATCAATACCAGATCAGGCTGATCACCGACGACTCGGCTCCCCTTCCCGACGTTGCCCACCGCCAGCGCCTGGTCCCCGGTGAACGCCAGCGCGCCGAGGCCAGCCTGCGGTCTCTGGTCGCCAACCCGGAGGCGCTGATCGGCTACGATCGCCCTGACGGGGAAGTTGTTCCCGAGCCGGTCGGCGGCTTTCAGCCCGCGCGGACGCCCACCCTGAGCGGCAGCGCCGTTTCCTACCTGATTGTCACCAACGAGGAACTGGCGCCCGCTTTTCAGGTCCTGGCGGATTTCAAGACCGCCCAGGGCAACCCCGCCGTCGTGAGCACGGTCGAGTGGATCGAGGCCAACTTCCGCAACGGCGCCGACATCCAGGAGACCATCCGGATGTTCATCCGGGAGGCCTACGAGAACTGGGGCGTCGAGTGGGTCCTGCTCGGCGGGGACAGCGACGTGTTGCCGTGTCGTTACGTGACCAGCACCTATTACCCGGCGGGGGGTTCGACCGAGATTCCGGTCGATCTCTACTTCTACTGCCTGGACGGGAACTGGAATGCCGACGGCGATAACTATTTCTGCGAGCCGTACACCCACTACCTCTATCCCGGCGACGACGCCGACCTGGCCGACGACGTCTACGGCGGGCGGGCCCCGGTCAGCTCGCTGGAGGCCGCCACGGTTTTCGTCAACAAGGTCATCACCTACGCGGAGACAGCGACCGACAACCCCTGGACCAACCGGGACCTGTTCCTCGCCGAGGTTCTGTTCCCTCAGGCCTGGGAGCCGGGCGAGACGGTCAGCCTCGACGGGGCCGCCTACGCCGAGCAGATCGTCAACAACTTCGTCATCCCCTGCACCAGCCGTGAATATGCCCGGATGTACGAGAATTACTACGACTACCCGGGATCGGTGCCCCTGACCCGCGACGCGGCCATCGATTCAATGAACTCGGGGCATTACGGGATCGTCGATCATATCGGACACGGTTTCTTCTTCAACATGTCGATGGGCAACACCAACCTGATGAGCGCCCACGTGGACGCCCTGGTCAACGGTGATCATCTGTTCCTGCTCTATGGTCTGAACTGCGCCTCCTGCGCCTTCGATTACGCCTGTATCATGGAGCGCTTCATGCAGAACCCCAACGGTGGTTCGATGGCTTCGATCGGGGCCACCCGGGCAGCGTTCCCGCACACGGCCAACGAGTACCAGCAGGAGTTCTTCGACCATCTCTACTGTCAGGAAGCGAGGCACCTGGGTGAGATGAGGAGCTTGAGCCGGTTCCCCTTCCTGCCGTCGACCTTCTACAACACCGTCGACCGCTGGACCTTCATGAACTACACCCTGCTTGGCGATCCGAACCTGGCGGTCTGGACGGCGGAGATCGCCGCCGCGCAGATCACCGCGCCGGGAGCCCTGACCGCCGGCGAGCAGGTCGTGAGCATAACCGTCAACAGCGGCGGCGCTCCGGTCGACAGCGCGCTCGTGTGCCTGGCCAAGGACGGTGACGATTACGCCCACGGCTTCACCGACGCCGCCGGGAACCTCAACCTCTCCTTCACGCCGACCAGCGCCGGTTCGGCCGTTTTGACCGTGACCGGAACCGACCTGGAGCGGACCGAGCAGACAATCCCGGTCACCACCGGTGCCACCTATATCCAGGTGGCGGATGTCAACCTTTTCGACGACGGCACCGACAGCTCGGTCGGGAACGCCAACGGGGCGCCGGAGTCGGGCGAGACCGTCGCCCTGTATCTCGTCTGCCAGGATACCGGCGGCGGCGGCGCCACCGGCTGTACCGCGGCGCTCACCACCTCCACCGTCGGAGTAACCATCCTGGATGGCAGCGCCACCGTCGGTGACGTTCCGCCCGGGGGCCAGAAGACCGCCGACGATTCCTTCCTCATCCTGATCGATCCCTCGGTCGGCGACGGCGCCCTGCTCGACCTCGACGTCGTCGTCACCGACGGCGGGTCCGGCACCTACGAGGACGAGTGGACGCTGACCGCCCTGGCGCCAGAGCTGGAGCCGGTCGAGCTGGTCTGGACCGACGCCGCTCCCTTCGGCAACGGCAACCAGACCCAGGAAGACGGGGAGGAAGTGGGGGTCTTCATCACCCTGAAGAACTTCGGGGTGGGCGTGGCCGACACCGTCACCGGTTATCTCCGGACCGCGGATCCGCAGGTCACCCTGATAAACACCATTGCCACCTATCACGGTCTCGGCCTGCTCGACTCCTCGGTCGGGACTGATTCGGTGTTTTCCTTCTCCGACGCCGACGTCGTGACCGACAGTTGGTGCTGGGTCCTGTTCGAGGACAACTACGGCCGGACCTTCCGCCACGATTTCCATCTCGATGCTCCGTCCGCCCCGGACGGGCTGGAGACCGACACCTCCTGCGGTCCGGACATCATCGCCCTGCACTGGCTGCCGGTCCTCGACCCGGGGACGCGCGGCTATCACGTCTACCGCAGCGGGTCTGCGGTCGGCCCCTTCGCGCGGGTGAACGTCGATCTGGTCGACCGGGTGTCGTACTACCGCAACGACGACCTGGACCTGCTCACCCGTTATTACTACCGGATCACCGCGGTGGATTCCTCCCTGGTGGAGGGGCCGCCCTCGCTGACCATCTCCGCCAGCACGGCGCCGCCGGAGAACCCCGGCTTCCCCCTGCCGTTCTCGGTCGAGACGAGCGGTCACTGCGTCGTCGGCGACGTCAACGGTGACGGGATGTCCGACATTGTGCTGGGGGCGGACGAGATCTACGTCTGGGGCGCCGACGGCAGCGAGCTGTTCGACGGTGACAACGATTCGCAGACCCACGGCCCCATCACCGATCTCAACGCCGCCTTCGGGCCCGCCGGTCTGCTGCTCGCCCCGCTGGATGACGAGCCGGGCTGCGAGATCATCGCCAGTGAGAGCGGCCTGCACCAGATCCACATCTTCCGGCACGACGGCACCGAGCTGCCGGGCTGGCCCAAGGATCTGCGCTCGAACACCAACGGCTGGAACTGGGCCACGCCCGCGGTTGGCGACGTCGACGGCGACGGCGATCCGGAGATCGTGGTGAACACCCTGGACGCCCGCACCTGGGTCTGGCACGTGGACGGGACCGAGCTGATGGACGGCGACAGCGATCCGGCCACGGACGGCGTGTTCCTTTTCCGGTCCGATTACCCCTACGAGTGGGGCATGAGTTCACCCGCGTTGTACGACCTGGATGACGACGGCGCCAAGGACATCATCTTCGGCTCGAAGTACGGGGCAGGGAACTACAACAAGCTGCACGCCTTCCGCTACGACCAGTCCGAGGTGCCCGGCTTCCCCGACAGTACCGCCCAGGGTAACATTCTCTGCAGCCCCACCGTGGCCGACCTGAACGTCGACGGGATCTGGGAGATCATCTACCAGTCCCAGGACAACTACCTGCACGTCGTGCAGGAGGATGGCTCGGCCTATTCCGGCTTCCCCATCCCGTTCCCCTCGAATACCACCTTCTGTCCCAGCCCGGCCGTCGGTGATTTCGACTCGGACGATGAACTCGAAATCCTGGCCATCTCCACCGAGAGCATCAACCTGGCCAACCTGTACGTCATCGACACCGACATCGGCGGCGGCACCTCCGGCGAGACCCTCACCGGCTGGCCGCAGGCCGTACCGGGCAACAGCGAGGCGAGCCCCGTGGTCGGCGACATCGACGGCGACGGCGTGCCGGATGCGCTGCACGGGATCGGCGGCGGTTCCGAGGATTCCCCGAACAACCTGTACGCCTTCAAGGCGGACGGAACCCTGGTGGACGGCTTCCCGATCACGGTGGGGGGACCGTTGCGCACTAGCCCGATCATCTTCGACCTCGACCACGACAGCGACGTGGACATCATCTACGGCGGCTGGGATCTCCTGATTCACGTCTGGGACATGCCGTTCACCTACGACGCGACCAATGTGCCCTGGCCGACCTTCCGCGGCCACCAGTACCGTGACGGCGTGCACCGGACGCCCGACCTGGTGCCGGTGCCGAATCAGATGCTGCCCACCGATCTTTTCCTGGCCGCCCCGTACCCGAACCCGTTCAACCCGGCGACAACGGTCAAGCTCTACGTGCCGGGCGACCTCGGTGGCTCGTCCTCGGTGCGGGTGGGGATCTACAACCTGCAAGGCCGTCTGGTGCAGACCATTCACGACGGCCCCCTGGCCGTCGGCTGGCACAGCTGGGTCTGGAACGGTCGCGACCAGGCGGGCCGCGGGCAGGCCAGCGGTCTGTATTTCCTGCGGGCCCACGGAGAGCAGGGGTCCGTCGTGCACAAGATGTCTTTGATCAAGTAGTTCGCCGCCGCCCGTTGACGAGCGGGGCGGCAGACGGTATTTTGCCGGGGATGCCCCGGCGCATGGCCCCTCCCGGCGGGGAGGGGCCACGTTTTTTGGCCGGGTTTGATTACCCTCCCCGGGAGGATGCTCCATGAGGCTGAGGCGAATCTGGTGGTTACTGCCGGCGATCGGCGTGGGCCTGCTGGTCCAGTGCCAGCCAGCGGACAAGGGTCCCGCACGCGAGGGTGAGCAGGAGCCCGTTCCCGGGGGCACCGTCGTCATCGCCTTTCCCGCCGAGCCCGACGTCCTGAATTCGTTGATCCGTAATTCCTCCTACAGCGGTCAGATCCTCGCCTTGCTCCAGGACAGCGCCATGGAAATGGATGAGGAGCTGAACTGGCAGCCGAAGATCGCCGACCGTTACTCCCTGGCCCCGGACGGTCTCTCGCTGACCTACCACCTGCGCCCTTGGCGATGGTCGGACGGGACACCGCTGACTGCCTACGACCTGGCCACCACCTTCCGGCTGCTGCTCTCCCCCGCGGTGGCCAGTCCGCTCCGGGGGCTGTACTCGGCGGTGAAAGGAGCAGTGGCGCTCGATTCGTTCACCGTGCGCTACGATCTTCACCACCGGTTGCCCGAACCCATCAGCCGCACCAGCCACTCGATCCTGCCCTCTCATCTGATTGCCTCGCTGGACCCGGCGGCCATTCGCACCTGGCCGCTGAATGAAAAACCACTGTCCAGCGGTCAGTTCGTGCTGGCCAGCTGGGATCACAATCACGAGCTGGTCCTCGTCCGCAACGAGAATTACTCCGGTCGTCCGGCCCGGCTCGAGCGGCTGGTGTTTCGCATCATCCCGGAAGAGACGTCCCGGGTGGTTGCGCTCGAGACCGGAGCGGTCGATTTCCTGGAAGAGCTGCCGATCGAGGCAGCCGATCGCCTGCGCGCCGAGGGAAAGGTCAACGTTCACCGGGTCAGCGGCCGCCTGTTCGGTTACCTGTCCTGGAACTTCGCCAACCCGATCTTCGAGGACCGGCTGGTCCGCAAGGCGATCTCGCTGGCCATCGACCGGTCGCGGTTCGTTGACGGCCTGATGAAGGGTTACGCCACGCCTGCGGCCAGCCCGCTGCCGCCGGCGCTCTGGGCGCACAACCGGGCCGTTCTTCCCGACCCCCACGACCCCGGGCGGGCGCAGGAACTGCTGGCCGCAGCGGGGTGGACCGACGGGGACGGTGACGGGGTCCTGGCCAAGGAGGGGTGCCGGCTTTCCTTCGAGGTTCTTACCCGGCACGGCGACCCCGTGCGGGAGAACGGCGTTGTGATAATCCGGGAAAACCTGCGGCAGGTGGGAATAGAGGTGATTCCCCGCGTCCTGGAACACGCCACCACCCTGCAAATGATCAGGAACGGTCAATTCGACGCTTACCTCGGTCTGTTCCAGGCCAACATGTACGTTGATCCCTCATCCCTGGTCCATTCCGAGGCGACGGATCGTTACAATCACGGCGGGTACTGCAATGCCGAGGTCGATTCCCTGCTCGCGGTGGCCCTGGCCCTGACGGACCGGCGGTCCGCCAAACCGGTCTGGGATCGGTTACAGGAGGTCCTGGCCGCGGATTTACCGATGGCTTTCCTTTATTACCCGGAAACCCTCATCGGTGTCCACCCGCGCGTGCGGGGGGTTCGGCCCCACATGCTCTCCCCCTTCAACAATATCGGCGAGTGGTGGATCGCTCCCGAGGAGAGGAAGTACGCCTCGGCCAGGTAAGAACCGGGATTTGGCAATCGCCTCCTTTCTCTGTAAATTGAGGGCGGATCCTGTCAATACCCCCAACTGGACGGGCGTTGCGAACCGTGATTTGCCTGCGATCCGTTTCCCTGGCCGGCACCTTTCTGGCCTGTCTGGCCCTTTTTGTCCTGACCCTGGTTTCCTGCAGCGATTCCACCCGTCCCGATCCCGGCAACGGTGGTCCCCCTGATACCACCGCTTCGTCGCGGGTGGCCTTCGACCCTCCGGACTCGTCCTGGTCCCTGAACATTGGTGAGGAGAAGCTCTTCAAGGTGATCGTGAACGACGGCCCCGCCCTGGCCGTCAGGATCGAGCGCGGCGATTCGCTGCTGACCACCGAAACGCAGTACCTCTACCAGGGCCTCCAGCTGGGGGCGGATTCCCTGACCGCGACCGCGGTCCTGAGCGACAGCACCTTCGTCAAGGACTGGCGGATCTGGATCGATGTCGATCTCTCGATCCCGCCGCCGGTGATCGGCGACGTCGAGGTTGATCACGGTCCCACGGCCGGCTCGCTCGATGTCTCCTGGACCTGGCCGGGGCAGTCGGCCACTCCCCGCCGCATCATTCGTTACCTGGTCGCCATCAGTCATACCGGTCCGATTTTCGACTGGAACTGGACCGATGCCGTCATCCTGGAAGCGGTGGCTCACCACGATGAGCCCCTCGGTTATCTCCGGCATTACACGTACCTGGATTTCCCCGCTCTTCAGCCCGGGCAGCAGGTTTGGGTGGCGGTGCGCGCCGAGGACGTCGCGGGCCTGTTCTCCCCGGTGGGGCCGAATGCCTCGGTCCGGATCAGCGACCTGTTCTGGTTGCAGGGTTACGTGCGCGACGACCTGGGCGCTCCTCTGGCGGGGGTGATCGTCGATTACGGTTGTGATACCTGCAAGACCAACACCGATCCGGAAGGCTGGTTCGAGCTGGGCCCGTTGCGCGATGTCGATCGCTTCGTCCTCGGCACCGCCACCGCCAACGAGAATTCCGCCCCGGATGTCTTCGACGCCTATTACGATTTCCGGACCGATACCCTGGACGTCGACTCCGTGCAGCCGGTGGAAATATTCCTGATTTCCCGTTACGGTGTGGACCCCGGCTGCCCCGCGCAGCCGTACGAGGGCGACTTCCTGCAATACCTCCTCGACATCACCCGCACCGACGAGGAGACGATCTACCGGCCGAATCGCAACCTCTACAAGTGGGCCGACGGGGTATTTCCCCTCGCCGTTTTCATCCCGCCGGCAATGGTCACCTTCCCGTTGGATTCGGTTTGCCGCGAGGCCCTGCAGATCTGGAACGACAGGGTGGCAGGGGAGGACCTGTTCCGCGAGGTAACTGTTTATGAAGAGTGCTCCGTGGTTTTTGACTTCCAGTATCTTTCCGGTAACCAGTTCGGCAGGACTGAAATCTTGGTTCCGGAGGGAAATGCCGGCATCAATGAAATCGTTCCGGAGCGCATGCGGGTCCTGATACATCTGGGCCTGAATACGCCCACCCTGGTTCTGGAGGTCATGCTGCACGAGTTAGGCCACTCGTTGTGCCTGGGCGGGCACAGCCCGTGCGCCAACCACGTTCACCTCATGGAGGCCTTTCCGGCGGGGATCATCGAGGCCCGCTGGCCGGAATCACCCATCAACGAGGACGAAGTCCGGGCAGTCCGCTGCCTGCGGAACCTGCCCCAGGGAACACCCATGGGGAACTTTTTATTCGATTGATCCTGGTCACGATTTTCGAATTCACCCGGTTGACAATTTCTCGACGGCCGTATATGGTGGGCGCGTAAGGTAATAAACCCTCCACTGCGTCCTCGCGAACTCGACAAGGAGGTTTCCCATGCCTCGTAGGCGGAAGGTGCTCCCCACCGATCTGAGCCTGGCGGAACTCAAGCGGCTCGTTGCGGTCAAGGAGCGCATGGACAAGCTGACTTCCCGGAAGGCCAAACTGGAGAAGGAGCTCGCCAAGATCGAGAAAGATCTTACCAAGCTCCTGGCCGGAGTAGGTAAGCCCGCTCGCAAGAAGGCCGGCCGGAAAAAGGTGGCCAAGAAGAAGGCGGTCGGCAGGCCGCGTAAGAAGAAGAAGGCCGTCGGACGGCCGCGTAAGAAGAAACCGGTGGGCAGGCCGCGTAAGAAGAAGCCGGTCGGCCGACCGCGTAAGAAGGCCGCCCGCAAGGTTGCCAAGAAGACCGTCAAGAAGGCGGTGAGGAAGGTTGCCAAGAAGAAGGTCCGCAAGACCGGTAAGGTTCTGGCCTCTCCGCGGCGCAAGGGTAAGCAGACTCTCGAAGATGTGGTGGCCGGCTTGATCAAGAAGAATGGCAAGCCCCTGGCCTTCCAGGATATTCTGGCCACCATCGTCAAAAAGAAACTTGTCGCCACCAAGAGTAAAAATTTCGCGAACGTTTTGCGCCGGACTCTCTCGACCAGCAAGAAGATCAAGCGGGTCGGCAGGGGGGTCTACGGCACGGCGTGATCGCAGCGCGTGGTGCGTGGCTAGTATTCGGAAGAGCGGACCGCGGGCCGAACTCGGTGGGCCTGCGGTCCGTTTCTCTTGCCCCCGGCGCTCAGCCGGGCGGCCAGCCCAGCCGCCGTCCTCCCAGCAGGTGCAGATGGAGGTGGGGGACGCTCTGCAGGGCATCGGGGCCGTTGTTGATCACGAAACGGTAGCCGCTCGCGGCGAGTCCGAGGTCGGCCGCCAGCTGGGAGGCGAAGATTGTCAAGCGCCCCATCTTTGCCGTATCCTCGGGGGTGAGATTCGCCAGAGAAGGAATGTGCCGGCGGGGGATGATCAGCACGTGGGTTGGCGCCTGCGGGGCGATGTCCCGGAAAGCCAGGAACTCATCGTCCTCGCCGACCAGGTCGCAGGCGGTCCGGCCGGCCGCGATCTCGCAGAAGAGGCAGGTTGCCATCGTCGGTCTCCTTTCCCTGTTCCTGGAACCTAGCACAGCGCCCTTTTACCGAGCAACCACAGGAAGCCGTTGATGTTGTCGGTTCTGGTTGTCGGCTACAACGCCTTCGATGTGATTCTTCCCGTGCCCGGCCCGGTGACGCCGGACAGCAAGTGCGAGGTGTCGGAAATATTGGTCGGCGGGGGCGGCCCGGCCGCCACCGCGGCGGTGGTCCTGGCCAAGCTGGGCGCCGCGGTCCGGCTCATCACCCCGCTGACCGACGATCTGCCCGGGCACTTGCAGCGCCGCGAGCTGGCCGCAGCGGGCGTGGACTTTTCCCTGGCGCCACTGCAGGCCGGTTTTGCTTCTCCCAAGGCCGTCATCCTGGTCGACCAGCAGGCACAGGAACGGACGATTTTCTGGTCCCGGGGCAACCTGCCCCACCTGGCGCCGGAGATGGTGCGGGCCGAGTGGCTCGACGGGATCGACTTGCTCTACGCGGACGGGCACGAGACCGCCGCGACGGCCGTTCTGGCGCGGGAAGCCCGACGGCGGGGCTTGCCGGTGGTTCTCGATGCGGGGACCGTGCGGGAGGGTATGGCGGAACTCGTTCCCCTGTGCAGCGATGTGATCTCCTCGAACATCTTCGCTCCGGCCCTCACTGGGCAGTCCAACCCCGCGGCCGCCTTGCGGGCGCTCGCCGCGCTCGGGCCCGAACGGGTGGCCATGACGTTCGGCAAGGCGGGCTGCCTGGCCCTGGTGGACGGGGAGATCGAGCACGTGCCCGCCTTTGCGGTGCCGGTGCGTGACACCACCGGGGCTGGCGACGTTTTCCACGCCGGGTACGCCTTCGCCCGGGCGCGGGGCCTTCCCTGGCGCGATTGCCTGGTGTTCGGCAGCGCCACGGCCGCCCTGAAGTGCCGGGACTGGGGCGGTCGCCGCGGTGCGCCGGAGTTGACGGAGATCGAGCGGTTGATCAGGGAGGGTGAGTCCCGCCCCGAGAAGCCGGGCCAGGCTTGACGCTTGGCGCGGCGCTCGCTAGCATGCGGGTAAGGTAACCGGGGGAGACATGTTGGGAGGGCGAGCATGCTGCTGGAGCGACTGCAGGAACCTGAACGGGCGGGGGACCTCGAGGAGATCTTCGAGATCCTCGTCACGTCGTACAGCCGGGCCGGAGGGGCGGTACCGACCGAGGGCGACCTCTGCTGGCGCCCGGCCACCGATGCCTACGAGACGAAGGACACCTTCGTGGTCCAGATGGACCTGGCGGGGATGGACCCCGCCGGGATCGAGGTTCTCACCGACGGGAAAACGCTGACGGTGCGGGGCATTCGCCAGGACATCTCCCCGGCGGGGAAGAAACATTTCCTCAAGATGGAGATCAACGTCGGGCCCTTCGTGCGACGGGTGCCGATCACCGTCCCGGTTGACGTGCGGAGCGCGGTGGCCCAATACCGGAACGGCTTTCTATACGTCACCCTGAAGAAGGGCCGGGACAAGGCGGGGACCTCGCGACAGATCTCCGTCGACTGAATACCCAGCGATGGAAACCCTGAGCCTGACCGGGCACCCCAATAGAACCTGGAAGGAGCTGGCGCACCATGCCGGACGAAGAGCGGGACGAGCTGGTTGACATCCAGACAGGTGAAAGTATGGTCCCGGCCTCCTTGCCGATCTTGCCGGTCAGCGAGGCCGTCATCTTCCCTTACATGATGGTTCCGCTCGTGCTGAGCGATGAGAACCTGATCCGGCTCGCCGATGACTGCCTGGCCGGCGAGAAGATCCTTGGCGCCTTCGCCCAGCGTGAGGTTCCCACTGAGGAGGAAGAGGAGACCCCGGAAGAGGATCTCATCTACGACGTGGGTACCGCCGTCAAGATCCAGAAGATGCTCCGCTTCCCCGACGGCAGCATGCGGTTGCTGGGGCAGGGCATCGCCCGCTGTAAGATCGTGTCGATCCAAGGCAAGACGCCCTACCTGAAGGCCGAGGTGGAGGTCCTGCCCGAGCAGAAGCAGGAGGATTCACAGACGCTGGCCTACATGCGGGGCGTGGCCAACAACTTCCTGAAGATCATCGACGCCAGCGAGAACCTTTCCGAGGAGCTGAAGGTCGTCGTGTTGAACATCGACGATCCCGGGCGCCTGGCCGACCTCATTGCCACCAACCTGGAAATCGACGTCGCCGAGAAGCAACAGATCCTCGAGGAGGTTTCTCCCCGCAAGCGGCTGCAGATCCTGACCAAGGTCGTACTCAGGGAGCTGGACGTCGTCGAGCTGGGGCAGAAGCTCCAGACCCGAGTGCGCAAGTCGATCGACAAGGATCAGCGCGAGTATTACCTGCGGCAGCAGTTGAAGGCGATCCAGCGGGAGCTCGGTGACGCCGACGAGAGCTCGGTGGAGCTGGAGGAGTTGCAGGAGCGGATCGCCGCAGCGGATCTGCCGGAGAAGGTCCAGGCCGCGACCGATCGCGAGTTCGACCGCCTGTCGCGGATGTCACCCGGCGCCAGCGAGTACACCGTCAGCAAGACCTACATCGACTGGCTGCTCGATCTGCCCTGGCGGATCAGTTCCCAGGACAAGCTGGATCTCCGCCGGGCCGAGAAGATCCTCGAGCGCGACCACTTCGGTCTCGAGGACGTCAAGGAGCGGATCGTCGAGTTCCTCGCGGTGCGCAAGCTCAAGGACACCCACCGGGGTCCCATCC
>CAZAHC010000025.1:0-20522 GCA_964484595.1 uncultured Fibrobacteraceae bacterium | reverse complement strand
ATGTTGATGCCGGCGGCGGCGATCTGGTCGAGAACCTCGTTCAGGAAGGGAATCTGCTCGCCCTTGCCGGCGTCGAGCGAGCGCAGGTAGTCGAGCGGCTGTTCCAGCAGCCGGCCGGCACCGTTGGTCGTCCGCTCGAGGGTTTCGTCGTGGAAGACGAGCACCTCGCCCGCGACCGCGTACACGTCCACCTCGATCCAGGGGGCGCCGAGGGTCAGGGCCTTCCGCACCGCCCGCAGCGTGTTCTCGGGCTCGTGTCCGCTGGCGCCGCGATGGGCGAAGCAGATCGGATCAGCAGCCGGTTCGTTCATCATATTACCTTCATCGCGCGACGGCCCGCCGCCGGGCCGACTCGACGGCCTGCTGCCAGGCGGCGGGATCGGGAACCGACCAGGCGATCGCGTCGGCGCCGGGATTCGGGTCGCTTGTTACCGCCCCTGGTTCCGCCGCGAACTCCACCTTCAGCAGCTTTTGGAAGATGGTCCGGCCCCGGTGGCTTCTCGCGAGCGAGACCCCGGTGATCCCGGTCAGCGGGATCACGGTCTCGCGTCGCGGGTAGGCCAGGATGAAGATCAGTTCCCGCCCGGTCAGGATCAGGGCGCCGTTGCCGCGCACCTGGCCGCGGCCGCCGGCCTGCCGGCCGAAGTAGTTGGCCCCCCAGTCCA
This sequence comes from uncultured Fibrobacteraceae bacterium, assembly GCA_964484595.1. GTDB lineage: Bacteria > Krumholzibacteriota > Krumholzibacteriia > LZORAL124-64-63 > LZORAL124-64-63 > CAZAHC01. Next base: position 19,857 of record CAZAHC010000025.1, on the reverse strand, counting down.
GACGGATCACGTTCTTGCCCCGGGTGAGCCGCGCCACGTCGTCCTTCAGCACGCGGCGCAGAAAGGCGGCTATTACTCTCATCACGAAGAAAAAGAAGAGCAGTCCCAATATTACCAGGATGGCGAGCAGCAGCGCCGTGTTCATTACCGCGGATCCTCCAGCACCATGAGGTAATGATCGATGCCGCCCTCCTCGAACACCTCGCCCTGCGCCTGGAAACCGTGCGCGGCGTAGAAATCGCACAGGTAAACCTGGGCGTGCATCTTGAACCGGTGGTAACCCCGTTCGCGGGCCACCTCGATCATGTAGTCGACCAGCCGGTGCCCGAGTCCCTTTCCGCGCCAGGCCTTGCGGATGGCGATGCGCTCCAGCTTGACAACCTCGCCGAGGAAACGCAGGCGCCCAGCCGCCATCGGCTGGCCGTCTTCCTCGCCCACGATGTGGATGGCGCTGTCCTCGAACTCGTCGATCTCGACCTCGTAGGGGCAGCTCTGCTCCTCGACGAACACGATGCCCCGGACGATGTGGGCCTTGAGGATGTCCGCGGCGGTCTCGGCGATCCTGAACATGCGGCTCTCCGTTCGGCTGGCGGCAAAGGTCGCCGGCATCATATCATATCGTGGGTTATCAGCTACCCAATCCGGGCCGGCCGGGGTAAACTGACCCACCCCCGGCAGAAACCCCCACCCAGCGAGGATGGCCCGTCCATGTTCAAGAAGATCCCCGGGGGAGCCGCCCTCTTCGCCAGCCGGATCGGACCTTGTGGTCTCTGCTGGACCAGCCGCGGCGTGGATCGGCTGGTCGTTCCGGCACGCGACGAGGAGGCCGCGGCCGCCGAGCTGGTCCGGCACGCTCCCGACCGCCCGTTGCTCAAGAGACCCCCGGCGCCGGTGCGCCAGGTGATCGGCCGGATGCGCCGCCACCTGGCCGGCAAACCCGACCCCCTGACTGACGTGCCGGTCGATCTGGCCGGGGTTTCCGACTTCGCGCGCCGGGTCTACCGGACCCTGCGCAAGGTCCCGCCGGGCAAGGTGGTTACCTACGGCCAGCTAGCCTGGCGGGTGGGCCGACCCGGCGGCGCGCGGGCGGTCGGCAGGGCCATGGCGACAAACCCGCTCCCCTTGCTGGTGCCGTGCCACCGGGTCCTGGCGGCCGGCCCCAGGCCCGGCACCTTCGCCTGGGGCGGTTTCTCCGCGCCCGACGGCACCGTGACCAAGGCCAGGATGCTGTTCGCCGAGGGTTTCGTGCTCGACGGCGAGGTGGAGGCGGGCCTGGAGCACCTGCGCCGGATCGATCCGGTCGTGCGTCGGATCATCCCTCGCGCCGGGCCTTATCTGCCCCGCATCCTCGAAAGGGACGACCCGTACCAGGAGCTGGTGTCGACCATCCTGTACCAGCAGCTGGCGGTCAAGGCGGCCGCGACCATCGCCGGCCGCGTCCGCGCCCTCACCCCCGGCCCCGGTTATCCCGACCCGCGACAGATGCTTCGCCTCGGCGACCGGAAGCTCAAGGGCGCTGGCGTCTCGCGGCAGAAGCTGTCCTACCTGCGGGACCTGGCCGCCCACGTGGCCAGCGGGCGCCTCGCTCTTGGCCGCCTTTCTCGCCTGTCGGACGAGGACGTCATCACCGAGCTCACCCAGGTGCGCGGCCTCGGCCGCTGGTCGGCCCAGATGTTCCTGATGTTCCAGCTCGGCCGGCTGGACGTGCTGCCGATCGACGATCTCGGCCTGCGCAACGCGGCCGGCAAGGCGTACGGTCTTCCTGCCGCCCCGACCCCCGCCGAGCTGACGGAGATGGGCGAGAAGTGGCGACCGTACCGGTCCCTCGGCTGCTGGTACATGTGGGCCAGCCTCGACGCGAAGCCTTGAGGAATATCCAAAGGAGAGGTCATGAGCTGGAGCGGATTGCTGAAGCGCGAGATCGAATCGGCATACAAGGTGACGGCGGGCCTGATGGACCTTGTCGACGACGACGCCCTCGACTGGAAACCCGAAACCGGCACCAACTGGATGACCACGGGGCAGCTCCTGAAGCATCTGGCCGAAGGTTGCGGGGCCGCCTGCAAGTGGATCGTCACCGGTGACCGGGGAATGCTCGACGAGAAGGTCCCGAGCGATACATCGCCCGAGGACATGCTGCCCCCGGCGGAGAAGATGTCCACGATCGGCAGCGTGGCCGAGGCCAGACAGGAGCTGGAGAAGGACCGGCAGCTCTCGCTGGAGATGGTCGCCTCCTGCAGCGAGGAGGACCTGGCCACCAAGCCGACCCCGATGCCGTGGGACCCGACCGAGATGATCCTCGGGCACCGCCTGCTGCAGATGGTCGAGCACGTGAAGCAGCACAAGGCCCAGCTTTTCTATTATCTGAAGCTGCAGGGGAAGCCGGTCGACACCAGTCATCTGTGGGGGATGTAATCGCCCGTTACCCCGGGGCGGCTTCGTGTCAACCCGCGTTGGCAGGTTGTATTTTTTCGGCGCAAGAACCGCGCCGGAGTGTCGTGGTATTTTCCTTAATTTCAGCGGGTTAGGGCTTGCGGGGCCCGCCGGTTTCTAGCATATTTCTTGCCTTTCCCGGTACATTTTTCCTTCCAGGGTTTTCCTACACGGAGGTAACTAAGATGTCCGTCTTCGTTTCCGGTCTGTCCGCCGCCGAAGTACACACCAGACTGAAAGACGCCCTCGTCGAGCTGCAGCGCGCCGAGAAAAACGCTCTCCTCTGGTTCAGCGAGATCGCTCACCGCAAGCTCTACCGCGAACTGGGCCACTCCTCACTCCAGATGTACGCCACTGAATCGCTGGGCTTCTCGCAGAACAAGACCGCCCAGTTCGTCCGCCTCGCTGGGGTTATGGAAGAGCTGCCCGTGTTGCGTGAGGCGGTGACCCTGGGCGAGATCCCTTGGACGAAAGCCCGAGAGGTAGCCAAGGTGGCCACGCCAAGGACAGAAAAGTGGTGGGTGACGGAGGCTCGCCGGTCCAGCAATCGGGAACTGGAGAAGAAGGTGAAGCGGGCGAAGGTCCGCCGCAACGGTGGCCAGCAGGCGCTGAATATGGGAAAACAGGAGGAGGTCGAGGTACCGATCTCGGTGAACCTTCGTTTCAGTCCGGAGCAGTTCGCGCGGTGGGGGGCTTTGCTGGAGAAGATCAGGAAACAATCAGGTAGGCAAGACGGCCTGGAGGAGCTGGTCCTTGCTGCCCTGGCTGACCTGGCGGAAACCCCGGATGGGGCCGGCGTGCCACGTGGCAATGCAACAAGTCTGTATCAGGTAATCATTTACCAATGTGATAGGTGCAAACGAGCCCACGTGGCGACGAGCCGGGGAGAGCGGCGGCTGGGCAAAGCGGCGCTGGCGGCGGCGCTCTGTGACGCGCAGGTCCTGGGGCCGGACAACAGAAACAGGTCAACGATCCCGCCGGCGAAGCGAAGGCAAGCGCTGGCCAGGGCCAAGCACTGCTGCCAGATGCCCGGTTGCCATCACCGGCATTTCCTGGAGGTTCACCACCGGGTTCCAAGAGAGCGAGGGGGCGGAAACGACCTGGATAACCTGATCGTGCTCTGTTCGAGCTGTCACCGGCTGTTGCACGAGCGCGCTGACAGGAGGTTACCCGCCCTGCCCGTCAACGCCGGGTGAGCCCCGGACCACCCTCGTGCCACGGATGCACTCCCAGGCTTCCACCACGTGGCGCCGTCGAGTCAGGGTCTGCCCGACGCAGAGGCGCAAGGTGTAGCGTCCATCCAGCTTGGTGTGGGTCAGGTAGATCCGGCCGGATCGGTTGACCTCTTCGAGTAGCGCCTTGTTGAGCCTCTCCAGCTCCGGCTCGCCCGCTGCGGCCGGGGGACGATACCGGAAGCAGATCGTGTTCACGGTCACCGGCGCCAGCCGCTCGAAGTCCTCGGCCGCGTCGATCCAGCCGGCGAACTCCTCGGCGCAGGCGATGTGGTCGCGCAGGCGTGCCTGCAGGCCCTCCACCCCGAAGTTCCGCAGGACGAACCACAGCTTGAGCGCCCGGAACCTTCGGCCGAGCGGGATGCCCCAGTCGCGGAAGTTGCTCACCTCCTCGCCCTGGTCGGTCCGCAGGTACTCCGGCAGGATCGACATCGCCCCGATCAGGGTCCCGACGTCGCTGGTGAAGTAGGCCGAGCAGTCGAAGTTCGTGAACAGCCACTTGTGAGGATTGAAGACGAAGGAGTCGGCCCGGTCCACGCCGTCCAGCAGCCAGCGCTTCTCCGGCAGGATGGCCGCGCTGCCGGCCAGGGCGGCGTCCACGTGTAACCACAGGCCGTGTTCCCGGGCAATCTCGGCGACCGGGGCCACCGGATCGACGGCCGTCGACGAGGTCGTCCCCACCGTGGCCACGATGCAGCAGGGCCGCCGCCCCGCGGCGCGGTCCGACGCTATCCGTCGCTCGAGATCGGCCGGATCCAATGCCAGCTTGTCGTCCACGTCCACCGCGACCACGTTCTCGGCTCCGAACCCGGCGATCTTCGCCCCCTTCTCGACCGAGGAGTGTGCCTCGCGGGAATTGTAGATCCGCAGGGCGCCGCCCCGCCCGAGTTCCTGGAACCCCCGGCGGTTCACCTCGGAGCCGGTCAACCGCTCCCGGGCGCAGACCAGGGCGCAGAGGGTCGCGGTGGAGGCGGTGTCCTGGATCACCCCGCGGAAACCTGCCGGGAGACCCAGCAGCTGCCGCAGCCAGTCCAGGACCACCTCTTCCAGCTCGGTGGCCGCGGGGCAGGTCTGCCACAGCATGGCATTCACGCCCAGCGTCGCCGACAGCAGCTCGCCCAGGATCGAGGGCCCGCTGTTGTTGGCCGGGAAGTAGGCGAAGAACCGGGGGTGGTTCCAGTGAGTCACCCCGGGCAGGATGACCTGCCGGAAATCGGCGAGGATCTTCTCCATCGGTTCCCCCGCCTGCGGGGGAGCCCCGGGCAGCTGGCGGCGGATATCACCCGGCGCCACCTGCGGCAGAACCGGGTATTTTTCGCTGTCCTCGAGGTAATCGGCCACCCAGTCGACCACATCGTGGGCATGGTGGCGAAAGGTCTCTGCATCCATCCGGGTCTCCTCCGCTGGTTTGGCTCGGTCGGAAATCGGATTCAGCTTAACAGAGCGAGCCGCCGGCGCAACCCACGCAACCGGCGCCACCACCCCAGGCCGACCCGGGCAACCGAAACCCACCCGGTGCGTAGGAACCCCGTCGTCGGCCATGAGCACCCAGCCAGAGGACCGATCAGTGCCGGAATCGACCGGGAAGCAGTGGCGCAAGGGCTGCCTGATCGGCTGTGGGGTCGTTATCGCCCTGGGCATCCTCCTGATGGCCGGCGGTTCCCTCTTCGTGCTGAGACCCTTCCGTGGGGCGATCGAGACCCGCGAGGCGCTCGACGCCCAATTCGGCGAACTGGCCGACTTCACTCCTGCCGCCGACGGGGCCGTTCCCGCTGACCGGATGGAAACCTTCCTCGAGGTGCGCCGCCGCTTGATGGAACAGTGCGGCCGGTTCCAGGCCTTCGAGGGGGCGATGGAAGGGCTCGAGGAGCTCGACGACCTCGAGGATCCCCCCCGGATGGAAATCCTGGGCGCTTTCTGGCGGGTCACCAGGCAGGTCTTCGGCCTGGGGACGGGGATGAGAGAGTTTTTCCGCGCCCGGAACGAGGCCTTGCAGGAGGCCGGCATGGGACGCGGCGAGTACACCTACATCTACGTGCTCGCCTACTCCCATTTCCTGCGACCTTCACCGGCGGGCGACCGGGAGGCGCCTAGGCCCCTGCACGTCTCCGCCCGGGCGCGGAAGGCCCTGCGCAGCATGCTGCGTAACCAGCTGGCCGGGCTGGAGTCGCTACCGGTGGAGGGTGGAACCAGCGAGGCGTTCCAGACCCGCCAGCACCACATCCAGGCGCTCCGGATCGAGATTCAGGCCCTCGAGGAAGATCCCGAGCGCTTGCCCTGGCAAAACCGTCTGCCGGCGGCAGTCATGGCCTCGGTGGCACCCTACCGCGACCGCCTGGATTCCCTCTTCTGCGTGGAAACCGTCCAGTTCGAGTTCATCCGCAATCGCAGGTTCGGGCCCGGGATCCGGGGAGACTAGGCTCTGTCTGAGAAACCTCGGACCGAGCCAGGTGCGTCTGGCGGGCCCGAGGTCGAGGCGCGGATTCGCAGGCGTAGCCGTACCTACGGCGAGAATCCGCAACGAAGAGATCGGGCCCGCCAGACGCGCATGGCGACGGGAGAGGTTTTTCAGACAGAGACTAGGCTCGATTATTCAAAAACCACATCTTTCCGATGTGGTATAATTACCTCCGTTGCACGATTCGTTTGATCCGGCCCGGCCTCGAGCGGCCACGACCGGGGTGCGAACCCGGTTCCGGCACCGCCGGCGACCACCGGCGCTTGCCGGATTCGTTTGTTCTGGCTGCCGGTCCAACCCTGGAGGAACTCGATGACCACCTGGAGAATCGCTCTTGCCCTGCTGCTGGTCATGCTCACGGCCGCGCCGGCCTTCGCCCTGGTTCCCCGCACGGTCACGGCCGAGCTGGGCGCGGCCACCTGGTGAGGCTACTGTTCTCGCGCGTACTCGGGCCTGGCAGTGATGTCCAGCCGGTACGACAGTGTTGAGTTCAACACTATCAAGTACATGGGGACCAGCGGCGGCCTCGGCTGCCCCGACTCCGACGCCCGCCATTCCTACTACGGAATCTCCGGCTTACCGACTCTGGTCTGGCAAGGCACGATCTACAACGTGGGCGCCGGCACCGACGTCATAAGCGGCGAGCCGTACGACGCCATCGTCCAGTCGCTGCTGCCGTCGGCCACCCCGGTCGAGCTGGCGATCACCGACTACAGCCTCGACATGCTGTCGCCCTACGTGGACATCGAGGTCGAGCTGGACGACGACATCGCCGACATCTCCGGCACCTACATCCGGGTCTTCCTGGTGGAGGACAACCTCTACTACAGCGGCTCCTATTACCATGATGTCCTGCGGGACATGCTGCCGCAGACCGCCCTCACCATCGACACGGCCGGTCAGACCCAGTCGCTTCACCTGCCCTTCAGCTGGGACCCGCAGGGCCAGGGCTGGATGGCGGCCAACATGCGAATCGTGGCCATGGTCCAGCGGGATTCGGACAAGCTGGTCCTGCAGTCCTGCAACTCGGTGCCGGCCGGCGACTACGCCTTCCGTTACTACTCCCTGGGTGACCGGGTGGTCGTGGATTCGGGTGCCCACCAGTTCGACGACTTCGCCCTGTTCAACGTGGGCGACGCGGCCGACACCTACGACCTGACCCTCGACATGACCGACCTGCCGGGCGGCTGGAACGCCTGGATCAGCGACGGCGTCGGCAGCTACACGAGCCTGCAGGTGACCCTCGCTCCGGGCGAGCGGGCCATCTACAACGTGGTCGTCGAGACCGGCGGCACCGGCTACGGGGGTGTCGACCTGGTCATTCACTCGCAGGGCAACCGCACCGACGACCGCTCCCTCTCCTACTCGGTGATCACCGCCGACACCGAGATCCTCCTGGTCGACGACGACGGCGCGGAGGACTACGAGACCCAGTACTTCGCTCCCGCCATCGCGGCCACCGGCCACAGCTATGCGATCTGGGATCGCGGCTCGGCCGCCGTCAGCGGCACCGTCCTGGCCAACTTCGACGCCGTAGTGTGGAACGTGGGCTGGGCCTTCCCCTCCCTGGACGCCGACGACCGCGACGCCCTCGGCGCCTACCTCGACGGCGGCGGCAACCTGTTCATGTCCGGTCAGGACATCGGCTGGGACCTGAACGATCAGGGCGGAGCGGCCTACGCCTGGTACCGCACCTACCTGCACGCCAACTACATCAACGACGACACCAACGACTACACCCTCGAGGGGGTCGCGGGGGATCCGGTCAGCGACGGTATCTCCCTGGTCATCTCGGGCGGGGACGGCGCCAACAACCAGGACTATCCCAGCGACATCGATCCCTACGGCTCCGGGGCGAGTACCATCTTCACCTACGATGCCTCCCGGAACGCGGCCATCAAGGCCGACACCGGGGTGCACAAGGTGGTCTACTTCGCCTTCGGCTACGAGGCCATCAACAACGCCACGGACCGGAACCTGGTCATGGAACGGGTCCTGGACTGGTTGCTGCCTGGATCCACCGGCGCGGGCGGACTGCCCTCGCCGCAGCTGGTGCTGCGCCGGAACGTGCCGAACCCCTTCAATCCGAAGACCGAGATCGAGTACCGTCTCGACCGGGAGAGCGAGGTACGCCTGGAGATCTTCGACCTGGCCGGCCGCCTGGTCAGGGTGCTCGACAGCGGCCTGCGCCCGGCCGGACCGCACCGAGCCGTCTGGGACGGCACCGACGAAAACGGCCATCCCCTTTCGTCGGGCGTCTACTTCTACCGCCTGAACCGCGGGGAAGAGTCCCTCACCAGGAAGATGACGATGCTGAAATAGCCGCCACTACCAACCCGTCACCATCAGCCCCTCCCGGCCTCGTGGCCGGGAGGGTTCGTTTTTGCCCGCGCCTGGCCCGCACCCCGCAATTGACACCGACTGCGGCGACCCGTACCCTGACCTCCCCCGTCCCGTCCGGGCCCAGCCCGGGTCCGATCTTCGCGCCTGGATTCCGCTGCCGCTCCGCGGCCAGAAGATCGGGGTAATCTCCGCCGAGCCCGCGGAAGGAGATCCGCCATGCCGGAATCCAGTCTGCCCACCAAGGGACGGTTCGTCTGGTACGACCTGCGGACCAGCGACCCGGAAAAATCGAAGGCCTTCTACACCCGGCTGTTCGGCTGGGGAACCCGCGACGACGCCCTGCCCCAGCCCGGCCCTTACACCATGTGGCTGGCCGGCCAGAAGGGCCTGGGCGGCATGGTCCCCCTGAAGAAGGAGAACCAGCGGACCTCGCACTGGATAGCCTACGTGACCGTGCCCAACGTGGACATCACCGTGGAGAAGGCCCGGAAGATGGGCGCTGCGGTCCTCGTGGCCGGCCGGGACATCCCCGGCGTCGGCCGTTTCGCAGTGATCAAGGACCCCCAAGGCGCAACCATCTCACCGTTCACCTTCGCGGGCGAGGCGATGCCCGAGGCGGAGGACCCGCCGACGACCGGCCATTTCTGCTGGAACGAGCTGCTGACCACGAGCCCCCAGGAAGCGAGGCAGTTCTACTCCGAACTGTTCGACTGGGCGGTAGGCGAGCAGGACTTGGGCGAGCTGGGCACCTACTGGCTTTACCGGCGCGGCGCCAAGGAAGAGGCCGGCATGATGCTGGCGCCCGAGGACGCCGACACGCCGCCGGCCTGGCTGCCCTACGTATCGGTCGAGGATGTGGACGCCACCGCAGCCCGGGCAGAGAAACTGGGCGGCAAGGTGCATCACCCGCCCACCGACGTGGCGGGCCTCGGGCGGTTCGCGGTCCTGGTCGATCCGACCGGGGCCTTCATAGCCATCTTCAAGCCAGGCCTGGATCGGGAAGGCAGGTGACCGTGATCAGGACTTCCGACGGTCCTTCCCGGTCCTCCTGTCCACTCCGCTCCTGCGCTCGTGCCCCTTGTAATTGGGATCCCGGAACTTCCGGCGATCCTGGCCCGTCCGGCGATCCCCGCCGCCACGACGCTCTTTCTTCTCCATGAGCGCACCCCCTCGATCTGCAGATCTTTCCTCCCTATTCGCCCGAATCCGCGGAGACCTGACCTCGATTGTCGGATCGCAGCCCGGTCCCGCCAGGCCGATGAGAAGAAAGGGCAACTGCCCGGGTGAAGATGCCTCCTGGGATGCGGCCGGTCCCTGAGGGGTTCGGACCCTACGGTTACCGGCCGGGTTTTTTAGTCGGCACCGGCGTGAAGTCGATTTCCCCTGCCGAGCGGTCCACCCCGACGCTGAAGTTCCGATCCTGCCAGTTGGGCGCCTCGGGCGGATCGAGCCACTGGCCGTCGTTGGTCACTCCTTGCCAGGGCTCGCCCTCGTAACCGTCCTCGCCGCCGATGTCGAGAAACAGTCCCAGCGACGAGGTGTCGGCGAAGTAGGTCCCCACCCCGGGCCGCGAGCGGAAGCTGGCGCTGTTCTCGGCGTAACCGGGGCGCGGGATTTCCTTGGTCCGGTAGGTGTCGTCGCCGCCGGTGTCGATCAGCAGCGCCACGCTGCGGTTCAGGGAGTAGCCCAGGCCGGTCGCATCGACGCTGTACCGGTCGTTGCCGGCGATGTCCAGCAGGATGCCGATCGTGAAATCGTGCCCCATGCCGAGGCTGAGCCGGGAGTTCTCCTCGGCCAGGTGCAGATCGTCGCCCGCCTCGTCCACGTGCACGCCGATGCAGAAGTGAGCGCCGGTGCCCTGGCTCCAGGTGACGCCGTGGTACTCGTCGTCGCCGTCGCCGTCGTGCAGGATCCCGATGCCGAACCAGTAGCCGGTGCCCAGCGACCAGTTGCCCGCCACGTAGACGTCGTCGCCTGAGCCGTCGAGCAGGGCGCCCAGCCCGCCGGCCCAGCTGTGACCGTCGGCGCCGTCGCCGCGCCGTCCCATCCCGCAGCCCTGGGCGTTGCTGACCGAGACGTCCAGCTCGGGCGAGTGATACGAGGGGCGCCCGGTCACGGTGTGCTCGCGCACCGCGGTGTAGTGATCGTCGCCGCTGCGGTCGGCCAGGATGCCGACGCCGCCCCCGCCGCCGCCGAAGCCCTGCCCCTCGGCGTAGAGGGTGTACCGGTCGTAGCCGGCGGCGTCGAGCAGCAGCCCGCTGCCGAAGTACCCGCAGCCCTGGCCGCTGTACCTGGTGAAGTAGGTGTCGTTCCCGGCCAGGTCGATGCAGGCGCCGAGGCCGAACTGCCCGGCGCCCTGGCCGTAGTGCCGCGCCTCGTAGCTGTCGTTGCCCGCGACGTCCAGCAGGATGCCGGCGCCGGTCATCCCGGCGCCCTGGGCCGGCACCTCGGCGACGTAGGTGTCGTCCCCGGCCATATCCAGCAGCAGCCCCACCGGGCGGGTGGCGGTGGCGGCCGCCACGCCGCCGGTGTAGATGTCGTCACCGCCGAGGTCGACCACCAGCAGGGCGTTCTCCCCGTCCAGCGCGTCGTTGCCCCCGCCCCGGAACCGCAGCCAGCCCCAGGGGGATTCCCAGTCGATGGCGAAGACGGGTGTTTTCTTGAGCTCCAGGGCCGCGTACGCCTCGCGCGCCACATCCAGGGCCGATACGCACTTCTGGGCGGCGTACCACAGGCTCGCCTCGTCCCAGACGCGGGCCACGTCGTCCACCTGGGGGCAGTAGTCGAGGGCGTCGATCAGCTCCTCGCCCAGGTTGTACCTGGTCGCGACGACGATCCGGTCCGCGGCGTCGACCTGCCGCCAGGTCAGTTCGGCCCACCGGTAGGCGTCGACGACGTTCAGGACGAGCTGGCCCAGGATTTCGCTGACCTCGGCGGGCAGGACCTCGACCAGCCTGGCCAGGTCCCTCGCGGGCAGCGGATAGGGCGATTCGGTGCCGAAGGTGATGAACTCGGTGGGGCGGCCTGCCTGCCGCGTCAGCTGCAGGATCGCCTCGTCCAGCGGCGTCAGCGGCGCCGTCAGGTTGGTGCTGTAGCCGCGGAAACCGCCGTACCGGGGATCGATGCCCAGCCGCTGGACCGCCTGGAAGAGCTGACCCCCGCCGCGGTTCTCCTTCTGGTCGAGGTTCTCCGGATCGAGGTGCAAAGCCGCCGTGGCGGCCAGGGCACGGGCGTAGGTGATGTTCTCCAGCGGCGCGGCGAACAGCCGGTCGAAGCTGCGCAGCTTGTATGTCACCTCCGGATAGCGCGGCCACCACCCCTTGGGCTCCCAGCCCAGATCCGCTCGCTGCATGCCGACCAGGGCCAGCGCCTCGTCGAGCGCATCGCCCTCGGCCTGGCCCGAGGCAATCCCGCCGGCCGCGCAGACCACGGCCACAAGCATCAGCCCACTGATTATCAAGCTCCGTTTCATCGTCAGCCCCTTCCCCGGGCGGTTCGCCCGCCGGTCCGTTTCCCCCGCTTCGTTGTAGGGCACTGGGTCGGGAGAGACAACCCCGAATCGACCGGGGGGCGGGAGCGGCGCCCTCCGGTTCGCGGTCGGGAGTTCTCGGAATTTCGGACCGGAACAGGGTTTTTTTGCTATAATGCCGCCCCATGTGCCACCATTACCCACCGGAGACGATTCCAGGAAGGGAACCCAGCATGAACTGCCCTGCTGCCCGCCAGACTAGCCCCCTGCGGGCTCGTATCCTCAGCGCCTCGCTGGCCCTGGCCTGCCTGTTCTGCCTGGCCTGGCCCGATCTCGCGGCCGCCACCCGCTGCCTCTACCCCCGGCTGCCTCGCCCGACGGAGGATCCCCGAGCCATCGCAGCCCGGTTGCAGGCCGAGGGCCGGTGGTTTCCCAGCCGCACCCAGGGACGGACCCCGCCCCCCGATCCCCAGGTCGGAGATACCTGGGACTGGTACATCTGGGATCTCGGTGGCATGCCCGTCGCCAACCTCAAGCCCTGTACCGTGCGCGGGATGGGTGACAACTGCTACATCGTGGTGGACGACGACGAATGGAATATCTCGATCAACCAGACCGACGTGGACCGGATCGTTGATTTTTTCGAGAACCAGAGCGTTGGCAGCTTCCCGACCCAGGGCATCTGGGATCTGAACACCTTCCACTTCGGGGATCCGCCCAACCCCCTGGACGGCCTGGACCGGATCTTCCTGCTCTACTACCGCTTCAACATCGCGGCCGACGGGTACTTCTGGGTCTACGACCAGTTCCCGGACGGTTCGCAGCCGTGGGCGAGCAACGAGGCGGACGTGGTCTACCTGGCCACCGACAGCTACGATCCCGCCAGCGACTACATGCTCGGGGTGGCGGCCCACGAGTTCGAGCACCTGATCCACTTCAACTACGACACCAACGAGACCACGTGGCTGAACGAGGGACTCGCCGAGCTGGCCATGTGGCTCTTCGGCCACCCGGACGTCATCACCAGCTTCCCCAACAACCCCGACAACAGCCTGACCCAGTGGGGCAATGACTGGGCGGATTACATCCAGACCTACCTCTGGACGCTCTATGTCTTCGAGCAGTACGGCGGGCAACCGCTGGTCCGGAACGTGGTGGCCGAACCGATGAACGGCATGTACAGCTACCAGCTGACCCTCGACGGACTGGGGTACTCGGTCACGACCGAGGACGTGTTCGGTGACTGGACCGTCGCGAACTTCATCGACGACACCAGCGTGCCGGACGGCCAGTACGGCTACCACGGCGAGACCATGCCGCCCTTCTTTCCCTTCCGTACCTTCACCAGCTACCCGGGATCGGTGAACGGCACGGTCGCCAACCTCGCCAACGACTACATCCGCCTGGTCTACTTCGCCGGCGAGCCAACCATCGGCTTCAATGGCCAGGACGGCCGGGATTTCCGGGTGGCCGTGATGGCGATCGACCCGGTCAAGCCCACCCTGGTGCACTGGCCGTCGCTGGACACCGCCAACGACTTCTTCCTCCAGTTCCACGACGCCTTCGGCTACGAGCAAGTGGTCATCTCCGTGGCCAACGTCAATCTCAGTGGGACCAGCAGCTACAGCGTCGAGGTCGGGGACATGGTGACCGGCGTTCCCGGCCGGTTCCGCGCCGCGGTCGCCCTGAAGGGATCGCCCAACCCCTTCAACCCCGGCATCGAGCTGAGCTTCGCCCTGGAACGGGAAGCAGAGGTCCGTCTTACCGTCTTCGATCTGCGGGGGCGCCGGGTGGCCTCGTTGCTGGAGGGCACGCTCCCTGCCGGCCCCCGGGTTGTACGGTGGGATGCGGTCGATCTGCCAGCCGGGTCCTACCTCGCGCGCCTGGAGATCGACGGCCGGCCGGCAAGCCAACTCAAGCTGGCGCTAGTGAAATGAATACCCCGGTCCTCCCGGTCCGGTCCTCGCCCCGGCCTTGGAGGGCGCCGGGTTTTCCGCTAACATTGGTCTGAGCCCGGATTGTTCATGAATGGCCGTAGCGAGGGTGAGGAAAAAACTCGCCAGAACACGGCCTCGCAAGGATCGGCGAGGGAGGCGTACCCGCAGCGGTGCGTTGACCGAGCCGATCCGAGTCATCGCGAAGCGCTGCTTCGCGAAGCGAAGCAGAACACGGGTTCTGGCGGGCATTTGACCAGCCGCAGTAGGCCATTCATGAATAATTCGGGCAAGGTGAAACTCCTGACCCTCGACCCGGTAGAAGGGTTTTCCGGCAACTGCGACAGCCCCCTCAGGAGGACAGAATCGTGCTGAAGAGTTACCCCTGGCTCTGGATCTTCATCTTGATCCTGGCGGCGGCGGGCTGCCAGCAAGACACCGACAAGGAGGCGGAAAACCTGCCGCCACCCCCCGTGCGCGGCCTGGAGAGCTCGGGCCCGATGGTGATCGTCGAGCCGGACACCGTCGACTTCGGTCCGATGCCCCAGAACCAGACCCGCACCGCGGAGGTCCTCGTCAAGAACATTGGCTCGGACATCCTGCACATCAAGAAGATCCACCCTTCCTGCGGGTGCACCGTCGTCGATCTGGCAGTCGACGAGCTGGCGCCGGGCGAATCGGCCCCCCTGCAGATCGAGTTCCACAGCAAGCAGTTCGGCGGCCCTCAGAACAAGCTCATCTATGTCATCACCGACGATCCCCAGACGGAGCAGTACAAGGTCTCCGTCCTGGCCGACGTGCTGGTGCCGATCAGGCCCGATCCCCCGGGACGCATCATCGCCATGAGGAGGATCCTCAAGGGCCGGATCGAGACCCGCGAGATCGTCCTCGCCACCGAGGAGGTTTCGGAGCTGAAGGTGGAACCGACGGAGTACAACGCGGAGGTCGTGAAGATCGAGGTGGAAAACGGTGTGGACGGCGACCCGCAGAAATCCCTGCTGCGGGTGGCCACCGTGCCGGACCTCGCCCCCGGCATGTACCGCGGGACGATCATGCTGGAGACGAACGTCGAGACGATGCCGAAGATGGATTTCGCGCTGCGGGTCGAGCAGCTGGGCGACCTGAAGACAGACCGGACGCTGGTATCCTTCGGGATAGTCCAGCCTGGCCAGCAGATGCACGATACCGTGGTCGTCACGCCGCAGGCGGGGGACGTCGAGTTCCGGGTCACCGGGGCGGAGATCGATCTGCCCGGCCTCTCGGTGGAGATCGAGGAGGTCAAGCCCAACGAGGAAACGCGGATCCACATCCGTGGCGCCGCGATCGCGGCGGATTCACCGGCGGCGAAGGAATCCGGCGGCCGGATCCTGGGCCGCCTGTTGATTTTCACCGACCTGCCGGACCAGGCGGAGATCGAGGTGGGCGTCAAGTACACGATCCGGTCCTGAGCGGAGGAGCAAGCCGTGCGGAAAACCGGTTGCTGGCTCGCTTTCGCGGTGCTCGTCCTCGTGGCCGGGTGTCAGCGGGATCCTGGTACGGGGGCGGGCGGCCGCACCGGCCCGGTGATCCAGGTCGAGCCGGACACCCTCGACTTCGGCCGGATGGAGCAGCAGCAGAGCCGCCCCGGTGAGGTCGTCATCCGGAACGCGGGCACCGACACCCTGCACATCCACGAGGTCAGGGCCACCTGCGGCTGCACCGCCACCGAGCTGCCGCGCTCCGCCCTGGCGCCGGGGGCCGCGATTCCGGTGCAGGTTACCTTCAACAGCCAGAAGTTCGCCGGCCCCCAGGTCAAGAGCCTCCTCATCTTCTCGAACGACCCGGCCGTGCCGGAGCTCGAGGTGTCCCTGGCCGCTCACGTCCACGTGCCGATCTACTTCGATCCCCCCAAGCGCTACCTGTTCCACAACAACCTGCGCAAGGGAGAGAGCTGGACGGCGACGGCCACCTTTACCACCGAGGACGTGCCCGAGTTGATGGTCGAGGCGGAGCAGTACGACCGGGACGTGATGCAGGTCGAGCTGGCCAACGGCGCCGGCGGCGACCCGCAGCGGACCGTGCTGACGGTGACCACCCGGGACGACCTGCTGCCGGCGCAATACAACGAGGTCATTCGCCTGCGCACCAACGTCCCCGCGATGCCCTCGGTCGACTTCACCATCAGGCTGCTGGTGCGGGGAGACCTGAGCGCCGACCGGGGCCTGGTGCACTTCGGGCGCGTCGCCCCGGGACAGGCCCTGGACGAGACCGTCACCGTCACCGCCACTGTAGACGACATCGAGTTCAGGATCACGGGCGCCGAGATCGATATCCCCGACCTCACCGCCACCGTGGAGACGGTCACGCCTAACCGGGAAACCCTGATCCACCTCCGGGGCACGGCCCTGGCCCCGGGCCAGGCGGGCCGCCCTGGCCAGGACGGCCGTGTCTCCGGGACCCTGCGCATCCACACCGACCTGCCCGACCAGCCGGAGATCCGGATCAGGGTCCTGTACCTGCCCCTGGAGTGACCCGGCCAGGGCGAGGGACGAGCAGATGATAAACCGGCGGAGATTCCTCGAGACCGGCCTCGCCCTGGGCGGGTCGGCCCTGCTCGGCGGGCCGGCGGGTCTGCCGGCTGCCCGGGCCGAGGCGCCCGGCGCCGGGAAGTCGCGGGTCGTCGTCTCGCGCGACCCGGATCTACGTCCCCGCGGCGCCGGCCCCGACTCCGACCGCCTGCTGAAACTGCTCGACCGCACCGTCCAGTCCCTGTTCGACCGGGACGATCCCGTCCAGGCCTGGCGCCAGGTGGTCAGGCCCGGCGAGGTGGTGGGCCTGAAGGTCAACTGCCTGGCCGGGCGGGGGCTGTCCACCACCATCGAGCTGGTCGACGCGATCTGCGAACGCCTGCAGCAGGCAGGCATCAAGGCCCGGGACATCCTGATCTGGGACCGGCAGAACAGCGACCTGGAGGACGCCGGCTTCGCGATCAACGTGCGCGGCCCCGGGGTGCGCCGCCTCGGCAACGAGGTGCTCGGCTTCGAGCCCGAGCTGGCCACCTTCGGCAGGGCCGGCAGCCTGGTCTGCAAGACCCTCTCGCAGGTCTGCGACGCGGTGATCAACCTGCCGGTGCTGAAGGACCACGGCATCGTCGGCATGACGATGGCCCTGAAGAACCTGTTCGGCGCCATCCACAACCCGAACAAGTATCACCTGAGCGTCGGCGACCCCTACGTCGCCGACGTCTTCATGCTGCCCCCGATCCGCCGGAAGGTCAGGTTGACGATCTGCGACGCGATTTGCGCCCAGTACGAGGGCGGACCGCCGTTCATGCCGCACTGGGCCTGGCCGTACAACGGGCTCCTCGCGGGCGCGGATCCGGTGGCCCTCGATTACATTGGGTGGCAGATAATCGAGCAGAAACGGGCCAAGAAGGGCCTGCCCCCGCTGAAGGAAGTCGGCAGGGAACCGACGTACATCGCCACCGCCGCCGACCAGCGACACAGGCTGGGAACCAACGACCCCGACCGGATCGAGGTGGTGACCTAGATGTCCGGCCCGCAGTTACCCACCGGCGACCGGAAAAGCCCGGCCGACCTCATCGACTCGGCCCTGCCGGATTCCCCCCTGGCCGACGAGCTGGACCGGCGCTCCTTCCTGAAGCGGAGCGCCGCGGTATCGGCCGCCCTGGCCTGCGCCGGCAGCGGGCTGATGGGGCCCGGGACGGCCGTGTGCCCTGCGTTCGGCCAGGTCTCCGGCCAGGACGACCGGTTCGTGGCCGAGGCCCAGTTCTACGAGAAGCTCCCCCACCAGAAGATCAGGTGCAAGCTCTGCCCCAAGGAGTGTCTGATCGATGATCGGGAGCGCGGCTACTGCGGTGTCCGCGAGAACCGGGGCGGGACCTACTACACGATCGTCCACTCGCGGCCCTGCACGTATCATGCGGACCCCATCGAGAAGAAGCCGTTCTTCCACTTCCAGCCGGGCACGCTTTCCTTCTCCCTCTCGACCGCCGGCTGCAACGTCAACTGCAAGTTCTGCCAGAACTGGCAGATCAGTCAGGCCCGGCCCGAGCAGGTGCGCAGCATCTTTTTGCCGCCGGCCGAGGTGGCGACCCTGGCCAGGCGGCACGGGTGCTCCTCGATCGCCTACACCTATGGCGAGCCGGTGGTCTTCTACGAGTACATGCTCGACGCCGCGGCTGCAGGGCGGCGGGCAGGTCTGAAGAACGTGGTCGTCACCGGCGGTTACATCCTGACCGAACCGCTCCGGAAGCTGTGCGCCCAGGTGGACGCCATCAAGGTGGACCTGAAGGCCTTCACCGAGGACTACTACCGGGACATCGTCGACGGCGAGCTGCAGCCGGTTCTGGACGGCCTCGTGACGATGCGCGAGCAGGGAACCTGGGTGGAGATCGTCTACCTGGTGGTGCCCACCCTGAACGACGGCGACGCGGAGCTGTCCCGGCTCTGCCGGTGGATCGGGTCGGCCCTCGGCCCGGACGTGCCGGTGCACTTCACGCGCTTCCATCCCGACTACCTGCTGAAGAACCTGTCCCCAACGCCCGTCAAGACCCTCGAGCGGGCCAAGGAGATCGGCGACGCCGAGGGGCTGCACTACGTCTACCTGGGAAACGTGCCCGGCAACCCCGCCGAGAACACCTACTGCCACCAGTGCGGGTTCGCCGTGGTGGAACGGACCGGGTTCCTCGTCCGCCGGCAGCGGCTGGAGGGCGGCAGGTGTCCCCAGTGCGGCCAGCGGATTCCGGGGGTCTGGGAATAACCCCGTGGTCTCGCATTATCACCCATCTTGGTAACTGATTATCCGGTACGGGTTTCCCGTGTTGCCACGTGATAAAAAGGCGCTCTGGGGCCGGGCCTCATTCAATAATTCAATCCAGTTATTAAGATTTTCAATTTTTCGATTGACAAAATCAATCGAATTCCATACCATGCTCAATTATGAGGAGGTTGTGATGGACATTTCGAAGACATGCTGTCCCGATTGCGGCAAACCAATGCGCCTCTCCCGGGCCACCTGCCCCACCTGCGAGGTGACCCTGGAAGGGGAATTCGAGGTCTCGACCCTCGGCCGGCTGCCCGAGGAGGACCAGGTTTTCGTGATGGCCTTCCTCCGGGTCCACGGGTCGATCCGCAAGATGGAGAAGCTGTTCGGCATCAGTTACCCCACGGTGAAGAACCGGCTGAACGGCATCGTCAAGGCGCTCGACCGCACCTTCGCCGCCCCGAGTCCCAATTCACTCGTGCTGGAACAGCTCGCCCGGGGGGAGATCACGGTCGACGAGGCCCTCCAGAGGATGGAGTGATGCTGCCCTCGCTTTTACTCATCAGGTTCCGCAATCCCCGCCGGCTCTGGATCCCGGTTCCGGTGCTGCTGCTCTGGCCGCTCTGGCTGGTGGGCTGGGTGGTCTGGGTCGTGCTCTGGCCGACCGGGCTGCGGGCGGGGTACTACCTGTGGACCGTCCTCGTGTCCGCGACGCAACTATCCGGTCTCGAGGTAGACGTCGATTCCCGCGACGGTACCTCGATTCATTTCCGCCTTCTGTAGGGAGGTCGTGATGAAGGAAGAACGCCGACAGATTCTCGACATGCTCGCCCAGGGCGCCATCAATACCGAGGAAGCAGACCGCCTCCTGGAGAAGCTGGCCGATGGCGCCGCCGAACCCGAGACGGAAAACCTGATCGACACCACGGATGCCCCCCGGGGGCGTCTCAAGTTCCTGCGGATCCACGTGGACAGCTCCGACGGGGACAAGGTGAACATCCGCATCCCGCTCGGCCTGATCCGCTCGGGAGTGGCCCTGGCGGCGGTCCTGCCCGGCGACGCCAGCGAGAAGCTTTGCGCCCGCGGGTTCGATCTGAACCAGCTGGCCCATCTCAACGGCGAGGCCCTGGAGGAGGCCCTCCGCGAGCTGCAGATAGACGTGGACTCGGAGGACGGGGATGTGGTCCGGATCTTCTGCGAGTGACCGTGGGCGGGACAAGACAC
>CAZAHC010000024.1:0-20986 GCA_964484595.1 uncultured Fibrobacteraceae bacterium | reverse complement strand
CCGGCTGCAAGACCCGCCAGCTTCGTTCTCGGGCGAAAAGGTCCTCAACGGCCCTCCTGGGCCGCTTCCGGGCCTTTTCGCCCTCAAGCCTCGCTGGCGGGTCTTTCGCTCAGCCTCGTAACGAAGGTGGTTTTGAAACGAGCTCACAAAAAGGTTCCGCCCGGGAAGACCCGGGCGGAACCGAAGAGGAAGGTTCGCGCTGGCGGCCGCGTTCCGGCGGCTAGCGGACCAGCAGCACCTTGGTCGATTCGACCTGCCGCTCCTGGGCGCCGTCAACCACCAGGCGCGCCAGATAGACCCCGCTCGAGAGGGAGCGGCCGTTGTCATCGCGTCCATCCCAGAAAACCTGACCCGGTCCGGCGGACCGCGAACCGCTCGCCAGCCCGCGCAGGCGCCGGCCGGCCATGTCGAAGACCGCCAGGTCGATGTTCCCGGGAGCGGCCAGCGACCACGACAGAACGGTGCCGGGGTTGGCGGGGTTGGGTACCGCGGGACCGAGGGTGGTGACCGCCAGCGGACCGGCTCCGATCCCGGTGGCATCCTGCACCAGGGGGCCGTCGACGTAACCGGTCTCGTTCGGCACGTAGGCGGCCTGGCCGGCGGAGTTGAAGAAGACGAAACGCATGCTGTACTGCCCCAGCACGCTCAGGACGACATCGCAGGTGTAAAGGGCGCCGTCGGTGTAGTCGCTGTCGGGCGAGGTGAGAAAGTGGGTGATCGGGGTTTCGGATCCGGGCTCCAGCAGGTAGAGGCCGCTGAAAACCGGCGCGTCGTTCTCGGCGTCGGTGTAGACGACCTGGAAGTTGAAGGACGTTCCGGGCGGACCCTGGGTCGGCACGCAGGCCGCGTCGCTCAGGTACGGATCCTGGTTGGCGTCCGGGTCGACGAAGGGACCCTCGAAGTAGTTGGGGTTGCCGACCGGGATGGTCACGGCCTGGCCCTGGCAGTTCAGGAAGTTGAAGCGGTACGTGTAGGTGCCCAGCGTGGTCAGGGGCATGCTGATCGTGTAGAGCGTGCCGTCGGTGCAGTCGGGGTCACCGTCCGGGGTCATCTGGTAGGGGACGTAGGTGCCGGACCCCGGCTCGCGCAGGCTCAGCTCGCCCACCGCGGGGCAATCCCCGTCGGCATCGGTGTAGACCACCGACCAGGTGAAGACGGTGCCGGGGACCCCGGCGTTGGGGAACAGATCGGCGTCGGTCAGCTCCGGCTCGATGTTGTCCCAGCGGGAACGCTGGTTCATCTCGCCGAAGCCGCAGCCGCTGTCGTAGGCCATCCAGAAGTAGCCGCCCAGGCCCCCCCAGCCGGGGCCCCAGGAGTTCTTGACCAGCCACGCCTGGAGGGCGTCGTCGTAGCCGGTGATCAGGACGGCGTGGCCGTAGCCGGTGGGTTCGGCGCCGTGGGCGCTGTAAACTCCGTCGTAGTAGTAGGCGAAGTTGTCGTAGACATCGAACCGGCTGCACACCGGCCCGCCCTGCAGGGCCAGCTTCAGGTCCTCCGGGTCCACCCAGTACCAGCCGTCGAGGTAGACCAGCCGGCTCAGGTAGTCATGACAGACGTTCCCGCAGGGGGTGTTGTCGTTGGCGGTATAGGGGAAGCAGGCCTCGTCGGGAGTCCCGTCGTCTCGCACCAGGTTCAGGGCGTGGCTTACCTGGCCACCGTCACAGGCATCGAACGTCAAGCAGGACATGAGGTACTGCTCGGAGAAATCGATGTCCATCTGGTCGGGGATCCCGGAGGTGATCATGTACTGGGCCTCGAAGCTCCCAAAGGCCGCGAAGATCCAGCAGGAACCGCAGCCGCCCTGGTTGCGGACGGGCGTGATCCAGTTACCGCCCAGGTCGCTCCAGTCCAGCGAGGACGGGTAGTCCCGGTTACCGGGTGTGAACACGATGTTCTGCGAGCCTCCCGGGGGCGGGGGCGAGCCGCACATGGCCAGCCAGCCCTCTTTCCCGAGCCTGGCGATGGGGTTCAGATCGGCGCGCCAGCGCAGGCCCTGTTCCGCGATGTTCTGGCGCACGGCGGCCAGCTCGGCGAGCAGCTCCTCCTCGGTGGGGCCGGCCAGGGCGTTACCCGGGGCCAGGACCAGCGGCAAGGAGAAAAAAGACAGAAGCAGGAGACAGATGATCACACAGGTGCAGCGGTTGGTCAGCATGGATCGGCTCCCTGGGAAAGCAGCAATGAAACCCGGATTTTCCCAGAAAACCCGGGTGGGCAGAGGGGGATCTTCCCCCTTTCACCTGTTAATTGTAAACCCTGGAGGGGTACTAGGTCAAACCTGGTGGTCGGGGGGAACCGGGTCCGGCAGGGCCAGCCGGTCTTCCAGCCAGGCGGTGTCCTTCAACCCGTGGCCGGTGACCAGGACCACCACCCTTTCGCGGGGATCGACCAGGCCGTCTTTTGCCGCCCGGACCAAGCCGGCCAGGCCGGCGGCGCCCGAGGGCTCGGCGAAGAGGCCGGCCAGGCGGGCCAGCTGCTCTGCAGCGGCGAGGATCTCGTCGTCGCTGACCGTGAGAAAACCGCCGCCGGAGGCGGCCACCCGCTGCCAGGCCTTGACCCGGTTGCGGGGCACGCCGACGGCGATCGAGTCGGCGCGAGTGCGGGGTGCGACCGGCTCGACCGCGGCCAGGATTTCCGGGCCGGTCAATGTGGGCGGCTGCCCGGTGGCGGGGTCGACGGCGTCCCGCCAGGCCCGGGCCAGCGGCGCCGCCCCGGCCGCCTGCACGCCGTAGATGCGCGGCAGCCGGTTGCAGAGACCGATCGCGGCCAGCTCGGCGAACGCCTTGCCCACCGAGGAGACGATGCACCCGTCGCCCACCGGCACGAACACCGCATCCGGCACCTCGGGCGCCAAGGCCAGGGCGATCTCCAGCGCCGCGGTCTTCTTGCCCTCGACCAGCAGGGGGTTGTGGGCGCAGTTGCGGCTGTACCAGCCCTGCTTCGCCATCACCTGTAGGGACAGGTCGAAGGCCTGGTCGTAGGTGCCGTCGACCCGCACGACCTCTGCCCCGTGCAACAGGAGCTGGGCCAGCTTGGCGCGGGGGGCGCTGGCGGGTACGAAGATCGTGCAGCGGAGGCCGGCGCGGACGCCCAGCACCGCCAGGCTGGCCGCGGCGTTGCCGGTCGAGGCGCACCCCACGTGGTCGCGGCCGAGCTGAATCGCTCGGGCCACCGCCACCGCCGCGGCGCGGTCCTTCAGGCTGGCCGACGGCAGGCCGGTGTCGTCCTTGAGCAGCAGCCCCGGCAGGCCCAGAGAATCGGCCAGGGGAGCGGCTGAAAGCAGCGGCGTGTCACCGACCGACCAGGCAGGATGAGGGGCGGCCGGCCACAAGGGCAAAAGGGGGGCGAAGCGCCACAGGTCCGCGCGACCGGGGCAGGGGAAGGGATTCTCCCGGTCGAGCTTGCCGGCGATCGCGGGGTAGTCATACTGGACGTCGAGGATGCCGTCCACGCCGCAGTCGGCGCAGACGTACCCGTCCCAGTCGGTTGGGTAGCCGCGCCCGCAGACCGTGCACACGTAGCCGGTCCAGTGCGGGTTGTCAGTCACGTCTGGCAGCCTCGCGGTCACGACCCGTCTCCCGGCGCTGGGTCCTTGTCCGCGGCGGGCGGGTGGCCGGGCCGCAGGTGCTGCTGGCTGAGCTGCTTGATCCGCTCCTGGAACTCCGCGGCGGTAACGATCCCCTTCTCCACCAGGAGGGAGAGCAGGGCGTCGCCGGCCAGCTTGTTGCCGACCGCCAGCTCGCGCACGGTCACGTCCCGCCGCTTGCCGTCCTGCACGATCGTGAGGGCGATGTTCTCGGCGGGGGGTTGGTTTTCGGGTTCACGGGACATGGGGTGCTCCTTCGTCCGGCCAAAATCTACATCGTCAGCGCCATCAACGCCTTGGCCGTGTGCAATCGGTTCTCCGCCTCGTCCCAGACCACCGAGTGCGGGCCGTCGATCACCGCGTCCGTGACCTCCTGCCCCCGGCTGGCCGGCAGGGGGTGCAGGTAGATCGAATCGGCGGCGGCCAGGGACATCCGCTGCTCGTTGCAGATCCAGCCGGGGTACTTCTCGATGTGCTGGACCGCGGCCTCGCGGTCGGGTTCGTGCACCAGGCAGCCCCACGACTTGGGATAGACGACGTGGGCGTCGGCGAAGGCGGCGTCCATGTCGTCCGTGATCTCGAACCGGGTACCGGCCCGCTCGGCGTTTTCCTGCGCCTGGGCCAGGATCTCCGGGGCGAGCTCGAACTCCGGGGGATGGGCCAGGAGGACATCCAGGCCGAACCGGGTCATCAGCAGGATCTCCGAGTGCGGCACCGAGATCGGCCGGACGTAGCTGGGGGCGTAGGTCCAGCTGACGGCCATCTTGCGGCCGCGAACCTCGCCGCCGAACTTCTCGCGGATGGTCATCAGGTCTGCCGCCGCCTGGCAGGGGTGGTAGAGGTCGCACTGCATGTTGATCACGGGCACGGTGCTGATGGCCGCCACCTCCCTCAGGAACCGGTTGCCCACCTGCCAGTCGCAGTTGCGGATGGCGATGCCGTGGCCGTACCGGCTCAGGACCTGCGCCGTGTCGGTCGCGGTCTCGCCGTGGCTGAGCTGCAGCTTCTCCGGGGTGAGGTCGTGGGCGTGGCCGCCGAGCTGGGTCATGCCCGCCTCGAAGCTGTTCCGGGTCCGGGTGCTCTGCTCGTAGAACATCATGAACAGGGTCTTGTACCGGAGCACGGGGTGCGGTTCGCCCCGGCGGAACTGATCCTTCAGCTCGGCCGCGGTCGCGAGCAGCAGCTCCAGCTCCTGATCCGTCCACTCCTGGGTGGTGATGAAGTGACGCCCGGGCAGCCTGTCTTTCATGTCGTTCCTTTCAGGTACCGGTCCGGGAAGGCGGCGTAGAAGGCGCAGGCCCGGACGACGTCCTCCACCGGGACGTGCTCGTCCGCGGAGTGGGCCAGCTCCTCCCGGCCCGGGCCGAAACCGAGGCACGGCACTCCGTGCAATCCGTTGATCGCCACGCCGTTGGTGCTGAAGGTCCAGCGGCCTATCTCGGGGGCCTGGCCGAACAGGTCCTGGCAGGTGATTCCGGCCGCCTGCACGGCGGGGTGGTCCGCGGGCATCACCCAGGTCGGGTAGTACTTCTCCTGGGGGTAGACCAGGCCGGTCCAGGACGGTTCCTCGTAGAGGGGGATGTGCAGCTCGGCCTCGCCTCCCGCCGCGGCGACCGCTGCCTCAACCTCGGCCAGCGCGCTCCGGCGGTCCTCGCCCCGGGTCAGCCGCCGGTCGATGTGCAGCTCGGCCCGGTCGGGGACGGCGCAGAGGCTGGGGCCCCGGCTGCCGATCCAGGTCACGACGCAGGTCCCCGGGCCCAGGAACTCATCTGTGGCCAGGCGCCCGTTGAGCTCCTTGATGGCCGTGACCGCCGGTGTGATCTTGTAGATGGCGTTGTCGCCCCGCTCGGGCATCGAACCGTGGCACGACCGGCCGCTGACCTTGAGGCGTATCTCCATCCGGCCCCGCTGGCCGCGGGTCACCGTCAGGCCCGTGGGTTCGGTGCAGACCACCAGCTCGGGCTGGAGGATCTTCTCCTGCAGGAGATAGTGCCAGCACAGGCCGTCGCAGTCCTCCTCCATCACCGAGCCGACCATCCAGACCTGGCAGTCGCTAGAGAGGCCCAGCTCCTTGATCAGCTTGCCGGCGTAGACCATCGCCGCCAGGCCCGCCTTCTGATCCACGGCGCCGCGCCCGTACACCTTGTCGTCGCGGAGGGCGCCGGCGAAGGGATCGCAGGACCACGCTTCGCTGTCGGTCACGGCGACGGTGTCGACGTGGGCGTCAAGGGCCAGCACCCGCGGGCCGTCGCCGAGGCGACCCAGCACGTTGCCCAGCGGGTCGATCTTCACCTCGTCGAAGCCCACGGCCGTCATCTCCGCGGCGATGCGCCGGACGACCGCCTCCTCCTGGCCGGACAGGCTCTCGATGGCGACGATCTCCCGCAGGAAACCGGTCATCGCCTCGCTGGTGGCGCGGGCGCCCGCGAGGATCTTCGCGGCGGGGGGTGAGTTGTGGTCAGCACCGGTCAAGCGATCACCTCCGGCCCATGCCGCGCCAGACCTGCCGGGCGGTTTCCTGGCACAGCCCGACATCGGCGGGGGCCGGATCGCCGTTCCGGTAAACCCGCCGCCCGCCGACGTAGACGCTGGCGATGTCCCAGGGATGGAAGCTGTACAGCAGGTGGTCGAGCCAGTTGTCGGCGGTCAGGGGGGTCTTCTGGAAGGTGTCCAGGACTATGAAATCGGCCGGGGCGCCCACGTCCAGCGAACCGAACGGCTCGCCGAAGAACTCGCGGGCCATCTGGTAACCGCCGAGCCAGAAGCGCTCGGCGCCGTCGGGGCCCAGCGGGCCGCGGCCCGCCTCGTTGCCCCGGAAGAAGGTGGTGCGCAGCTCACCCCACATGTTGTCGTCGAGGCCGTCGGTGCCGAGGGCGCAGCGGGGACCGAAGCGGTCCACCGGCGCCCGGCCCACGCCGTTGTTCATGTTGGAACGACCGTTGTGGACGAGCCAGCTTCCCTTTTCCTCGAGGGTCTGCAGGTCCAGCGGGCTGAGGTCGACCCCGTGGGCGAAGATGCTGCCGGGCCGCACCAGGCCGAACTCGACCAGCCGATCCAGCGGATCGGGCCACTCACGATCCCGGCTGACCTCGCGGTCGGTCTGGCCCTCGGCCAGGTGCAGGTGGATCCCGACGCCCATCTTGTCGCAGATCTCAGCCAGCAGGATCAGGGTCCGCTCCTCGAGGGTGAAGCTGGCGTGCGCCCCGACCAGGCCCCGGAAGCGGGGGATGCCCTTCTGGGGGTTGTCTGCCAGCTTTTGCAGGTAGCGCAGGTTCTCCTCGAGGGTGATGTCGCGGCTGCCGCGGCCGCCGCGATCGGTGACTTCGTAACAGAGACAGGCCCGCAGGCCCACCTCCGCGACGCCCTTCTCGACCAGGTCCAGCGAGTCGCCGACGTGGCTCAGGCTGGCGTGGTGATCGAACAGCAGGGTGGTGCCGCAGCGCACGGCGTCCCAGGCCCCGGCAACGGCGCTCAGATAGATGGCGTCGGCGTCCAGAGCGCGGTCCAGCGGCCACCAGATGCTGGTCAGGATCTCGGTGAAGTTCCGCGGCGGCTCGGCCGGCCGCGGCATGCCCGGCGCCAGGGCGGAGTACAGGTGCGTGTGCCCGTTGACGTTGCCGGGCATCACGGTCACCCCGGCCAGATCGATCTGTTCTTCCCCGGGCTCGGGGGCGAGATCGGGGCCGCGCTCGGTGATGCGGCTCTCGCCGATCCGCAGATCCACGTTCTCGACCCGGGGAGTGGGTTCGGCTCCCATCTCGACCGGGAAGTAGTCCAGGACCTTGCCGCCCTTGAGCAACAGGGAAGAGGAAGCCTGGTCGCCGCGGTGGTAGGGAGGGCCGTCACTTCTGGTCACAGGAGCTCCTCCTCGAAAGGGGAGGGGTTGCGCCGGGCTGATACCACAATCACCGCCGGTCGTTGATTCTGCAAGTGGCAAATGCCCACCCGAAGGAGGCAAAGAAAAGGGGAGCCGGATGAGGGCTCCCCTTCCATTTCAAGGTCGTGATTACCCGGCCGACTCATCCTCCTCCGGCAGCAGATCGGTCACGGTCTTGAAGATGTTCTTCAGCTGGTACTCGCTGACCACCCAGACCGTCGGCTCGTCGCCGACCTTCATGAAGACCCCGGCCTGGACCCCTTCGGAGGCTTCGCGCGTGGCCCCGAAGGAGACGTGGGTCGTGGTGCCGTCCTGCAGGGTGACCTCCACCCTTTTTTCGGGCGTGGCAAGGCCGTAGCTGGCCGGATCGCCCGCGGGGTCGTCGATATCGACCCCCCGGATGGTCGACACCGCGCCGAGCACGCCGTCGGCCCTGGTCTTCAGGGCCAGCTGCCGGTGAGGCCGGGTCAGCTTCCACTCGTAGACGTTCCGGTCGATCTCCGGGATGGTGGGCACCGAATCACCCTCGGCCACCACGGGCTCGGGTTCGGTGAACTCCTTCTCCAGCCGGATCACCGAGTCGCCGTCGTGCAGAGTGATGGTCTCCACGTCGAGGCGCTCGCACTTGTGGGCCTCGAGTTCCAGGAAGTACTTCGACTCCGGCAGGGCGGGCCCGCCGTAGATGCCGAGGTTGCTCAGGATGCTCTTGTCGGTCAGATAGACCGCGGCGCTGCCGGGCAGCTTGACGAAGTTGCCGACCGAACGGTCCGGCTTCTTGCCGATCTCCAGGCTGAAGACCGGCTCCTCGCTTTCGCCACCGAAGGCGGCCACCGAGACGCTCGTGCTGTCGGTGAACCCGTAATCGAGCAGCACGTCGGGCGAGTCTGACCGGAACTCTCCCGCCAGCTCGTTCAGCGTGTTCAGCAGGTTGTCCACCCGGCTCGAATTGGCGCGGTGGCCGTAGGCCGAGCGCACGACCCAGCCGTCGGGCTGGTTCGCCAGGACGACGGCCTGCTTCTGGGCTCCGTAGCCGATCTCGATCCGGCTCAGGTCGTCCGCGGCGAAGGTGCCGCCCAGGACCTGGGTGGTGGCCGGCCGCGTCGTGGAGCGCTGGTGAGAGGCCTTCTGGAGCAGGCTGATCACGCCCAGGACAACGAGGACGACAGCCAGGAGTATCAGATTGCGATTCTTCAACATCTCAGCTTCCCCTCCCGCCTAGGCTCGCGACTTGGGTCTCAGAGCCAGCTGTTGCCGGTAAATGGCGGCTTCCTTGCGCCGGACCGCCGCCCGGGCGATGCCGAAAGCGGCGATGATCACCGGCACCAGGCCGACCACGAAAATCCGGTAGATGAACTTATTGCTGTCCACGACCGGCTTGATCACACGCTGGGTGAGCATCTTCGCCCGGATGGAGATCAGGTCGTCACCGTGCACCAGGGCGTCCACCGCGTTCAGCAGCAGCAACGCGTTCTGGCCGGCCTGGATGATGTCGTCGTCGAACATCTTCGCGCACCCGACCACCAGCAGCTTGTTCGAGGTGGGGGCCAGCGGGGCGACCACGTCCGGGGTCGGCGGGGCAGGAGCCTCCTCTTCCTCGCCCGGGGGCGGGGTCGCCTGTGGCCAGTCCGGCACCGTGCGGTCGGCGAAGGTGTCGGGGAACTCGCCCTCGACCAGCACGGCCAGCAGCTGGGGGGGCAGGATCTCCTTGTTGTTGGCGTTGAAGTAGCTGCCCGGCACCACACCGTCGTTGTAAGGCTCGGTCCAGCAGCGGTCGCTGGAGGTCATCAGGGTGGTCGCGGTCAGCTGCTGGCGGGCCAGCTCGCTGTTGTTCAGGGCCAGCGGCGTGCCCCACAGGTAGAGCAGGTTGCCGATCCGGTTGGTCAGGGCGGACTCGCTGCTCATCTGGGTCTCGGTCACCAGGATCTGGATGGGTGACCGCACTGGCTCGCTGGTCTGGAAGCGCAGGCCGCCGAGGTTGGCGGTCCGGGGAATGTTCAGCACCTGCAAGCTCTGGTCGAAGAAGTGATCCTTCATCACCGTGACGCCGAACTGCTCCAGCATGCTCTCCAGCCCCGAACTCTGGCCGACGCCGCTCATCGTGAAGCCGCCGCGGGCCGCCGGCGCGTAGTCGTAGATGTGGTTCTGGACGGCGAGGATCGTCGGCATACCGTTGCTGAGCGCCCGGTTGATCTCGAAGGCCTGCCGGTCGTCCAGCTCGGCGGGATTGATCACCAGGAGCACCGCGGCGTCTGCCGGGATCGTCGAATCCCGGGTCAGGTCGATCGGCACGACCTCGAAGTGCTCCTGGGAGAGCAACTGCCGCAGCGACTGGTGGACGTCCTGCGGCGCGGGCGGTTGCATGCCCTGCTGCAGGTACATCATCGCCAGCTGCTGGTTGACCGCCCGGGGCGGCGCGTACACGGCGACCTTGGGTTTCTCCTCGTTGGTCAGCCGGAAGACCCGCGAGATGAGATCGTACTCCAGGTTGTTCAGCGACTGGGGCAGCACCTGGGGGATGATCTCCTCGGGGTAGTCCTTGTAGGCGATGGTCATGGCGCTCCAGACCAGCTTGACGCCGATCTCGTCGCGCTCGACCGACTGGACCTGGAAGGGACGGATGCCCTTGGCGGTCAGGGTGTTCTGCAGCTCCTCGTCGTTCTGGGGATTGAAGAGGGCGAACTGAAGCATGCCGCCGGAAACGCGCTCGTAGCCGCGCAGCTTGTCGGTGATGTCGCGCTCGAGGTTCTTCAGGTCGGTCGGCATCTTCTCCACCGGTGTGATGAAGAACTTCACCTGCACCGGCACCTTCAGCTCCCCGAGGATCTTGGCGGCCGCGGGGGACATGGTGAACAGCTTGTCGCTGGTCAGGTCGAGCCGGGCGCCGGACAGATTGCCCAGGATGCTGGTCACGAAGACGGCGATCGCCAGGAGCAGCACCGTGCTGATGCCGAAGGTGATGCGGAATTTTCGTCGGTTGTTCCTCATCAGTACTTCCTCCCTTCCAGCCACAGGGTGTTCAAGGCGAGGAAGACTCCGGTCAGGCAGAGGAAGTAGGCCAGATGGCCCAGGTCGACCACACCCCGCTGCAACGATTCGTAGTGGCCCATCAGGCCGAGGGACTGCTGCAGGAAGGAGCCCAGACCGGCGAACCACCCGTCGATGGTGGCCGCCACGGCGGAGATCCCCAGCAGGAAGAGGATGAAGCAGGCCAGCATCCCGAGGATGAAGGCGGAGATCTGGTCGCGCAGCAGGCCCGAGGTGAAGATGCCCACGCTCATGTAGAGACCGCCGAGCAGCACCGCGCCCAGGTAACCGCTGAAGATGGCGCCCCCGTCCGGGTTGCCCAGCAGGTTGATCATGATCGGGATGGGCAGGGTGCCCAGCAAGGCGATGATGTAGAAGGCCATGGCGGCGAAGTACTTGCCGAGCATCACCTCCGCCGGTCGCATCGGCAGGGTCATCAGCAGCTCGAAGGTGCCGATCTTCTTGTCGTCGGCCCACAGGCGCATGGTCACCGCGGGGATGAAGAAGATCAGGAACAGCGGCAGGTTGCCGAAGAAGCCGCGCATGTCCGCCTGCCCCTGCAGGAAGAAGGGGGTCATGAACAGCCCGCAGTTGAGCACCAGGAACACGATGATGAAGATGTAGGCTATCGGGCTGTTGAAGTAGGCGGCGAACTCACGTCGGAAGATAGTGACTACGTTTCCCATCTAGGCCACCTCCTTTCGGCCCGGTTCCGGCTGGCGGGTCAGGGCGATGAAGGTGTCCTCCAGGGAGAAGCGGGATTCGTGGAGCTCCCGGAGGTCCCAGCTCTGCTGCTGGGCCAGACGGGCCACGGCTCCGGAAAGGTCGGCCTGGAAGGCGCCGCGGACCTCGAAGCGGGCCAAGCCCTCCTCGCTCTCCCGCCTGATAACCTCGGCGACCTCCGCCAGACCGCGCAGGGCGGTCTCGATCTCCTCGGCCGCGGCCTTGACGCCGACGAACACCCGGTTGCTGCCCATCGCCTGGCGGGCCAGCTCGCTGATCAGGCCGTCGGCAATGATCAGGCCGTCGTTGATGATCACCACGCGATCGGTGACCGGCGAGACCTCCTGCAGGACGTGGGTCGAGAAGATGATGGTCTTCTGCCCGGCCAGGTTCTTGATCAGATCGCGGATGCCGATGATCTGCAGGGGGTCCAGGCCGCTGGTCGGCTCGTCCAGGATCAGGATATCCGGGTCGTGGATCAGGGCCTGGGCCAGGCCGGTCCGCTGGCGAAAGCCCTTGGACAGCTCCTGGATCGGTTTCTTGAATTCCGTCTCCAGGCCACACGCCTCCACGCACCAGTTCAGGCGCTCTTCCAGGCGAGCCCCGGTCAGTCCCCGGGCCTGGCCCGCGAAGGTGAGGTACTCGTGGACATTCATGTCCGGATACAGCGGGACTGTCTCGGGCAAGTACCCGATTCTCCCCCGCACCGAAAGGGGGTGCTCCAGGACGTCGACACCGGCCACCGACACCGCCCCCTCGTCGGGGGCGAGGAAGGTGGTGATGATCTTCATGGCCGTGCTCTTGCCGGCTCCGTTCGGGCCGAGAAAGCCCAGGATCTCGCCTTGTTCCAGGCGGAAGGAAACCGAGTCGAGCGCCACCGTGGTCCCGAAGCGCTTCGTGACGTCACGTACTTCGATCATCTCGAAGGCTCCTCAGGGGTCTTGGGTTAGCGTTCACGGGTTACCGAAAAAATCACACTGAGGGGATCCCGAAGGGCCCTCTGCTCAGGTGAGCGAAAAGGCAACAAACAAAATAATGGTCAGCAGGTTCCGGGTACGAAAGGAATTTGTTGGGCCAGGGAGAATGTTTCCGGCTTTTTGGTTGCCCGGCAACCAAAAAGCCGGACACATTTCCCAGGTCACTACTCCAGTCCAGGAATGGGTTGTGCCAGGCTGGATTTGGGTTTGGTCTATAAGTTGATCTACCAGCCTGACAGCGGGATTCCGCGGCTGCCGACGATCACCGCCCTGGCAGGCGCCGCGTGGCAGAGCACCAGCGCCGCCACCCGATCGCCCACGGTGTCGTAACCGATGTCCGCCAGGTCGAAAAGGGCCAGATCACAGGCCTTGCCGGGCTCGATCGCGCCGAGGTCTTCCCGGCCCAGGCAGCGGGCGCCGTCGAGGGTGGCCATCTCCAGCACCTCGGCCACGGTCAGGGCGGCCGCGCCGCCAGCGACGCGTTGGAGCAGCAAGGCCTGCCGGCACTCCGCGAGCAGGTTGGAACTGTCGTTGCTGGCGGAACCGTCCACGCCCAGGCCAACCGGGCAACCGGCCTGCCGTAAGGGGCGGACGGGGCAGATCCCCGAACCGAGGCGCATGTTCGAGCAGGGACAGTGGGCGATGCCGACCCCGGCGCGGCCCAGTCGCGCGATCTCCTCGGCCGAGAAATGAATCCCGTGCGCGAGCCAGACGTCAGCGTCCAGCCAGCCGACATCCTCGAGCAGGTCGAGCGGGCGCCGGCCGTAGGTTTCCTGACAGTAGGCGACCTCGTCCTGCGTTTCGGCCAGATGGGTGTGTAGCCGCACGCCGTGACGGCGAGCCAGTTCCGCGGTGTCGCGCATGAGCTCGGCCGTGACCGAGAACGGGGAACAAGGAGCCAGGGCAATGCGGACCATGGCCCCCGGGGCCGGGTCGTGGTAGGCGGCGATCAGGCGCTCGCTGTCCGCCAGGATGGTCTCCGGGTCCTGGACCACGCTGTCCGGAGGCAGGCCGCCGCTCTTCTGCGAGCGGGACATCGAACCGCGGGTGGGCTGGAATCGGATGCCCACCTCCTGGGCAGCGGCGATCGTGATGTCGATCAGCTCGGCCGAGGCGCCGCTGGGGAAGAGATAGTGATGGTCGCTGGTGGTCGTGCAGCCGCAGCGCAGCAGCTCCCGGAAGCCGACGAGGGCGGCGCGGTGGAAGTCGTCGTCGCCCAGCTTGGCCCAGACCGGGTACAGGGTGCGCAGCCAGTCGAACAGCTCGCTGTCCACGGCGCCGGGAAAGCAGCGGGTCCGGGTCTGGAACAGATGATGGTGAGTGTTGATGAGACCGGGCAGCACCACGCAGCCTGTCGCGTCGGTGCGGGGCCACCGGTCGCGGGGAACCGAGGCGATGACCTCGGGCGGCGAGCCAGCACCGACGGCCACGATTTGCCCGTCCCGGGCGGCCACCCAGCCGCGCGGCAGGACCTCCCGCTCGGCGTTCATGGTCACCAGCGGTTCGGCGTTCTCGAGCAGGAAGAGTGACGGTTCGGCCATCTGCCACCCCCATTTGTTCCTTGGCGGTTCCGGAAGCTCAGTTATACTGGACAACGGTTGACTCCGCCACAAATAGACCGGATTTGCTAGGGTTTTCCCGGCCTGGCCTGACCGTGCTGGCAGACGGGTCCCTGGAGGCCTGACCCGACATGTGGAACCTGCAAGACTACCGCTATGCCGCCTCGGCGGCCGAGGCGGTCTCCCTGCTGCGGCAGGGCCCGGGTCGGGGGGTCTACATCGCCGGCGGAACCGATCTGTTCCTCTTTCCTCCGACCGATTGCGATTTCGTGGTCGACATCACCGGCGCCGGCCTGGGGGAGATCGCGCGCACTCCCGCCGGTGATCTGTTCCTCGGCGCCACCGCCACCTTGCAGGAGATCGCCGCTTCCGAACTGATCGCCGGTCACGCCGGCGGCGCGGTGGCGGCCGCCGCCCTGCGGTGCGGCAACCGCCCGGTGCGCAGCGTGGCCACCGTGGGGGGCAACATCGGCAACGCCTTGCCCTCGGCCGACATGGCGCCAGTGCTGCTCGTCCTCGACGCCGTGGCTCACATCGCCGACCTGGAGGGCACCGAGGAACTCCCCCTGAAAGACCTCTTCACCGGCCCCCGTGGCACCGTGCTCGGGGACCGGCTGCTGGTGGGTCTCTCCCTGCCCGCGGCGACGGCCGGCTGGGCGGTCCGGGCCCGCAAGCTGACCCGCTCCGCCGAGGACATCTCCCTGGTGCAAGTGGCCGTGTCGCTGGCTCTGGACGGGTCCACCGTGAGCGAGGCGCGAGTGGCCCTGGGGGCGGTCGCACCGACTCCCCGGCGGGCCCTCGCGGCCGAAAAGGAGCTTGGCAGACTGGATCTCCGTTCGGCGGTCTCCGCCGAACGGATCGCGGTCGCTGCCGCCGGCGCCGCCGCGGCCGCCGAGCCGATCAACGATTTTCGCGCCTCGGCCGCCTACCGGCGGGCCATGGTGGAGGTCCTGACCCGGAGACTGGTGGGCGAACTCGCTGCCCAGGCGGGAGGGGAATCGGCGTGAAGATCGATCTCTTCCTGAACGGGTCCGCCTCCGCCTGGGAGATCGAGCCCGGCGAGACGTTGCTCGCAGCCCTGCGGCGGTATTCCTGCCTCTCGGTCAAGCGGGGCTGTGAGTCCGGCGATTGCGGGGCCTGCACCGTCCTGGTGGACGGCCAGCCCGTGAACTCCTGCGTGATGGCGGCGGCGGGAGTGCGCGGACACCGCGTCGCCACCATGGAAGGGCTCCGCTTTGACCCGCTGATGCAGCGGCTGCAGGAGTGTTTCCTGGCCGCCGGCGCCATCCAGTGCGGTTACTGTACTCCCGGCATGTTGATCTCCGTTTACGCCCTCTTGAAGGCGGGCGGGGAGCTGGACGAGGCGACCGTCCGCGAGGCCCTGTCCGGGAACCTGTGTCGCTGTACCGGGTACCTCAAGCCGGTTCAGGCCGTGCTTGCCGCGTGGGAGGGCCGATCGTGAGACGAGGGGTGGAGAAACCGGCCCCGACCTGCAGGCGGGAGGACCTTGCCACGGTCGGCCGGAGCGTCCCGAAGAGCGACGGTCTGAAGCTCGCCCGCGGCGAGCCCGTCTTCACGGACGACTTCTCTCTGCCGGGCATGCTGTTCGCCAAGGTCCTGCGCTCGCCGCTGCCCCACGCCCTGATCCGGGCGGTGGACACGAGCCGGGCGCTCGCCCTGCCCGGGGTGGTCGCCGTCCTGTGGCACCGCGACCTCGAGCCCATCCTGCACACGCGGGCCGGGCAGAGCTACCCCGAACCCTCTCCCTACGACACGATGATCCTGCCCGAGAAGGCCCGGTTCGTCGGTGATCGCGTCGCCCTGGTGGCGGCCACCAGCCTGCGGGCGGCCGAGCAGGCCCTGCCGCTGATCGAGGTGGAGTACGAGGAGCTGCCGGCGATCCTGGAGATGGACGAGGCGCTGACCCGGGCCGACGTCCTGATCCACGATTCGCCCGACCCGCGGGGCATCTCCGAGGCTGGCCGGAGCAACGTGGCCGCGCGGATCGACCACCGCGTCGGCGACGTCGAGCAAGCGCTGGCCGCCGCCGACCTC
The DNA here is from genome assembly GCA_964484595.1 of uncultured Fibrobacteraceae bacterium. Taxonomy (GTDB): domain Bacteria; phylum Krumholzibacteriota; class Krumholzibacteriia; order LZORAL124-64-63; family LZORAL124-64-63; genus CAZAHC01. Next base: position 5,188 of record CAZAHC010000024.1, on the reverse strand, counting down.
GTCGTCGAGCGGACCTATCACCTGCCCCGGGTCCAGGCCAGCCATATCGAACCCCACGTGGCCGTCTCCTGGCTGGACGAGGACGAGCGGCTGGTCGTGCGCACCAGCACCCAGGTGCCCTTCCACCTGCGCCGGATCCTGGCCCGGATCCTCGAGCTGCCCGAGGCCAGGATCCGCGTAATCAAGCCCCGCGTGGGCGGCGGCTTCGGCGACAAGCAGGAGATGGTGCTCGAGGACATCGTCGCCGTGCTGACCCTGCGAACCGGCAAGCCGGTCCGGCTGGAGTTCACCCGCGAGGAGGAGCTGACGGCCGCCCGTTTCCGCCACCGGCAACGGATCACGATGACCACCGGGGTCAGCAAGGACGGGAAGCTCCTCGCCAACCGCATGCAGGTCCTGGCCGACACCGGCGCCTACGGCAGCCACGCCATGACGGTCCAGGGGAACACCGGGCAGAAGGTGCTTCCGATGTACCCGGTGCCGGATCTCCATTTCCACGTCGACTGCGTTTACACGAACAATCCCATCTCTGGCGCCTTCCGGGGTTACGGCGTTCCCCAGGGCTGCTTCGCGCTGGAGTGCCAGATCGACGAGATCGCCCGCGAGCTTGGGATGGACCCCTTGGAGCTGCGCCGCCGGAACCACATCCGCCTCGGCGATACCGACCCGTTGAGCGCCCGGCTGGGCGAGGGCAAGTCAGGGCTGGTCCGCGTGGTTCGCAGCAGCGGCCTCGACGAGGCCATCCGGCTCGGCAGCGAGGCGATCGGCTGGGGACGGAAGCGCCCGGCCAGCGCCCCTCACCTCCGGCGGGGTCTGGGCATGGCGGTGGCCATGCAGGGCTCCGGCATCGCCGGCATCGACTGGGGCGGCGCCACCGTGAAGCTCAACGAGGACGGCAGCGTGAACCTGCTGGTCGGCGCCACCGACATCGGCCAGGGCAGCGATACGGTGCTGGCCCAGATCGCCGCCGAGGAGCTGGGCATCTCCTACGAGAAGGTCCTGGTGCTGAGCTCCGATACCGATCTGACCCCCTTCGACGTCGGCGCCTATGCCTCCAGCACCACCTACGTTTCCGGAGGCGCGGTGCTCAAGGCCGCGGCCGCCCTGCGCCGGCAGCTGGCCGAGATCCTGGCGGCGGACTGGGATTGCGAGCCTGGCGAGATCGAGTTCGCGGACGACCTGGCCCGCGGGCCCGGCGGCCGGGCCAGGACCTACGCCGAGGTGGCCCTGCACGCCCTGTACGAGGCCAAGGTCCAGCCTGCGGCGACGGCCAGCCATCTCTCGAACGAGTCGCCCCCGCCTTTCGCGGCCCAGTTCGCCGACGTGGAGGTGGATCTGGAAACCGGCCAGGTCCTGGTGCGCAAGCTCGTCTCGGCGGTGGATGTCGGCACCGTGGTTCATCCCCAGCTGGCCGAGGGCCAGATCGAGGGGGCGGTTGCCCAGGCCATGGGCTACGCCCTCTGCGAGGAGGTCCTGCTGGACCGGCGGGGGCGGGTCGTGAACCCCAGCTTTCTCGACTACAAGATCCTGTCGGCCCTGGACATGCCCGAGCTGGAGACCATCTTGGTACCGACGGACGAGCCGAGCGGTCCCTTCGGTGCCAAGGCCGCCGGCGAGGTTCCCATCGACGGCCCCGCGCCGGCCATCATCAACGCGATCTGCGATGCGACCGGGGTGCGGCCCTACCGGATTCCCGTCACGCCGGAGCGGATGTGGCGCCTGCTGGGCGCCGGTTCCGAACCGGCCGGATGATTCAAACTGGAGGTACTTTCAGGTGCGTAAGGTGCTCCCGATTTCGGGCAGGGGATTCCTTCTCGTCCTGCCCCTGCTGATCCTGGTTTCCTGCAACTCGGACGAGGCAGGCTCCCCGGGCGAGAAGGCCAGGACGGAACAGCAGCCGGAAAAGTTAGAGCTGGTGGTGAAGAACGCCGAGCCCGAGCTCATCAAGTTCTGCCCCGCCAGTTACCAGCGAAACGAGATCCCGGCCGGCCTGAAGGGAACGGTCATCGTCAAGGTCCTGGTCAACCAGAAAGGCCTGGTCGACGACGTGAAGCTGGAACAGGGGCTTCACCCCCGGGTGGACAAGGATGTCATGATGGCCGCCCGCCGCTGCCGGTTCCTGCCCGGTCGCAAGGACGGGGAGCTGGTCGATTCCTGGGCCACGTTGTCCTATCCCTACCAATCCAAGTGAGCCGGTGGTGAAAACAATGCCCGTCCGTCGCGCCGGCAGACGAGGCTCCCCCCCCCGGCGGGCCGGGGAAACGGTTCTGGCCCTGGCGGCGGCGGTGCTGCTGGCGGGGGCGGGGTCTGGTTCGGCAGTCGCTCCGCCGCCGGACGCCGCCGCCGGCGAGGACTCACTCGGCGGCGCTGTTGCCGATACGCAGGCCCTCGCCGATTCGATCGCTGGTCCGCCGGCCCTGCCCGACACCGTCTGGGCCGTTCACGTGGCGACCTTCGCCACCCTGGACAGCGCGCTGGCTCTGCGCCGGCAGCTCGCGGAGGGAGATCACGGCGCCTTCGCCCACATCCGGGCGCTGCCCGACCGGTACTGGTACGAGGTCTTTGCCGGGCCGGTGGCGGAGGCGGACGAGGCCGCTCGCCTCGGCCGGCAGCTGGGCACCGAACCGCTGGTGCAGTTCGTGGAGCTGCTGCGGGCCAGCCGCGACCTGCTTCTGGCGGGACTGGTCGGTGAGCCGGTCTCGGGCCCGCCGGCGGCGCTTGAGGCCCCCACTCCGCCCCAACCCCGCCTGATTCAGCTCGCGGAGCCGGTGTACCCCGAGGTGGCGTTCGACGCCGGGGTTACCGGTACGGTGGTGGTGAACGTCCTGGTGGGAGAGACGGGGGAAGTGCTCGAGGTGCAGATCCTCCAGTCGGCCCATCTCCTGCTGGACGACGCGGCCCTCACGGCCGCTCGCCAGAGCCTCTACGCCCCGGCCCTCGAGGACGGCAAGCCGGTCACGGCCTGGCTCAGCCTGCCCTTCGAGTTCGAACTCCCCTGATCTGCGGGCGGCGCCGGGGATCGTCCCCGATCTGGACCGGGCCAGAGCCACCGATTATACTAGGTTCGGTCGGGGGCATCTCGGATGGAGCCCAGCGGCTCGTTCGCCGGGCTGGGTGAACGGTCCGCGGGCGCCGTAATCGCTTTTGGCACCGACAGATCGGAACCTTGCGGCCCGGACCGGCGGGTGGATGACGAGGAGTGTCCATGAAACGGATTCCCAGCAAGATCAACAAGCAGGCCCCGGTCTTCCAGGAGAACGACCGGTTGAATCGCCAGCGGGCCGGCGAGCTGGCCGACCTGCTCGGCAGGATTCGCGAGGGCGCCGCCGAGAAGTACCGGGAGCGCCATCTGTCCCAGGGCAAGATGATGGTGCGGGACCGCATCGAGGCGCTGCTGGATCCCGGCACGCCGTTGCTCGAGCTCTCCTCCCTGGCCGCCCACGAGGTTTACGGCGACTGGGTCCCGGCGGCCGGGATCATCACCGGCATCGGGCGGATCCACGGCCGGCAGGTGATGATCGTGGCCAACGACGCCACCGTGAAGGGTGGCACCTACTACCCCCTGACCGTCAAGAAGCACCTGCGCGCCCAGGAGATCGCCCTGGAGAACCGCCTGCCGTGTATCTACCTGGTCGACTCCGGCGGCGCCTTCCTGCCCAAGCAGGCGGAGGTCTTTCCCGACCGGGACCACTTCGGGCGCATCTTCTTCAACCAGGCGGTGATGTCCGGCAAGGACGTCGACCAGATCAGCGCCGTCCTGGGCTCCTGCACCGCGGGCGGCGCTTACGTTCCCGCCATGAGCGACGAGGTCGTCATGGTGAAGGAGCAGGCCACCATCTTCCTGGGCGGGCCGCCGCTGGTGAAGGCGGCCACCGGGGAGGAGGTGACGCCGGAGGAGCTGGGCGGCGGCGACGTCCACACCCGCATCAGCGGGGTGGCGGACCACCTGGCCAACGACGACGCCCACGCCCTGCGCATCGTCCGCGACATCGTGGAGAACCTCGGGCCGGTCCGGACCGCCACCATTCCCACCAGCCCGCCCGAGGATCCGCACTACGACCCGGACGAGCTGTACGGGATCGTCTCGCACGACGTTCGCCAGCCGTTCGAGATCCGCGAGGTGATCGCCCGGATCGTGGACGGCAGCCGCATGCACGAGTTCAAGCCCCGGTATGGCCCGACGCTGGTGACCGGCTTCGCGAGGATCCACGGCTTTGCGGTCGGCATCGTGGGCAACAACGGCATCCTCTTCAGCGAGGAGGCCCTGAAGGCCTCTCACTTCATCGAGCTGTGCAACGCGCGCCGGATCCCGCTGCTTTTCCTGCAGAACATCACCGGCTTCATGGTGGGCAAGAAGTACGAGCACGGCGGCATCGCCAAGGACGGCGCCAAGATGGTCAACGCCGTCAGCAACAGCACCGTGCCGAAGTTCACCGTCATCGTCGGCGCCAGCAACGGGGCGGGCAACTACGGCATGTGCGGCCGGGCCTATCAGCCACGGTTGCTGTTCATGTGGCCTCAGGCCAAGATCTCGGTCATGGGGGGTGAACAGGCGGCCAACACGTTGCTCCGGGTGAAGAAGGACCAGGTGGCCCGCGCCGGCGAGGAGCTCACCCCCGAGCAGGAAAAGGCCATCGTCGACCCGATTCTGCACAAGTACGAGGTCGAGGGCCACGCCTACTACAGCAGCGCCCGGCTGTGGGACGACGGCGTGCTCGACCCGGTGCAGACCCGGGACGTGCTGGGTCTGGGCCTGGCCATGTCGCTGAACGCTCCCATCCCGCCCGTCAAGTTCGGGGTCTTCCGCATGTAGAGGAAAGAGGCTCAGCCCATGTCCGTTTCCCGGCAGATGGAGGGCAAGGTCCTGGTCGTGACCCTCGACCGGCCCGAGGCGCGCAACGCCTTCGACACCGACACCATCGCCGCCCTGACCGAGGTTTTCGAGGGTGTTACCTCCCTGGAGCCGGCGCCCCAGGTCGACCCCGACCCGGCAGGCGAGTACCGGCCCCACGCCGTGCTGCTGCGGTCCGAGGGCCCGGTCTTCTGCGCGGGCGGCGATCTGGGCGACATGAAGCGCCTGGGCGCGGCGGACTTCAACCGGAACCTGGAAGCCGCCCTGCAGATGGGCGCCATGTTCCGGGCGATCCGCCTCTGCGCGGCGCCGGTGGTGGCCAGGGTGCAGGGACCG
>CAZAHC010000023.1:0-21485 GCA_964484595.1 uncultured Fibrobacteraceae bacterium | reverse complement strand
TCCCAGAACATTTTTTCTCTACCAGGATCTTCCTACACGGAGGTAAGTAGGATGCTCGCCTTTGTCACCGGCCTGCCCGCCACTGAAGTTCATTCCCGCCTGAAGGATGCCCTCGTCGAGTTGCAGCGCGCCGAGAAGAACGCCCTCTTGTGGTTCAGCGAGATCGCTCGCCGCAAGCTGTACCGTGAACTCGGCTATTCCTCGCTCCAGATGTACGCCACCGAAGCGCTGGGCTTCTCCAAGAGCAAGTCCGCCCAGTTCATCCGCCTGGCCGGAGTGATGGAAGAGCTGCCGGTGTTGCGCGGTGCTGTGGCCAATGGTGAACTCACCTGGACCAAGGCCCGTGAAGTGGCCAAGGTCGCCACGCCCAGGACAGAGGACAAGTGGGTCGAAAAGGCCCGCCGGTCGAGCAGCCGGGAGCTGGAGAAGAAGGTGAGGAAGGCCCGGGCCCGGGCGAAGGCCCGCCCCAAGGGCGGCCAGCAGGTGCTGGACATTCAGGCGGGAGGAAAGGAGGAGATCGAAGTCCCGGTCTCGGTGAACCTTCGTTTCAGCCCGGAGGAGTTCGCACGCTGGGAAGCGATGCTGGAGAAGATCCGGAAGCAGTCAGGCGGGCAGGATCGTCAGGAGCAACTGGTCCTGGCGGCTCTGGCGGACCAGGCCGAGGGCCCCGAAAAGCGGCCGGATGGGAGAAAAAGTACACGTGGCACAGCAACAAGTCCGTATCAGGTAATCCTTTACCAGTGTGGCACGTGCAAACGAGCCCACGTGGTGACCAGCCGGGGAGAGCAGCGACTGAGCAAGGCGGCGCTCGAGGCGGCGCTGTGCGATGCGCAGGTCCTGGAACCAGGCAAGAGAAACAGGTCAACGATCCCGCCAGCGAAGCGACGGCAGGCCCTGGCCCGGGCCAAACACCGCTGCGAGATGCCTGGCTGCCACCACCGACATTTCCTGGAGGTGCACCACAAAGTGCCACGGGAGCGGGGCGGCGGAAACGACCTGGATAACCTGGTCGTTCTCTGTTCGAGCTGTCACCGGCTGGTGCATGAGCGGGCGAGCAGGGGATATTGCCAGCCAGAGCGGAAGATGGACTCGCTGAGGGTAGGGTTTCTGGACAGAGCCTAGCCGGCCCATCGGGCCCCGAGATCTACCCCAGTACCCTCTCCGGCTCCGGCTCGCGGGAGGGCACGGGTTCCGGCGACAACGCCGGGGCGACCACCGGTTCCGGGGTGGGTTCCGGGGCGGCTGCCGGCTGAACCGCCCGGTCCGGGTTCTGCTCGTGGATCCGGAGGAATCCGTCGAGGTTGGCCAGGAAGAGATCCACCAGGCGCGGATCGAAGTGGCGGCCGCGCTCGGCCTTCACGATCTCCAGCGCCTTGGAGATCTCCATCGCTTCCTTGTACACGCGATGGCTGGTCAGGGCGTCGAAGACGTCCACCAGGCCCACGATCCGGCCGAAGATATGGATATCCTCGCCCTTCAGGCCGCGGGGATAGCCGCTGCCGTCCCACTTTTCGTGATGCTGAAAAGCGATGACCGCCGCGGCCTGCAGGATCCGGCGCTTGGATTCCTTCAGGATGTTGTGGCCGATGGCGGCGTGCGTCTGCATGGTCGTGAACTCATCGGGGGTGAGCTTGCCCGGCTTGTGGAGGATCCCGTCGGGGATGCCGATCTTGCCGATGTCGTGCATCGGTGAGGCCAACCGCAGGAGCTGCGCGGTCTCCTCGCCCAGGCCCGCCTTGCAGGCGAGCAGGTAGCTGTACTCGGCCACCCGGACGGTATGGTTGGCCGTCTCCCGCGAGCGACTTTCCACCACCTCGCCCAGGGTGTGGATGACCTCCTTCTGGGTGTCGACGATCTCCTGTTCCTTGGCGTTGGTTTCCTCGCGAGCCGCCTTCAGGTTGGAAGCCATGTCGTTCACGGTCCGGGCGAGCAGTCCCAGCTCGGTGCGGTCCCGCAGGTTCATCGGCGTATCCAGGTCGCCGCGGCCGATCCGCTCCAGCCCTTCCCGCAGGGCGCCGATGGGCCGGAGCAGCAGCGACATCAGGACCAGCGTGGAGGCGATGCCGGCGGCGAGCAGGCCCGCCAGGAACAGGACCAGGTCCTGGCGGGATCGGGTCACCATCGCCTCGAGGTGCGAGCGCCGCAGGCCGACCAGGGCGGAGCCGATGACCTGGCCGTTGGCGTGGCTAGCGGGAACCGAGGCCACCAGCATGTCAGGGTTGCCGAGCAGGACCTCGCCCTCGTTCAGGGGATGCAGGCTGGGCTGGGGCTGGAAAACGTCTTTCCGGTCGAACCGCGTGCCGAGCCGGCGGGCGTCCTGGTGGCCCTGGATCGTCCCCTCGTGATCCAGCACCACGGCAAAGGCCAGGTCGGGGCGCTCCTCGAGCATCTCCGAGACGACCGGGTACAGGGTCAGTTCCGGGAAATCGGAGAGCAGGGCGTCAGTGCTCAGAAACGCCAGGTTGCGGGCCTCTAGGATCAGCCGGGTTTCCATCTCCGAGGTCAGCGCCTCGCGGGCGTTGCGCTCCGCCACCCAGCCGACGCCGATCACGGTGATGGTGATCAATGTCACCGTGACCCCGGTGATGATCCACCTCATGCTGCCGACCCGACGCCCCGACCGGGAGGAACTGGCCCCCCCGTCACTCTTTCCCCTTTTCCCCCCTCGTGGTGTCATGGCGGTGGTCCAACCTTTCCCTGTCACTGCCCCTACTGGCGCTCGTCCACGATCTCCTGGATCCGGTTCAGCTGCCTCTGGGCGCGTTCGAGATAACCGCGGGCCCGCTGGTCGTCCTGGTCCAGGCGCAGGACCTTTTCCCAGTCGCTGACCGCGGCCTGGAGTTCACCGGAAGCGAAAGCTTCCATGCCGCGCGTCAGGTACTCGCGCTTCAGGAACTCGGCCACCGACTGGTATTCGGGATCGGCCGACCAGACGATCTCCCAGTAACGGATGGCGTCATCTACCCGTCCGTCCTCCATCGCTTCCATGCCCCGCCGGTAGAGATCGGCTACCTCACGCCTCCGTTCCGGCGAGAGCGGCTGGCGCGCCGGTGCGGCCGTTGCCGGAGCTGCAGACACGGCGGCCGGCGGCCGCTCGCGCAGCCCGGCGGTCCGGGCGGCCGCGCCGCGCCGGCTCGACAGCAGATCCGCGGCCTCGTTCAGACCGGGAGTCCCGCTGTCCAGGCGACGGGCCTGGTCCAGGGCCTGCTCGGCATCGTCGAACCGGCCGTTCTGGATGGACGCGCTCGCCTGCTGGATAAGCGCCGCCGCGCGATTACGGAGCGCGCGCTCGGCCCGCCTCAGCATGGCCGCCGCCTCCTGATCCTCCGGGTCGACCTCGAGGACGCGCTGGAATCCGGCCCGCGCCGCCAGCAGATCGTCGGCCGCGAAGGCGTCGAGGGCCTGGTCCAGCAGCTGCCGGATCTCGGAGGTCCGGGCGGTCTGCCGATCGCTCGCCGCTCGCACTCTCGCCAGCCCCTCCGTCGCGACCTGGTCGTCCGGAGCCAGGCTCACCGCCCGGCCCAGATCCACCGTGGCTGCGCTCAGGTCGCCGGCCTCCTCCTGTTGCAGACCTCGCTCGCGGTAGGCTGCCGCCTGCAGAAGCCGGAGCTGGTCGTGGGCGGGAGCGAGCACCGCCACCATGGCCAGGATCTCCAGCGCCTCGTCGGGACGGCCGGCGTCCAGCGCGGCCCTGGCCTGCCCGATCAGCCCCTCGATCCGCCGACGGTTGCGCTCATCGAACGCCTGCGTCAGCCTCGCCTGGATCTCGGCTTCTTCTGCTGCCAGGGCCGCGCCACGGCTCTCGGTGGTGGTGGGGCCGAAGGCCAGGGACACTCCGATGCGATGGACGTTGCTCAGCACGTTGTCCTCGAAGGCGTAATCGACCGCGATGTCGCGCCAGCGGACTCCCGTCCCGGCCGTCAGGGTGCCGTTGTTCAACCCACCCCGCACGGCCAGCAACGAAACGACCCGCAGTTCCAGCCCGGTGTGCAGGCGGGTGTTCATGTCGCTGGTTTTTTCCAGATCCACCGTGGCCAGCAACGACCCCTGCTTGAGGAAGGGTCTGTCATAGGCCAGCCCGACCCGCACCCCTGTCGGATCGGGGACCGCCTCGGTGTCCAGCTTGATCGACGGCTGAACCGCGTTCCGCACGGCCAGGCCCAGGTTCAGCCTCTCGGCCGCGCCGGCGCCCGAGCCCAGCACGACCAGGGGTTTGAGCAGGACGCCCAGGTCCAGCCCCACCCCGGAACCGGAGAGACCGGCCAGGCTGTGCCGCTGCATCTTCACGACCCCGCCCACGCTCCAGGCCCGACCCAGCCGCCGCCCGTAGCCCAGGGCGATCTCGCTCTCGCTGTCGGACAGGTCGGCGGCGAGCAGGACGTTCCGCTCGTCGCGGTGCTCGATGCCGCCGACGCCGAAGTGCCGGAAGGTCACCGAGGCGACACCCCAGCGCCAGCTCGGCAGCACCAGCGAGGCGTACTGCTCGCCGAAGCCGAGACCGATCAGGTTGGTGTGGGCGGCCTGGAACTGGCGGCGCTCGACCAGGCCGAGGCCGCCCGGGTTCCAGAGGGGCGTGCTGGCGTCGCCCGGCACCGCCACGTAGGCCCCCCCGAGGGCCAGCGCCCGGTTGCCGGCGCCGTAGGCGAAGACGGAGCGGCCACCGCCGTCGTCCAGGCCCACGGCCGCCGCCGGCGCCAGGGCCAGGACCAGCGCCGCGAGGATCCAGCTTGCCTGCCGTTCCACCCGCCTCATCGCACCACCGCCACCTTGCGCAGGAGCCTCTCGGACGAGCCGCCGTTGAAGTTGACCACCAGCTCCGCCAGGTAGACTCCATTGCGCACCGCCACGCCCCGGCCGTTCCGACCGTCCCAGACATCATCCTGGTGGACCCCTTGCCCGCGCGGCTGCTCGTTCAGGATGGTGCAGACCGCCTCGCCGTGAGGGGTCAGGATGCGCAGGCTCACCGTGGCCGCCGAGTGCAGCGAGTAGACGAAGGTCGTCAGCTCGCGACCGGCGGCGAAGGGATTGGGGAAGTTGGCATAGCTCTCGCCGAGGGTCAGGCCGGTGAAGTTCCCGGGCAGGGTCCAGAAGGGGAACACGCCGCCCTCGGCCGGCTCGACCCGGATGGCCAGCAGCGCCCCGTCCGGCTGCACCACCGAGATCCCGTCCTGGGCCAGGCCGATCCGGAAGGATCCGGAGGCCGCGTCCGGCCGGAAGGAGACGCGCAGGTCGACCTCGACGGTCTGGCCGGGAGCAACCTCCAGCTCGGCGACCGGTTCGAGGATCGCCAGCGTGTCCTGGTCGCCCAGCTGGCCGCTGGTCGCCCACAGCTCCCCGGCGACGTAGGCCGCCACCTCGGCCGCGGTCGCGCCGATGGGCAGCGGACCCAGGTTCTGGTCGGCGGCGAGGATTCCCATCCCGTCGACGGTGATGTCCCCCGCTTCCTCGGCGGCGGGATTGCCCAGCGAGAGCAGCGCCACCGGGACCTGCTGGGGCTGCGCCGCCAGCACCGCCGGCATCCGGTCGGTGAACCCGACGACCAGTTCGTCAGCCGGCACCTGCAGCAGGGTCAGGCCGGAGGTGAAGGGGAAGTCGCCGCCGCCCTCGGCGGTCAGGGCCACTTGTGTTTCCAGGTTGGCGTCGACCGCGAGGATCCCGTTCTCCTCGAGCACCAGCTCTAGCTGGTAGACCGGGGCGGAGGTCTGGACGTCCAGGACCAGCGCCAGCTCGACCGTGTCCCCCGGGGCCAGGACCAGGCCCGTCAGCGGCACGGACATGCGCCCGCCGACGCCGACCGGATCACCCAGCTCGCCGTAGGTCAGGTCGCCGTCCTTGACGCCGAGGCGGTCGATGAAGGCCGCCGGCTGCAGCGGGTTCTGCTCCGCGTCCCGGCAGAGGACCGACAGGCTGTCCACCCGGATCGAGGCGGTACCCTGTCCGCCGGAATGGCGCAGCCGGGCGGTCAGGGCCGTTACTTCCAGGGCACCGATGGTCAGGGTGGCCGGCAGGACGCCCTCCACCCGGGCGGAAAGATCGGTGGCCGGCGCCTCGACCATTATGTCGGCTCCCACGATGACCGCCGGCTCGTAGAACACCGGCACGCTCGACCCGGTGTTGGCGTCCCGGGCGTCGAAGTCGGTCTCCGGTCCCAGGCGGGTCCGGAAGGTCAGGATGGGCGCGGAGGCGAGCACGTCACCGAAAACCACCAGCTCCACCGGCGTGTCCACCGGCACCGACAGCGGCGGCGACAGGAAGAGGACCAGGGTGGTGTCGTCCTCCACGGTGACCGCCCGCTGGGTGTGGACCTGGAAGGGTCCCCGCACCCCGATCTGCGCCAGCAATAGCTCCGGATCGGGCAGCGGCTCGCCCTGGGCATCCTCCAGCACCACCGAGAGCGCTCCGACCTCGACCGCGGAGGAAAGCTCGTCCAGACCCGGGTTCTCCAGCTCCAGGACCAGCAGATCCACCTCCGGCTGGCCCTGGCCGACACTTTGCTCCGCCATCGGCCCCAGCGTCACGTTCAACCCGGTCGCCTCGGCGACCAGCCGGCCCAGGCCCGACTCGATCGGGTAGCTCCCGCCCTGGAGAATCAACGGCACCGGGTCGCCGCTGACGTCGTCGTAGGCCTCGAACCAGGTGCTGTCGGAGATGACCACGCGGAAGTTCTCCACCTGGGTGGAATCGGAGATGTCCATCCGCAGGCCGAGGGTTACCTGTTCGCTGCCGGTGATGACGGCCGGAAGGTCCAGGGAGAGATCGATCTCACCGCCGGTGGTCTCGAGCAGGGAGTCAGGCTTTTCCAGGTAGACGTCGGGACCCTCGCTGACCACGACCCGGCTCAGCAGACTCGCCGGCGCGATGTCGTGACCGTCCTCGTCCTCCAGGCGGATCTTCAGCCAGTCGAGCCGGGCGTCGGCCACGGTCGTACCGCCCGGGTTCTCGAGGGTCAGGGTCAGCGGCACCACGTCCTGCTGGCCGCGGTTGATGGAGAAGGGCATGTTGGTCACCGGGAACAGGTCCAGGTGGCTGACCGGGTTCAGGACCTGGTGGCTGGCCGACTGGTGGGGAGCGGAGCTGCGCCAGTCCTGGCTCGTCTCGCCCCGCCCGACCGCGCTGCCGGAAAGCCTGACCTCGCCGGGCCCGGCGGCGAAATAGGTCCAGGTGAAGGTGTCCTGCTCCGCGGGCAACAGGACGACCGAGTCGGGCTGGGCCGCGCCCGCCGCGACCAGGATCCCTTCCACGTCCGGCACCAGGGTGTCGGCCGGCGCCACGCCGAGCATGGTCTCGCTGCCGTCGTTGCGCACGACCATCCTCACGGTGACCTGTTGCCCCACCGTGCTCACCGGCTCGACGATCTGGACCGTGGCGTGCAGGGGCGAGGTACTGAGCAGCAGGGTGGTCCGGGAGACGACCTCCCCCTCGCCCACCGGCCCGTCGTTCTGCGAGGCCACCGTCACGCCGCCGGTCGGGATCTTCAGCCGCACCGTGGTCGAGTCGGTGGGCTCGTCGGCCACCCACAGGCCGACGAAAAGGCGCCGCCCCTGGACCGGCACCGGCATGTTCCAGAGGCCGCTGCGCCAGATCGTGCCGACCCAGCCCAGCGGCCCGACGCTGACGTCCGGCGGACCGGCGTCGAAGACCCCATCGCCGTTGTCGTACCAGACGTGCAGGCTGTCGATGTCCGCCTCGGTGGCGGTCCCCTCGTTCTGCAGGTCCAGGCCGGTCAGCGTATCCTCCTGGTACCCGTTGGCCGGGATGATCACCTCGAAGGCGAGAGCGGGCCCGTAGCCGCCGGCCAGGGAACCCTCCGGCACCGCCACGTTGCCGATCTGCTCGGCCACCATCCCGTCCACGCGCCAGCCGGGCCCGCCGGAAAGGGGCCAGTCGGCCGCCAGGGCCGTCGGAACGTCGAAGGTCAGGTCGTTGGGATCGGCGATCTGGGCGGAGATGGTGTCCAGGTCGGCGGCGCCCAGCAAGGAGACGTCCGCGGTGCAGAACAGGTGCGTCCAGATCCCGGGATCGGGGGGCAGCTGCCAGTCGAGGCCGCTGAAGGAGACCGTACCGCCGACAAAGCTGCCCTCGCGGAAAGCCGTGTCGATCTCGGGATCGAACTGGCCGTTCTCGTCGCTGTCCAGCCAGAGCTGCAGGTGCTCGGTCTCCCCGTCGAGGTCGGCCTGGCTGGTCCCTCCCGGACCGCTGGTGGTGTTGGTCACGGTCAGGTCGGTCAGGGTCCGCCACTCGCCGGGATAGGCGTTCTGGGCGACCAGGTGCAGGATCAGGGCCTCGGTGGCGCCGGGGTTGACGGTGCCCGGAGCGATCCAGGAGGTCGTCAGCACGACCCGGTCCTCGGTGCTGATCGTCTGGGCGAAGGCGTTGAAGACGTCGTCGTCGCCGGTGGGACCGTCGTTGCCGCTGGCCATGCGGACCCCGGGATCGTCTCCGGCCGGCAGACCGAGCTGGATCGTGTTGCCGGCCGCCTCCAGAGCGATGTCGACGGTGATGTAGAGACGCAGTCCCTCCAGGGGCACCGGTTCGGAAAGACCCGACAGGGCCCAGCGGTCCCCGATCCAGACCAGCGAACCCAGCCAGTTCTCGGTTCCCGGCTCGTAGGTCCCGCCGGCGCTGTCGGCCCAGGCATCCACGCTGGTGATGCCGCCGGAGCCGATCGGGGGCGGGTCGGTGTCCCCGTTGTTGACGACCCGCAGCTGGTTCAGGACGTCCGTCTCGTAGCCGTTGGCCGGCAAGAGGGCGTCGAAGGCGAGGTTCCCGGTCGAGCCGACGCCGAAGGTCCCGGCGGGCACGTCCCGCACCTCGAGCTGATCCGGACCGAAGCCGTCCGCCGCCAGGTAGGTCTGGGGATCTAGGGGCCAGCTGACGCCCGGCGCGAAGCGATAGGCGACACCAACGTCCTGGGCGCTGTTGACCGTGGCGGCCATCACGTCCCCGTCCCGGGCCGCCAGCGAGGCGCTCCCCTTGACGACCAGGCGCAGGGTGTCGCCGTTGGCGATGGGCAGGGAGATCCCGTCCCAGGTGATGGCCCCGCCGTCGAACTGCCCGGAGCCCGGTTCCAGGAAGTCGATCTGTTCGAGATCCGAGGACGGACCGGGCTGGTCCACGAAGAGCAGGACCTGCGACCAGTCGGCATCGAGCTGTTCCGGGCTGCCTGGCCCGGCGGTGATGTTGGTCAGGGTGAGGCTGGTCAGCGTGTCCGGCGCCAGGCTCTGGTTGATCAGCTCCAGGATCAGCGCGGGTTCCGGCGGCCCGCCTATCTCGAGGGTGGAGATGGTGTCCACCGGCACGGTCCGGATGATCATCGCCCCGGCCGGGACCGGCTGCAGCACGATCGTGACCGAGGCCGAATCGGAATCGTTGCCCGGGTCCCCGTCGACCTGGTCGACCACCGTCACGGCGGCGGTATTGACGATCCAGGAACCGAATCCCCCGCTATCGACCCTGGCCGTCAGGATCAGGTTGGCCTGGCCGGCGGGCGCCAGCGTGCCCACCGTCCAGACGCCGGTGCCGACGTCGTAATCCCCCTGGTCCGGCGTGGCGGCAAGGAAGGTCAACCTCGTTGGCAGCTCGTCGGTGACCTCGATCCCCGTGGCGGCGAGGGGGCCGGCGTTGGTCACCTTGACCGAGAAGTTGACCGTGTCGCCCACGCTGACGGTGGGGTCGTCGACCTCCTTGGTCACCTGCAGGTCGACGCTCGCGATCGTGACCTGGGCCGAGGCGGTGTCGTTCTCCGCCACGGAATCCGGCGGCGCGGACGCGGTGACGGTGGCGGTGTTGGTTATGACCTGACCGGCCGAGCCCGGATCGACCGTCACCGCCAGACCCAGGGTCGCGCTGTCGCCCGCTGCCGTCGCTCCGACGCTCCACACGCCGCTTTCACCGTCATAGGTGCCGGCGCTCGCGACCGCGGCGAGGAAGGTGACCCCGGCGGGCACCTCGTCCGTCACTTCCACCCCGGTGGCGTCCTCCGGCCCGTCGTTGTGCAGGCAAACCGAGAAACGGACGGTGTCGCCCTCGCTGGCGACCGGATCGTCCACCACCTTCACCAGCCGCAGGTCGGCGCTCGGGTTGCCGGGGGGAGCCCCGACCGTGATCTCGGCCGAATCGCTGTTGTTGGTCGGGTCGGGATCGGAAACCTCGCTGGCGGTCACGCCAGCCCAGTTGACGATCGTGCTGTCGGCGTAACCGGCAGCGACCTCGACGATCAGGGCCAGGGTATCCCGCCCGCCGCTCGCCAGGTTTCCCAGGGTCCAGATCCCGGAACCGGGATCGTAGGTCCCGGCTGTCGGCAGGCCGGAAATGAAGGTGAGACCGCCCGGCAGCTTGTCTGTCAGCTCGATGCCACGGCCGAAGCCCGGCCCCAGGTTCGCCACCTCGACCGTGAAGACGACGGTGTCGCCCTCGGCGGGGTTGGGCTCGGCCACCTCCTTGATCACCTGGAGATCGGCGACCTGCGCTGAATCGGCGAAGATGGCGAAGAAATAGTAGTTTATGCCCAGCCCGTTGACCCGCAGGTCGTTGCCCAGCTGAATCAGTTCGTTCTCGAAAACCTGGATGCCGTTCTCGAAGTTGGCCTCGGGGATGAAGTTGAGCGTGCTGTCCCCGGTCACGCCCCCGGCGCAGCGGTGAGCGCCCCCCACATCGGCGCCCCCCTTGATCAGCAGGTACTCCGGCGCCCGGACATGGAACTCCGTACCGTCCACCCCGTTGCCCGGATAATACCCGACCCCCACCCGACCCGGAGTCAACGCCCAGGCCAGGTAGTGGAAGGTCGTGCCGGCGGCGTTCACGGCCGGGTCAGATCCGATCACGAACCCGTCCTTCTCGAGGGCGAGGATCAGGTTTTCGGACAGCCCCTTGATCCCGAACGGCAGGCTCTGCAGGGGAGGCATCGCCGTCGAACGTTGCCAGGGATGGGAGGCGCCCTCCGAGGCCACGATGACGTAACTGGGATCCAGACCCAGGCCGCTGACGGTCCGGTAAACCTGGCCGTCGCCGACGTAGCTCCCGACGACCAGCTCCCCCGGAACGGCGGCAAAGGCGATCCAGTCGTAGTAGACGCCGGCCTCGTTGACCTCGGGACCGCTGCCGAGGGTGAATCCGTCCTCGGTCGAGGAGATGATGGCATCGGTCAGGAAGCCCGACGGTTCGGTGAAGGACTTGGAATTGCCCTCACCCATGGTGGAGGTCCACAGCACGGCGGACCTGTCGCTGTCGCCCTTGAGGAAGACCGCGTCTGGCTGGAAGCCGAGGCCGCTGATCTTCCGGTCCGCGACGCCATCACCCAGGTAACGCCCGGAGACGACCTCGGCCCGCGCCGGCCCCCCCGCCAGCAAGACCAGCAGGACTGGCAGGACCCAGCAGCCAATAACCCGATTGAACGGAGCGCCGATGCCAGTACTCAAGAACGTCCACCTCGCACTCCGGCAACTTGCCGGCCGGACTGCCCGTTTAAGCCAAAAGGAGGCCGCCTTTTCAGGTCGGAGCGGCCCTTGGGATATGATCGACCCACCCGGGAAAGGACTTGAGTCTCCACCATTTTTTATTCTGGCTTTTATCGGCACCGCACCGGCCAGTAGCCCTGCGGTGTTGAAATGGAAGGGGTTAGGGGGAATTCGATCTCCTCTCCTGGAAAAAAATCTGTTAAAATAATAGGTTGGAGCTAGACGATTCCCATCTCCGAGAGGCGCACCTCTCTCCCTGATACCAGACAAAAGGAGTCTGGATGAAAACGAGAGTCTCCACGCCGGTATCTCGCCCGGCTCGAATATTCCTGCTCGCCGCTGGGATTTCGATCCTGGTTGCGGGTGCCAGCCTGGCCACTCCCAGCCAAGAGTGGGCCGACTTCCACGACGGAGGCCTGGCCTGGGAGGACGAGAACCAGGCGGTGCTGGTCGACGCGGCCGGCAACCCGATCGTGGGCGGCAAGAGCTACGACGGGATCCTGGGCGCTGACCTGCTCTTCCGGAAGCTGGACCGTCTGACCCACGAGGAGATCTGGTCCACCCGTTTCCCCTCGTTCGACGACAGCGACATGGAGCTCTCGGAGATGGTGTGGGACGGGTACGGGAACATCCTGGCCGGGAGTTACATCTCCGGCTGCCCTGGCTGAAGCCACGGCGATGATATCATCGTCCTGAAGCTGGACGGTGAGACCGGGGAGGTTCTCTGGTCACGACACTACGCCAGCCCGGCCGACGAGAACGAGGCGGTCCTGGCGATCGCCAGCGACAGCGAAGGGAACGCCTACGCCGCCGGACGCGCCTTCCAGGCCTCGCGCGGCGATGACCTCATTGTCCTGAAGCTGGCCGCAGCGGACGGCCACATCATCTGGGAGCAGCTCTCCGGCGGACCGGATCACCTGGACGACCGGGCGTGGTCGATCGCCGTGGGTCCGGACGACCATCCCGTCGTCACCGGCATCGTCACCAACGCGGACGACACGGCCGATTTCTGGACCATCAAGCTGGACAAGGACAACGGCTCCTTTCTCTGGGAGCGCACCCTGCCGGGGGCGGTGGCCAACTTCTCCCGCGCCGGCTGGGTGGCGATCGCGCCCGGGGGTGACGTGATGATGGCCAATCGCACCTGGGCCGGCGCCGACTCCTACGACGTCGTCGTGTTCCGCTTCGCGGCCGCCGACGGAGCCACGATCTGGCAGACCCAGTACAACGGTCCCGCCCAGAACGCCGACGATCCGCGCGACCTGATCCTCGACGCCGCCGGCGACGCCTACGTGGCCGGCGTCAGCAACTCCGACTTCATGGTCCTGAAGTTCTCCGGCGCGACCGGCGATACGGTCTGGACCGCCGCCCACGACGGACCGCCCGGCTGGTACGACCTGGCCAGCTGCCTGGCCCTCGGGCCCGGCGGCGAGGTGATCGCCGGCGGCTTCAGCACCGGCGTCATCACCGGCTGGGATGCCACAACGGTCGGCTTCGACGCCGCCACCGGCGCCCGTCTCTGGGTGCTGGACTTCGACCGGGAGGGCCAATCGGACGAGGTTTTCGACCTGGGCGTCAGCAGCCAGGGCGATCTGTACGTTGCCGGCTACAGCTACTGCGCCGCCACCAGCATGGACATGCTTACCTTGCGCTACTGGATCGACACCGCGTCCGGGGTCCCGGTCGCGACCTTCACCCCGGTCGAGCTCACCGCTTTCCCCAACCCCTTCAACCCGCGGGTCCAGCTGTCCTTCGAGTTGCCCGAGGCCGGCCCGGTGCTGCTGCAGGTGTTCGACCTGCGCGGCCGCGCGGTGACCACCCTGCACGAGGGTGCCCTGGGCGCCGGTCGCCACGTCGTCGGCTGGGACGGCAACGACCGCACCGGCACCCCGGTGGCGGCCGGGATCTACGTGGTCCGGCTCACCGGCGACGGCCTTGCCGCTGTCCGGAAGGTCGTGCTGGCCAAGTAGACCCCGTGGCCACTCCCCTACCGGAACAGGACCCCCTCCTGCGGGAGGCGGTTAATATCCGGTTCCTTAATCGCCGCGCGATCATTCCTGCCCGGATTGCTCAACCCCCCGAAAAATGATAAGATATACTGATGGGGATCTCTTCGGCCGGAGATCCGATTCATTCCCGGGCCCAGGGGCAGACCTGGCCCGTTTTGCCATGGATACCGGATCGCTGCCCGATCCCGGCCACAGGTTTCGACGATGCTGCAGCGTGTACTTTTTTGCCTTCTCTTGCTCCTGACGGCCGTTGCCGGTCCGGCCCTGGCCTCCGGCCGCCGGGCCAGCGCCGGAGATTCGCCGGGCGGTCCGGAGCCCATCTTCACCGGCTCATTTTTCGTCCAGGATCTTCAGTTCCAGCGCTCCGCGCAGGGCCTCCTCCGCCCCACCTTGCCCGGCTGCTTGCCGCTGGAGAGAAGCGACAGGCCGGTCCTGGCGATCCAGACGCTTTACCTGCTCGTGCCGCCCCGGGTGGGCATCGAAGACGTGCAGATCGTACCCCTGGCCACGCGCAGGGTACTGCTGCCGGGAGAGCTGGAGGTTGGCACCGCGCTGCTCAGCGATACCGGGGAGCCGGTGGCCAGCCTGGATGGTGAGGTCTCCGAGGCCACTCTACCTTCCGGTGAGATCTGCTATCCCGACCGCTGGGGCGAGTCAGGCAGCAACCACCTCTGGCGGGGCTACCGCCTGGTCACGGTCACGATCTACCCGCTGCGCCTGGTGCGGGACGGGACGGGCGCCTGGACCGAGCTGGAGATCCTGGAAGCCTACGAGGTCCGGCCCGGCGGCGGCCCGGGTGCGCCCGTCGAGCCGCTGCAGCGCCGGCGGCAGGTTCCCGGCGAGCGGCAGCGCTGCGAGGCCCGGCTGTCCCGGCTCTGCGCCAACCCCGAGGCCCTGGCCAGTTACCCGCGGCCCACGGGCGTTTTCGTTCCCGAGCCCACCGGCGCCTTCCAGCCCAGCCGCACCCCCAGCCTGAGCGGAAGCGCGGTTTCTTACCTGATCATCACCGTGGAGGACCTCGCCGCCCAGTTCCAGCTCCTGGCCGATTTCAGGACCGCCCAGGGGATCCCCGCCGTGGTCCGGACCGTGGCCTGGATCCTCGCCAATTGCCGCCACGGCGCCGATGTCCAGGAGACGATCCGGGGATTCATCCGCGAGGCCTACCAGGACTGGGGGGTGGAGTACGTCCTGCTCGCGGGCGACACCGACCTGCTGCCGCCCCGTTACGCCCGGAGCGCCCTGATCCCCAGCGGCGGTTTCACCGACATCCCCGCCGACCTCTACTTCAGCGGCCTGGACGGGAACTGGAACGCCGACGGCGACGACGTGTTCGGCGAGCCGTTCACCCATTACCTGCTGCCCGGCGACGAGGCGGACCTGGCCGCCGACGTCTGGCTGGGACGGGCTCCGGTGAGCACCCCGGCCGCGGCGGCGGTCTTCGTCCAGAAGATTATCGATTACGAGGAGCGCACCGCCGCTCACGGCTACCTGAACCGAGGACTCTTCGCCGCCGAGGTACTGGTACCGTCCGAGTACGACCCCGGCGACTGGATCGTCATCGACGGCGCCGAGTACGCCGAGGAGGTCGTCACCGATTACCTGCAGCCTTGCACCCCGCTGCAGGCGACGAGGATGTACGAGGCGGATCCCCTCTGGCCGGGATCGCTCCCCCTGACCCGCTCAGCGCTGCTGGACACCCTTGACGCGGGGACGCACGGGATCGTCAACCACGTCGGGCACGGGTACTTCTTCAACATGTCCGTCGGAAACGGCAGCCTCGAGGTGGGCGACATCGATGCTCTCGACAACGGCGACCGGACCTTCCTGCTCTACTCACTGAACTGCGCGTCGGCGGGTTTCGACTTCCACTGCATCCTGGAGCGGCTGCTCCAGAACCCCGGCGGCGGGTCGGTGGCCTCGATCGGGGCGTCCCGCGCCGCCGTCCCCGGCGCCTCGCGGCACTACCAGAGCGAATTCTTCGCGCAGCTCTTTTGCGAGGAACCGAATCGGCTGGGCGAGCTGATGACCGCCAGCTGCCTGCCGCGGCTCGGGTTAACCGGCACCGAGACGATCGATCGCTGGACCTTCCTGAACTACACCCTTCTCGGCGATCCGGTCCTGCCGATCTGGACCGAGACCCCGCGGCCCATCGACATCTCCGCGCCGGCTTCGCTGGTGGCGGGACAGCAGATGGTCGCCATCACCGTGACCCGGGACGGGACGCCGGTGGCCGGGGCCCGGGTCTGCCTGACCAAGGCCGGCGAGGACTACGTCCACGGCTTGACCGACGCCGCCGGCGAGGTCCAGCTGGCGTTTCTGCCCTGCACCGGCGGCGACGCGACGATCACGGTGACCGGCGCGAACCTGGAGCTGACCCGTCTCCAGGTGCCGGTCTTGCCGGCCGCCACCTTCGTCACGGTCCCGGGCGGAGCCTTCCTCGACGGCTCGGCGCCGGGCTCGGCCGGAAACGGCAACGGGCTGCCCGAGGCGGGCGAGACGGTCGCCTGGCAGATCATCTGCCTGGACACGGGCGGCGCGGGCGCGACCGGCTGCACGGCGACGGTAAGCTGCGCAGCGCCGGGCATCACGATCCTGACCGACACGGTGGCCGTCGGTGTCGTGCCGCCCGGCGGCTTCACGGTGGCCGCGGAGTCCTTCCTCTTGCAGATCGATCCCGCCGTGGCCGACGGCACGCTGATCGATCTCGACCTGGTCGTCACCGACGATTTGCAGAACAGCTACCCGAGCCGCCTGACCGCGGCCATCCTGGCGCCGGAGGTCGAGCCGGTCTCCCTGGTCTGGTCGGACGCCGAGTTCGGCGACGGCGACGGGATCATCGCCCCCGGCGAGCGGCTGACCGTGGCGGTCGGGCTGAAGAACTTCGGCGGCGGCCAGGCCGACACCCTGACCGCCACCCTGCGCACCCTCCGGCCGCAGATTTGCCTGTTCGACAGCGTCGCCGCCTACCCGGCGCTCCCCTCGCTGGCCGAGGGGCAGCCGGCATCGGCGTTCTCATTCTCGGTCGCCGACACCCTGATCGACACCTGGTGCTGGGCCGTTTTCACGGACAACCACGGGCGCAGCTTCCGGCACGACTTCCAGCTGGCGCCTCCGGTGGCGCCGGTCGAGCTGACCGCGGCCCACGTCCTGGCCCCGGACGCCCTCGCCCTCGGCTGGTCCGCCGTCCAGTGGCCGCAGCTTGCCGGGTACAACGTCTACCGGAGCGAGAACCAGGCGGGTCCCTTCGCGAAGGTGAACGCCGACCTGGTGGCCAGGGTTGCGTGCTTCCGCGACGCCGGCCTCGCTCCGTACACCGAGTACTTCTACCGCGTATCTGCGGTCGATTCTTCGCTGGTCGAGGGCGGCACCTCAGGTATCGTGTCGCAAACCACGATCCCGCCCGAGCCGGCCGGATTCCCGCTGCCCTTCGCCCGCGAGACCAGCGGGTCGGTCGCCGTGGGTGACGTGAGTGGAGACGGCGTCCCGGACATCGTCCTGGGCAGCGACGAGGTATACGCCTGGAGCGCCGACGGCAGCGAGCTGATGGACGGCGACGGGGATCCGCAGACCACCGGGCCGCTGACCGACCTCGACGGGGAGTTCCAGTTCGCCGGGATCACCCTGGCCCAGCTCGACGGCCAAGCCGGCCTGGAAATCGTCGCCAGCGATCGCGCCCAGAAGACCATCCACGTCCTGCGCGGCGACGGCAGCGAGCTGGCGGGCTGGCCCCAGCAGATGGGCACCAACGGCAACGGCTGGAACTGGACCACCCCCGCGGTCGGCGACGTTGACGGCGACGGGCTGCCCGAGATCGTGGTGAACAGCCTGGACGGCCGCACCTGGGTCTGGCACGCCGACGGCTCCGAGCTGCGCGACGGCGACGGCGATCCCGCCACCAACGGCGTCTTCGTGGTGCGCCCGGAAGCGCCCTACGAGTGGAGCTGGTCCAGCCCCGCGCTGTGCGACCTCGACGGCGACCTGGCCCGGGAGATCATCTTCGGCACCAAGTACGGCTGGAGCGCCCCCAATTCCTTGCTGGCCTACCGCTTCGACGGCGACCAGGCGGCCGGCTTCCCCCGCGACCTGGGCAACGGCAGCACCTTCTGCAGCCCGACCGTCGCCGACCTGAACGGCGACGGCAGCCAGGAGATCGTCCTCTACACCCAGATCGACTCGCTGTACGTCGTCCAGCAGGACGGAAGCGACTACCCGGGCTTCCCGATCCGGTTCGCCTCGGACGTGAACTCGGTCCCCAGCTCGAGCCCGGCCGTCGGCGACTTCGACCAGGACGGCGAGCTGGAGATCGCGGCCGTCTCCAACCTCAGCGGGACCGGCGCCGAGATCTTCATCTTCGACACCGACATCGACGGCGGGACCTCCGGTCTGCCCCTGAGCGGCTGGCCCGTCCCCGTGCCCGGAGGCAGCGAGGCGAGCCCCGTGGTGGGCGACATCGACGGTGACGGCGTGCCCGACCTCCTGCACGGCATTGGCGGCAGCGACGAGGGCAGCCCCAACCACCTGTACGCCCTGCAGGCCGACGGCACGGCCGTGGCGGGTTTTCCCGTTTTCCTGGACGGGCCGGTGCGCTGCTCGCCCACGATCTGCGATCTCGATCTGGACGGCGACGTGGACGTCGTCCTCGGGAGCTGGGACCGGAAGATCCACGCCTGGGACCTGCCGTTCGGCTTCGATCCGGCGCGGGTGCCCTGGAGCACCTTCCGGGGCAATGTCGGGCGCGACGGCCTGTACCAGCCGCCCGGCGGCGGCCCCGAGCCCGGTCCGGCGCCGCCGGCGGTCCTGGAGCTGGCCGCGCCGTACCCCAACCCCTTCAACCCGGCCACCACCGTGCGCCTCTTCCTGCCCGGCGACCCGGGCCAGACTGTATCGCTCTCCCTGCGCGTCTACGATCTGCAGGGACGGCTGGTCCGAACCCTGTTCGCCGGCCGGACCTCGCCGGGCTGGTTGTCCTGCCGCTGGGACGGCTGCGACCGGTCCGGCCGCCGCCAGGCGAGCGGGGTCTACTTCCTGCGGGCCAGCACCGAACGGGCGGTGGTCACCCGGAAGATGATGCTGTTGAGGTGAGGGAAGCCCGGCGGTCTCGACCTGCTGGACCAGACAGCCGGGCTGCCCCACGAAAGAGCCGCGGACTACTTCAGCAGCATCACCTTGCGGGACTGGCGGCTCTCCTCCGTCGCGAGGTGGACGAAGTAGACCCCCGAGGGCACGGGCCGGCCCCGGGCGTCCACCCCATCCCACACCACCTCGGCGCCGCCCCGCGGCTGGAAGCCCTCCACCAGCCGGATGATCCGGCGACCGGTCCCGTCGTGGATGGAAAGGTCCACCTGCTGGCCGCGACCCAGGAAGAACGGGATCACGGTGCGTGGATTGAAGGGATTCGGTCGCGGCGCCAGGAGGCGGGTGACGACGGGCAGGCCGGGAAGATCGACTGTCTTCTGCCCGAGAACCATCCAGCCCTCACCGGTCTCCCGGAAGGAAAGCGAATAGGTCACCCGGCCGCCGAGGGCCAGGTTGACGGATTCGTCCGTCGCCCGGAACCGGCTCGTGCCGCCGTTGATCGCGGGCACCTCCCAGTCCTCCTCGCCCCGCCGGGCGTGCAGCCGGAAGTCGGCGGCGGAGGCCTCGCCCCGGATGGACCACCCGATCTCGACGAAGCCGCTGCCCGCCTCCAGGTCGAACCCGGCCAGGAAGGTCGGGGTCTCCACCGGGTCGAACTCCAGACCCCAGGCGTTCAGGGTTCCGACGTCCCCCCCGCCACGATCGGAGACAGCGAGCGTCCAGGTGCCGCCGGCATCCTCGCTGATGAACTGCTGGAAGGGGCTGGGGGCCACGGAGGTGTGATCGATGTTGTACCGGCCCCAGTACGGCGCGTCGGCGAAGCGCAGGTTACCCACCGCCTCGTCGTCCAGGATGGTGCCCAGGAAGTTGTCGGGACAGCCGAGACCCCCGAAGATGCCGCCCTCGGTGAAGGCGAGGATCAGCGGGACGGTCGTTCCCTGCGGCGAGGTGAGCTCGATGTGCAGGTCTGCCACGCAGGTGTGCTCGAGGTCGAACAGAAGGAGGTTGACGTCGTCGATGGTAAAGGACGGCACCTGGAGGACCGAGGTGATGCCGACCGGGTTGTCGTCCGGTATGGCCTGCGGGACGTCCCCGCTGAACTCCCAGATGGTGCCCGGGGGCCGGGCTGGATGGGTGATCTGGAGACTCCAGCCATTGAGAGTCCCGGTGTCCCCACCGCCCAGGTCGGAGACGAAGAGGGTCCAGGTCCCCAGGGCGTTCTCGCCCACGAACTGGCTCAACGGGCTGGTGCCCACGGTGCCATGGTCGACGTTGTACGAGCCGGTGAAGGGAGCGACGCCATCGGCGAGGTTGGTTGCCGCGTCGTCGTCCAGGACCGTGTCGAGGAAATCGTCGGGACAGCCGAGTCCCGAGAAGATCCCGCCCTCGGTGAAGGCGAGGATCAGCGGGGCGATCGTTCCCTGGGGGGAGACGAGCTCGATGTGAAGGTCCGCGACGCAAGTATGAGGCAGGGAACCGATGATGAGGTTGACGTCCCGACGACCCCATCGGGGCCCAGCAGGACGGACGTCACCCCGGTCGGGTTGTCGTCCGGGATCGCCTTGGGCACGTCCGTGCTGGAGACGATGAGGTGCGCGCTGCGCTTCTGCCCCCCGGGAACCGGGCTGCCGGCGCCAGGAAAGCCCTCGCTGAACAGCGATGCCGGGTTCTTGCCGCCGGTCAGCGACCATGACCGGTCGGGTTCGAAGGGTGAGGCCAGCGAGTTCCCCGACTCGGTCCCGGCCGGCCCGAAGTTCTTCCCGCGCTCGTCGACCGGCACCGGTTGCGTCGGTTTCGCCGTCCCGGTCGGCGCCAGGTTCTTCCCGCCCGCCGCGCTGTCGCCGCCGACCAGGAACCCCAGCGCCAAGACCAGGGCCATCGTTCCCACTCTGAAGGCGATGCTCTTCGTCTTCATTTCACAGACTCCCTTCCCTGGAGAACCAACGGACATGCGGTCGTCCGGATCCGCCTAACCCATACTCCTGGTGGGTTGGCAACGACCAGCCTCGCCGGGAAACCGGCGCTCCCGGTCGGTATCGGGTGTGCGAGCGATACCGGCCCCGCAGACGGAGGCCTGGAAGGTGATCATCCACAATGACTTCGTCGGTTGTAGCACGGCCTCCCGGGGGGGTCAAGCGCAGGGCAGTCCCGTTCCGCCGACCGGGCGGACCGGCTCGCCGCCCTCGGCCTCCGTGGAACCGCCAGGCCCCGTGACCGCCTCCCGCCGCAGCTCGTCCCGGATGCGACGGACGCCGTGCTCGGGGTGCTCGGTGCGATGGGCCAGGATCCGCTGCTCGAGCTGGGTGCAGGCCTTGCGCACGGCCTTCGAGCCAGTACGCCGGTAGAGACCTCCCAGCCCCTTGTCGTTGTACTGCTTGCGCCAGTTGCTGAGGGTAACCCCGGAGACGCCAATGATACCGGCAACCTCCTTGATGGTAAGACCGGTCTGCAGCGCTTCCAGGGCCAGCAGCTTCACTTCCAGGGGAACCGGTGGACTGCGGCGAGTAACCTTCTTGGCCGGCTGGACCTGGCCGGTGTCTGCAGGTGGGGTCTGTTGCTTGGTCTGCTTCCGCTTCCAGAACGACATCTCGTCCCTCCTTTTCTCGGTCCGGGTCCGGACTTCGGAGGGGCGATGTGTCAACTAATTACCGGCGGAAAGGGACGACATCTTTTGTTGGACGCTACAAACATTCATCCCTGTGTTCGCCGGCTTCTCTGAACCACAAAAAACAAGAAAAAGAGTGGCACGGTAAGGTAGTACAGGGTCTTCAGCCAGACCAGAGAGCTTATCTCTCGTATGTAGACTGGATTTGGATAGTCTATCATCGCCTGGTTCACGAGAAGGAGCGGCATGAGGAGGTAGAAAAAACTGCGTCTCTCCTTGTAGAAGATGGCCAGTATCAGGGCGTTGGGAAACGAATAATACTGCAGACATTCGTAGGAG
>CAZAHC010000022.1:2253-21960 GCA_964484595.1 uncultured Fibrobacteraceae bacterium | reverse complement strand
GCCGGACCCACCGGTCTTGCCATGGGCCACGTGGACAACGCCTCGATCGGCTCCCCCCTGGCAGGGGCCTCGGTCCACTTCATCGGCTCCGGTCGCATCTTCGAGTCCGACGCGGTGGGCGATTTCGTCGGCACCCTGCCCGCCGGCGAGTTCGACGTTTTCGCCCACCACGAGAGCTTCGCGCCCGACACTACCTACGGGGTCAACATCGTCCCCGGCGAGACGGCGATCCTCGATTTCAACCTGGTCGACATCTGCGGTCCCACCTTCGCCGGCACCACGCTGCACCCCGACACCGAGGATACGACCGGGCCGTACGTGATCGAGTCGTCGATCAGCGACTTTTCCGGCCTGGGGGACGTTCATTTCTTCTACCGGACCTCCTCCGATTCCACGGTGGTGGAGCTGCCGCTGGTTCTGATCGATCCCCCCACCGGCCTCTACCGGGCCGAGATCCCCGGCCAGCCCCTGAGCACGGTCGTCTCCTACTGGTTGACCGGCACCGACGTCGTCGCCAACGAGGCCAGCGATCCTCCCGGGGCCCCGGAGGTCACGTACCGGTTCGGCGTGGCGGTGGGCGCCCTGATCTTTCACGACGACATGGAGGTCGACACGGGCTGGGAGGTGATCCCCGATGGCGGCGGCCTGATCTCCGGCCGCTGGGAGCGCTGCGATCCCAACGGGATCTACGACGGCGAGATCATGGTGCAACCCGAGGACGACGCCACCCCGCCGCCGGGTGTCATGTGCTGGATCACCGGCAACGACCCGCCCGGCTCGAACCCCGGCGGCCACGACGTCGACGGCATACCGGCCACCCTGCTCAGCCCCTGGTACGACCTGTCCCTCTTCTCCGGGGCCACTGTGTGGTACAGCCGCTGGTACACCAACGACACCGGGAACAACCCCGACGAGGATTACTGGCTAACCCAGGTCTCCGCCGACGGGGAGAACTGGGTCGACATGGAGTACACCAACGAGAGCGAGCGGAGCTGGCTGCAGCAGTCCTTCCGGATCGAGGATTACGTTCCGCTCGGTCCGACCATCCGATTCCGCTTCTATGTCAGCGACGAGGCCGGTGACTCGATCATCGAGGCGGGCCTGGACGAGTTCATGCTGACCGGGTTCTCGGTCCTGCCGGACGACGAACCGCCCGCGGTCACCGTGGTCCTCCCCAACGGCGGCGAATCTATTCCGGGGGGAGAGGAACACCCGTACGCGGTCGAGTGGACGGCCAGCGACAACATCTGGATCGCTTCGACCGAGATCATCCTCTCGACCGACGGCGGCGCCAGCTGGCCCGACACGCTCGCCAAGGGGCTTCTCGTTTCACCTCACGAGGTGATCATGCCCCCCATCAACGCCACGAACTGCCTCCTCAGGATCATCTGCGAGGATCTGGCCCAGAACGTGGGCAGCGACACCTCCGATGCCCAGTTCACCATCACCTACCCGACAGCGGTCGAGGGCGCAGCGCCGGCCCGGCTGACCCTGGCCCAGAACCGGCCCAACCCGTTCAATCCCCGGACCGAGATCCGGTTCAACCTGCCGGCGGCCAGCCCTGTCACCCTGCAGGTCTTCGATCTGGAGGGGAAGCTGATCAACACGCTCGTCGACGGTCCGCGCCCTGCCGGTCCGCACACGGTCTCCTGGCACGGGCAGGATCGCCGGGGAGCCCAGGTGGCGTCAGGGGTCTACTTCTACCGGCTGCGGACCGACGCCGGCACGCTCGGCCGGAAGATGATCCTCCTGAAATAAGCAGGGTCTTCCCGGAGGCTGGAAATCGCGGTGGGCCAGGGTCATCAGGACCCTGGCCCTTATCTTGCTCCCCTGCCTCCGAGGCAAGTCCGCCAAGGAGGGAAGTATGCGCCCACGGATCGCCGCTTGTTTCGCCATCGTCCTGTGTTTATTGATTTTCCCCCGCCTCGACGCCTCTCCCCGTGCCGAGCCCGACTCCCGCTGCGACCGGGTGGAGCAAAACTACCCCAACCCCTTCAACCCAGAGTCTGACCGGACCCGCGTGAATTTCCGGCTCGAGGAGACGGGGCACGCCTTGCTGCAGGTGTTCGCTCCCGACACCTCGCTGGTCCTGGCCACCTTGGTCGACGGTGAATTCACGCCCGGCTGGCACCAGGTCAGCTGGCAACCCGTCGGACTGTACGACGGGGATTATCCCTACCGACTGACCCTCTCCCGGGACGGCCAGGTGATCTTCACCGGCCAGCGGGTTTTGACGGTCGATTGCGCGGAATTGCCGGCCCGGGCCCGGACCTGGGGTTTCCTGAAGGGGATTTACCGCTGAGCGGGGCTAAGCCGAGTCGATGAACAGGCGGCAGGGCCGCAGGAGCAGCTCTTCCTGGCGAGATCGCGAGTAGCGGAAAGTCTCGAACTTCAGCTCGTGATAGGCGTGGTCAACCCACGATGAGAGAGTCCCGACCGCCAGGTCCTCCCGGGTCCGACCCAGATCCTCCAGCAGCCGGTCGATTGCCAGCTCGGGGGGCAACGAGGCAAAGTCGCCCTGGAACAGGGCAGCGAGCGTCTCGGAGCGTCGCGCCCTCTGATAGTGCCAGCAGTAGGAAAACAGGAAGTCGGCCAGGGCGGTCAACGGGAAGGGCGTGGGGCCGCTTTCGTCCCAGTCGATCAGGCCGGTGACCTTGCCCCCGTCCAGGAAGGTGTTCGAGAGGGAGAAGTCTCCCTTGCGCAGAAACAGCTCCGGGCCCGGCGATAGTCTCTCCTCCACCCGATCCAGAGCGGGCAACAGATCGGCCGCCAGTGACCCCAGCAAACGGCGCAGGAACGAGATCCTTGTTTTCAGGTCGGGACCGATCTCGCTGATCCCCACCGCGGCGGCCTCGATCCCCGACACCTGCGCGACCAGGCTCGCCACGCGGCGGACAACCGCCTGGTCCCGGCAGCGGTCGAGCTGTTCAGCCCAGGGCCTTCCTTGGCAGACAGCTTCGCCGAAGGCCTCCTTGGCGCCACTCTTGACCCGGAACAACTCCTGCGGCAGCAAGGCCAGCAGGGGGCTGTCGGGCGGGAGCCGGCCGGCCAGGGCGGACAGGACCCGGTGGTTGTTGGTCAGCCAGCGGGCGACCTCCGGAACCAGGGGGATCTTGAGCACGAAATCGGCTGGCTGTCGGCCGGGGATGTGCAGGAAGAGGGAAATCTTGTTCTTCCGGTTGACCGTGACCGCCTGGATCCGGAACTCGCCGGCCGCGGCGCCCAGCTGGCCGGCGGCCTCGCCCGCCAGCTCCTCCAGCCAGGAGGCCGGCCGAGCCTGCCGGCCGGCGATCACGGCGAAGGAGGGGACCATCCACCGGTAAACAGCGGGCGGCAGATAGCGTAACCGGCCCCCCAGGGCCCGCGTGACGTCCCTGATCTGGCCGGCCTCTCGCAGGTCGACGATCCGCTGCGGCCGCCGGTAGTCCGGTTCGAACCCGTACAGCCGCGCCGCCGGCAGCCCCGCGTCGGCGAGCAGCCGCCGGTAACCACCGTGGCTGTAGGTAAAGGTGAGGTAGGGGTGGTGAGACCGAACCAGGGACGCCAGGTGAGCAACGAGCCGGGGATACAGCGAACCGAACCAGAGCCCGGAGTGATGGTCCCGCCGGCGCCCGAAGTACTCGCGATTGAACCGGTTCTCGATGCCGAGGTACAACTCGCCCCCGGGCTTCAGGACGCGGCAGACCTCCTGCAGGAAGCGGACCTGGGCGCGGCGAGGGTTGCGGCGGCCGTACACCTCCCGCAGCGAAAGCCAGGCCCGGGCGAGCCGGCCGCGGAGATCGGCGTACCGCTGCCCGACGACGGACCAATCGCCCGCGATCCACTCCAGCACCCCGTTCAGGCACACCGCGTCGAACGTCCCGGCGGCGAAGGGCAGGAACTCGGTGTCGCCCCCGATCATCAGGTCGATGTTGTCCAGGCCGTAGTACAGCTTCTTGAGAGCCAGGACCTGGACTCGCGGCCGGGTCAGGTCCATGGCGGTGACCTGGGTGAAATTGCGCGCCAGATTGACGGTGATGTTGTCCCAGCCACAGCCGAGGTTCAGGACGTGGCCGTCCGGGCGGGGCGGCAGCAGGTACTGAAAGGCCGCCCGGCTCTCGTCCACCAGGTTCTCGATCCATTCGGTCTTGCGCTCGTTGTCCGGGATCTTGTCGATGATCGCCTGAAAAACCGCCTCCGCCCGTTCGGGATCCTCCTGGATGCGGTCCCACCGGGCGTCCAGCAGATCGTCAAGCCACGGCCGGGGACAGGGGCAGTAGTGATAATCCTTGTCCCGGGCGAAATCGGGAATTTCCCAGACGGACCCGAACCGCCGCCCGCAGCCGGTACAGATCCGGGAGGCATCTGCCTCCCGGCGCAGATCGTCCCGGCATTCCGGGCAGATCAGGTACCCTGGGGCTGCTTGACCGGACATGGCTCCTCTTTTGACTCCCGCGCCCGGCGGGAACCGATTACCCGGGCGGGGTTTCCGGCCAGGATCGCAAACGGAGGGTACTTCTTGGCGCCGACCACCGAGCCGGCCGCCACTACCGTCCCGTCGCCCAGCCTGGTCCCGGGCATGATGAAGGCGTTCGCCCCGATCCAGACATCCCTGCCGATCACGACTTCCTTGTACTCGTAGCCCTGCCCCCGGATCAAGGTGTCCGGGGCGGCGAAGACGTGGTTGGTCGACCAGACCTTCACGCCGGGGCCGAGCAAGCTGTGGTCGCCGATGGTGATCCCGCCTGCGGCCTGCAGGAAGTTGTCCACCCCGAGCGTGACCTGGTTGCCCAGGTGCAGCTTGTGGATGTTCCTGATCCGCGTCCCCTCGTGGATGGAAACCTCGGTGCCGACGGACCCGAAGTGCGGGGCCAGGACCCGGCGTCGGAGCAGGAATCCGTACG
This sequence comes from uncultured Fibrobacteraceae bacterium, assembly GCA_964484595.1. GTDB lineage: Bacteria > Krumholzibacteriota > Krumholzibacteriia > LZORAL124-64-63 > LZORAL124-64-63 > CAZAHC01. The sequence goes on along the minus strand of CAZAHC010000022.1, from coordinate 17,077 downwards.
GCCCAGGCAGGTTGCGCACGAAGAGGTACCGCAGATGCATCCTGCCTTCCGGACTCTGCAAGGACCAGAAGAATCTTTTCAAGATATCCAGCATGGGTACACCACCTCCGGGACAGGCTGTCACCACGACTTCCTACCCTCCTTGCATCGGCCGCCAGGGATCCTAACCAAAGCCCCGATTCCCGGGCGCACCCACCCCGACAATCGGCCTGGACTTTTCGGGGTCAGGGACTATCTTGCCGCGGCTCCCTTCCCGCAGCGAGGTGCGACCGGTGGACACGTACACCTTTCTCGTCTTTTCCTTTTCTTCCCTGTTCGCGGTCATCGACCCGTTCGGCTGCATCCCCTTCTTCAGCGGTCTGACCGGCCACATCGATCCGGCCGGCCGACGGCGGGTCCTGCTGAAGGCCCTGCTCGTGGCCTTCTTCGTGCTGGTGGTGTTCACCCTGCTCGGGCACCAGCTGCTCAAGCTGTTCGGGATCACCATCGACGCCTTCCGGATCGCCGGCGGTATCCTCTTCTTCGGCATCGGGCTGGACATGCTGCAATCCAAGCCCCGCCGCTGGCGCACCGGCATCCGCAAGGCCTTCGACCGTGACCAGAGGGAGAGCGAGACCGAGGGCTACGAGGATCCGTCCATCACCCCCCTGGCCATTCCCCTGCTGGCGGGCCCGGGCTCGATCACCACGGTCCTGGTCCTGGTGGCCGAGTCGCCCGGCGCCTGGGGGCCGGCGCCCGTCCTGCTGGCGGTGGCTGCCATCCTGACCCTCACCGGAGCCATCCTGACCGGGGCCGATCTGGTGCTCCGGCGCATCGGCCAGACCGGGCTGCGTCTGCTGGAAAAGCTGATGGGATTGCTGATGACCGTCCTGGCGGTACAGCTGGTCCTGAACGGGGTCACCCCCATCCTGCGCGACATCCTGGCTGCCGGGTAGCCTGGAACCCACTGCCGGCGGCTGCCTATCCGGTTAAGCTGCCCGGCCGCTTCCCGACCACAGATTGACAAGGGATTGGCGATGGGCCTAGGCTCGGTCTGAAAACCCTCGCCGGTTGCGCTTTCCCGCCACCCCGCCACCGTCTGGGAGGCGTCTTGAGTACCTGCCCGCTGCTTTTGCGCCGCCGCCCGGTGGCCGTGATTGTCGGTCTGGCCGCCGGGTTCTGCCTGCTCGGCGGCGCCGTCGTGGCGGTGGCCGCCGACCCGCACGCCGCCGACACGCTTGGACACGAACCGGCCGCACCTGCGGACGGCCACGCCCACCCCGCCGACCACGGCACGGCTCTCGGCGCCCAGCTCTCGCTGTGGAGCACCCTGCCGTTCGTGGGCATCCTGCTCTCGATCGCCATCTTCCCCCTGGTGGCTCCGCACTTCTGGCACCGTCACTTCCCCAAGATTTCCGCCCTCTGGGCCCTGGTGTTCGCCGTTCCCTTCCTGGTCGCCTTCGGGAAGGAGGCGTTGCTGGCCATCCTGCACATCTACCTGCTGGACTACATCCCGTTCATCATCCTGCTGTGGGCCCTGTTCACCACCGCCGGGGGCATCTTCGTCGGCGGCGCCCTGATCGGTTCGACCAGGGTCAACCTCCTGCTCCTGCTGGCGGGCACCGCCCTGGCTTCCTGGATCGGCACCACCGGCGCCGCCATGGTCATGATCCGCCCCTTGTTGCGCGCGAACTCCTGGCGCCGCTACAAGGTGCACACGGTGGTCTTCTTCATCTTCCTGGTGGCCAACGTCGGCGGCAGCCTCACGCCCCTGGGCGATCCACCCCTCTTCCTGGGATTCCTGCACGGGGTGCCGTTCTTCTGGGTCACCAGGGGGCTGTTGCCGCACATGCTGCTGGTGGTGGGACTGCTCCTGGGGATCTTTTACGGCCTGGATCGGTACTTCCAGGGCCGCGAGACCAGGCGGCCCGCCCCGGTCCCCGGCGGGAGCCGGTTCCGGATCGAGGGCCTGCACAACCTGTTGTTCTTGCTCGGCATCATGGGGGCGGTCGTCTTCTCGGGGTCGGTCGACCTGGGCGAGATCAAGATCCACGGCCACCTGGCCCTGGCCAAGCAGAACGTGGCCCGGGACGGTTTCCTGATCCTGATGGGGCTGCTCTCGCTGCGCACGACCGCTCGCGCGACCAGGCAAAAGAACGAGTTCTCCTGGTTCCCCATTCAGGAGGTGGCCTTCCTCTTCGCCGGGATCTTCATGACGATCATCCCGGCGCTGGCCATCCTGCAGGTGGGCGAACACGGGGCCCTGGCCGGCCTGATCCGGACCGTGAAGGAACCTGCCCACTTCTTCTGGGTCACCGGCGTGCTCTCCAGCTTCCTGGACAACGCGCCGACCTACCTGACCTTCTTCAACACCGCCCTGGGCAGCCTGGGCATGGCCGAGGCCGACGTGCCCGGCGCCCTCGGCTATCTGGCCGCCGAGCTGCGCGACCCCCGGTTCTGCAGCTTCCTGACCGCGATCTCCGCCGGCGCGGTCTTCATGGGCGCGATGACCTACATCGGCAACGCGCCCAACTTCATGGTCAAGACGATCGCCCAGGAGGCGGGCGTGCCCATGCCCAGCTTCTTCGGTTTCATGCTGAAGTTCTCGCTGCCGATCCTGGTGCCGGTCTTCGTGGTCGTCACGATCGTGTTCTTCCGCTAGGAGAGGGAACCATGAACAAGACCCGCGACCGTTCCGCCAAGCCCTCCTTCTACCAGGTGATTCTGGAGGGTTCGCACAAGGTCGCCCGCGGCTTGATGGCGGGCTTGATGCTCGGCGCCGGCAAGGAGAACGACGTCTTCTTTCATTACTGCGAGGGAGTCTTCTACGAACCCTGGACCGAGAAGCTGGCCGAGATGGTGCGGCTGCACCCCCAGGATTGTCACCTGATCGTGGACGGCGAGGCCAAGAAGATGCTTACCAGCCTGGCCTCCCGGATCGAGCAGGCCACCGGCCTGCGCCTCACTTCCAGCCGCTACATCCGGTCCGCCACGATGTCTTTTTCCTTCGAGGCCTTCGCCCGCCGCTACGGGGTGGAGATCTTGGGCCTGCTGAAGGGATTGCCGGCCGGCCTGCGCCTGGTCGATTTCGATCACAAGGAAACGGTCCACCCCCACGCCGCCGGCGTGGAGGCCTATGCTGCCGCCCACGACTACACCATCAAGGGAGCGGGGCAGGTCACCGGCCGGGTGGACCTGCTGATCAAGGCGCGGCGCGACCTGGACGGCCACCCCCTGATCAAGGTCGGCCGCATCAAGCTGAACCTCGCCTGAGCGCCATTCCCCAGCGGGTTATTTCAAAAGCAGCATCTTGCTGGTGAAGACCTGGCCCCCGGCCTGCAGCTTGGCGAAGTACAGGCCACTGGCGACGCGGCGACCGGCGGCATCGGTGCCGTTCCACATCACCTCGTGACGGCCGGGGACTAGGTTCTCCCGGACCAGGGTGGTCACGAGGCGGCCCCGGAGATCGTAGACGGCCAGATCCACGGGCAGCAGCCGGGGGACCGAGAAGACGATGCTGGTCCGCGGGTTGAACGGATTGGGGTAGTTGCCGCCCAGGGCCAGGACGGCCGGGATCCCCGTCCCGTCCCCCACCGCGGTCACGTTGGCCGGATGATCGATCCGCAGGCACCAGGCGTCGAAGGTGCCGAAATCCGAGCCGCCGAAATCGGCCACCCAGAGCACCCAGTCGCCGCTGGGATCCTCCCCCAGGAAATCGCTCAGATCCCCGAACGAGGTCAGGTCGTCCGGGTACCACCCGTACAGGTCGTCGGCACCGCCGCCGGACCGGTTGTGCAGACGCACCGTCGTGCCCATCGGCGAGGTCAGCTCGACAACCAGGTCACCGATGTAGGTGTGCTTGATGCTGACGAAGACCTCGATCGCCAGGATCTCCTGGGTGAAGGTGACGGTCAGGGTATCGGTCACCCCGGTCGGGTTGTTGTCCGGGATGGGGAGCAAGGGGCTGCGGCAGGACTCGCTGGTGACCACCGGCAGGAGCTCGAAATCCACGTCCGTCAGATGCTGGCCCTGCGCGGGGTGGATCTCGGCGGTGGCGGTGGTCCAGCCCTCCTTCGAGGCCACGATCTGGTAGGGGCCCGGGTAGAGGCCGGTCAAGCTGTACTCGCCGGTTTCGGTGGTGACCTGGCTGCCCCCGCCGGGGATGGCCTCGATCAGAACCCCGGAGTGGTCGGTCTGGCCCACCAGCGTCACGGCGCCGGAAACGGCGCAGTCGGCGACTTCCTCCACCATCAACCAGGTGACGACGTTCTGGAGCAGGCCGGGACGCGCGGCCGGGTGCATGGCGGCGTAATTGAAGGTGAAGAAGACGATCTGCCCACCCTCCGGAGCGGGATTGGCATCGTAGGCAACGATGCTGCCCCGGCCTGGACAGGCGTCCCAGGAGCCGGGAACGGCCGCCTCGGCGGCGGGGGTCATCACGTCCTTGTCGGCGAAGCCGGCGTACGAGACGGCGATGGGCCCCTGCACGGTGTTGGGCACGCTCATGACGTGATGGACCGGGTCGTTGACGGTCACGCTGCCGCCGTTGTCCTGGTGCCAGGCGTTGCAGTGCAGGACGTCAGCGGCGAAGGACGGGAAGCCTGGGTAGGCCACCGACCGGTAGCCGACGTCCCCCCCCTCGACAAGCAGCCGGCCGTCGCCGGCGACAAAAGCCTCAATCGCGGCCCGGAAGGTGGAGTCGTCGACCGCCAGGGCGTTGTCCCCGCAGGCGAGAATGACCAGGTCGAAATCGGGCCAGGTCAGCGGATTGGAGAGGCTCGCCTCCTCGACGGTGACGGTGTAGCCCAGGCCGGCCAGGTCGGTGGCGAACTCGGTGGCCGACCGGGGTCCCCGGATCGAGTACCCGGGGGCGAGAACCGCGCCGTCCTTGCCGAGCTTGGCGGGGTGGCTCCCGCACCGCGGGCCGCCGTCGTCGATCACCAGCAGGTTGCCGTTGGCCGGATCGAGCACGAAGTCCCTGACCACAACTGATTGGTCCACCGTCTGGGTCACCGTCTGCGGCAGGTAGAAGGTAGCCCGGGTAATCAGGCGGAAGGTGAAGTAGGGCAGCGGGTCGGTGCTGTAGGACCCGTCGACCGTATCGGTGGTGGCCGTGGTGATCAGCTCCAGGGTGTCGGCCCGGTACACCTCGATGGTGGCGGCCAGCGGCGAGCCGCCTTCCGCGTCGGTCACAGTGCCGCTCAGCACCCCGGTGGGGGCCGTCGTGAGGCCGACATCGAGGACGTTGGGTCCGTAGGCCAGGAAGATCGGTTCCTCGTGGGACAGGTAGCCGTACTGGCTGACGTACAGGTCGTAGTACCCGACCACGAGGCTGTCCGGGACCGCGTAGTTGCCGCCGCCGTCGCAGGGCAGGTCGAAAATCGGAGCGGTGCCGCTGGTGTCAGCGCCGGCGGGATAGCCGCAAACGCGGGCGCAGGCAATCGGCGTCCCGGGGTCCCCCTGCTCGTGGACGAGCCCGGCCAGGGTGCCGAAGGCTTCGACCACGGGAATCGCGCTCGCGAACAGGTTGTAGCCGGTTCCGGCCAGGGTGGCGGTCACCTCGCCCGTCTGGTCGGGGGCAACGGCGATGGTCACGGACGAACCAGGATCGCCGGCGGTGGTATCGATCCCGCAACCGGCCAGAAACAGATCGAGCCCCGTCTCGAGAGCGCTGCCCATAACCGTCCCCTCGATGAAGGGGGTCAGGGCGCCGCTCAGGCCGATCGCGGGGACCTCGGCGGTGAGGGTGGGACCGGTGAGATCGGCAGCCCCGTAAACCGGCAACGAGAGGGTGAACAGGTCGTAGGTGGCTCCCGGTTCCCGCCCCCGCACCTGCAGGGTCTCACCGTAGAGAGGGTTCACGCCGAAGGGCGCCTCGCCGGCCGGATCGGTCGTCTGGACCAGCCCGGAAACCCCGAAGCCCTCGATCCAGACCGTGACGTCCGGCAGGCCCGCGCCCAGGGTGTCGAGCACGGTGACCGTTACTGGGGTGGAAACCCCGCAGGGGATGCTGTCCGGCGTGATGGTAACGCTGGCCGGAACCAGGGCGGGCAGCGTGGTGATATAGGGCGTGTGATTGTAGGCGGTGACGGTCAGGGTCAAGTCGCCGCCGGACTGGATGGGAACGTCCAGCAGGATGTCAGCGTGACCGCTGCCGTCGGTGACGGCGGTCCCGTGGATGGTGCCGTCCCGGTACAGGCAAGCCGTGGCGCCGGCCAGACCCGGGGCGTCGACGGCGAAGGAAGGGGCGCCGAGGGGAAACACGGGCAGGTGGGAAACCGACAGCGGCGCCGGCGTGTCGGTGCGCACGACCAGCGAGCAGTCGCCGAAGATGTTGTACTGCTCGACGAGCTTGTGCCCCTCGCCGCCCAGCCCAGGGTAGTCGTCGAGCACCTTCAGGGCGCCGCTGAAGAACAGGGCGCCGATCGTGTTCTCGGTCTCGGCCACCAGCAGATCCACGGCCTCGGCCTGCATCAGGCAGGGCGGCACCCAGGAAGCGAGGGTCGAGGCGGCGTACATGGCCACCGCGCCGGTGGGCTGGGCCACCGAACCGGCGCGAAGCCAGGCCTCGGCGAAGCACTCCGGCAGCGAAAATTTCCCGTTGGAGCAGGCGACATCGATGATCCAGGGGTACATCCCGCCGTTGCTGAGGGTGTGCACGTCGTCGTTGGTAAACGGGACGCTGGTCCAGCCGGTGCCGGACCCGTGGCCGAGGTAGTTGATGAGGCTGCGACCCTCGGTCAGCGCCGTGAAGATGTCCGCCGCCGAGCCCCCCTGCCCCTGGTAGATCTGGTCCACGTCGGTGAAGGTATAGCCGAGGAGGTCGTCCCGCAGCAGGTCGCAGCGCTCGGCATCGGAAGGGCTGCCCTGGTTGCTGGCGATGCCGGTGGCGCGGTGATACCAGTCGCCGCCGACCACGGGATCCCGCTCGTAACCGATGAACTTGGCGACCTGCTGCCGGACCTGATCGGGGGTTTCGGCCGAGATCCGCGAAAGGAAGAGGTCGGGATAGAGATCGTCGCCCTCGACCAGGCAATAGATGGGATCCGAGTCGGCGCCGTGGTAGGTGCCGGTGTTGGTCGGCACCTGGTCGATGTCCCCCACCAGGATCACGTAGGTCAGGCCGGCAGGCGAATTGTACCTGAGGTAGATGGCGTCCTGGATGCCGGCGGCGGTGCCGCCGACCGCGGAAGTTGTGATCAGTTCGACCGGCAAGCCCTTCTGCCTCTTCCAGGCGACGAAGGAGTCCATCTCCGCCACGAAGGCGTCGTGGCAGACGATCAGCAGCGGGCCGGGGCCGGGAATGGGATCGTACTTCCGCGCAGGTGGATTGAGGAAGAGATCGCGATAGATACCCTCGAACTGCCCGCCACCGGGGACGCGGGAGAGCCGCTGCTTCGCGTTCACGCCGCCCGTGCCGGTGGTGACGACTTCGACAGTGAGGCTCTGCAAGGCCATCAGAACCCCGCGGTCCACGTCGTAACGCAGGGGATGGAACCGGACCGCGACCCCCCGGTAATCGCGCAGGATGAAGGGCTCGGTCAGTTCGGCTTCCCGGGCCGGAAAGACGCCCCCCTCCCGGTACAGGTCGGCGAACTCGTAGGGCACCGTGGCGGGGTCGATGTCACGCGAAAGCGGGCCCTTGGACGGCACCACCGGGTCGACGGGAAACTCCCGGTAACGGCGGGAGAGGATGCGCAGCTGGGGGGTGCCCTCGGCGGGGATGACGAGGCAGCGGGAAAGGACCGGCAGCTCGGGCAAGCCCTTCTGCAGCAGCGGGACGAGCCCGGGCATGAGGATCCCGGTGTATGTCCGCCCGTCGATCTCGACCGTCTTGGTGGTGAAGCCGGGCACCTCGAACTCGAGCACGATCCGGCTGGACTCCTCGTCGCCGATCCGGACGGTGGGAGCTGCGGCTTCGGGCCCGCTCATGGGCACCCACTCTGCCTGCACCGGACCAACCGCGCCCAGGCAGAGCCCGACCAGAAGAAGGGAGATCGACATTAACCTCGGCTGCACAGTACCCTCCCGGATCCGCTCCAAGTCGTGTACCAGAGGTATTTTACCATCTTTTGGCAACCTCTTTCAATGGCACCCGCTCATTGCTCACCTTGAGAGGAAGAATCCTGAAAGGCCCTGATCCCAGAACCAACTGGAAAACAATGACTTACTTTGTTGAACTACCCAGGAAAAAAATTATCAAATATAAAATATAATCTCAAAAAGAAAAGGAGGCGGCCCTGGGGGCCGCCTCCGAGTTCCAGCCTCGAGGTGCTGGGTCATTCGTCGATCTCGTCCACCGCATCGGGGTCGCAGAGGGCTGCCCACCTGCCCCCGAAGAAGCCGCCGGGCCGTTCGGGCAGGTGCAGGTACTGGCCGCCGAGCACGCCGACCAGGTTGCCCGCCGCGTTGACCCACCTGCCGCGGAAGATCCCGTGGCCGGGGAACTGGGGCAGGGGTTCCCAGCGACCCTTGAGCAGGCCGCGGAACTGGCCGTTCCGGCTGATGTACTTGCCGAAGAAGACCCGCTCACCCTCGTCGGTGTATCCGTAGGCCCCGCGCAGGAAGCCGTGCAAGTGACCGAACAGGCCCACCCACTTGCCGCGGAAGAATCCGACCGAGTCCTCCGGTGCGGGCGCGTGCCAGATGCCGGACAGGAAGCCCTTCGGGCACAGGGAGATGTCGGACAGCCGGAACCCGGTGAAGTGGATGGCATTGGGATCCGGATCGACAGGGTACACCTCGTCAAGATCGGGCAGCTCCGCCACGACGAAGGAGTTGGAGTAGGGACCGGTCGTGAAGTGGAGCACGTTCGGCTCCAGCTCGACCCCATCGGGTCCCACCAGATCCTGCGGCCGCTCGATGATCTCCACCAGCAGACCGTCGAAGTGGCAACCGGTATGCGAGAACCAGGCCACCGTTTGCCGGTCGAGACGGGGGAGCACCAGGTGGTCGTAGGGACGTTCGAAACGGATGACCCGGCGGACGACCACGATACCCCGGTCGACCGCCAGCAGGCCGGACCAGTCGAGGATGTCGACCGATTCGTCGGCCTGGCCGAGAGAATCGACCGGACCGTCCAGCATGCCCCAGGTGATGCGGAGGAAGGTGAACTTGGGCCGGGGAGGATCACCCGGCTGCTCCTCCTGGGCCGCCTGCGCCTCGAGGGCCTGCACCTCGGGATCCTCCAGGAGAGGATCCTCCGAGGCCTCGTTCTCCTCGTCGATCTCCGCCTGCATCAGGAAGGGATCGCCGAAGGCGGCCTCCTCGTCGGTCGGGGTCAGACCGCCAAACTCCTGGTTGAAATCCATGTCCTGGAAATCGTCGATCCCGACGGCGGCCTCGGACTGGGTGAGATCCTGGGTTTCGCTCTCGCAACCGGCCAGGGAAAAGACCAGGCCGATGGCAAGCATCAGGGCGATTCCGCTCTTCCAGGTTTTCATCGGTTTACCTCCCCGGCGGGGTACTCCCGCCGTCTGCTGTCTTCGTTTATGCCGATCGACGTTCGGGAATCTCGTCGGGCCGGGAAGGAGCAGGGGACGTGCCAGAAGACCCGCCCCCTCGCTATTATGTTGATTTTCTTGCAGGTACACGATCTCCGGGATCCGGAAGACCTCCTCCTCTCCCCTTGCGGCTGTACGTGGAGAAGCAATCCTCCCGGTCCAGGTACACCAGCGAGCTAGTCCAGATCCTGCCCCTTGACCCGGAGCTTCAGGGCGATCAGCTCGTTGTGTTTCAGGCCGAGCAGGGTGCAGAGCTTGTGCAGCAGGGCGTCCTCGTGCGCCTCGAGCCGCCCGTCGCTGTAGACGACCTGCCAGAGCTGCTGGAGGACGGCGAGTTTTTCCTGGCGGGGATACTGCTCGCTGATCAGGCGGGTGAACTGGTACAGGTCCGTGCTCTGCCGGCGTTCGCTCTCGGCGAGGGAGATGAGGTCGTCGGCCTCCCGCTTGGTCAGACCGAAACGCTGGCGCACCAGGTCGCCGATGGTCTGGCGCTCCTGATCGCTGAACTCCTCGTCGACGTGGGCCACCTCGAGCAACAGGGCGCAGGTCGCCACCTGCAACCTCCGCTCCGGGTTTTCCTCGACTTCCTGAGGGGCCAGCTGGCTGTTGAAGAACTTGGTAATCGCCGCGAGCATACCGGTCACCTCCCTCGTGTTCAGACGGCTACCCGCTGCCAGGAAGGCCCGGGCAAGGTGAGGATCTCGTAGGGAATGGTGTTCAGGAGATCGGCCAGGAACTCGGCCGTGATCTCCTCATCCTGCTGCCGACCGAGCAGGACGGTCTCGTCGCCGGCGACCACGGACGGGATGTGAGTGACGTCCACCATGCAGAGGTTCATGCAGATCCGGCCGCGCACCGGCGCCCGGCACCCCCGGATCAGCACGTGCGCCCGGCCGGAAAGAGCGCGCAGGTAGCCGTCGGAGTAACCCACCGGCAGGACCGCGATCCGGCTGTCCAGAGGGGCTTTCCAGGTCCGGCCGTAGCCGACGGTCTGGCCGGCGGGCACCTCCTTGACCTGGGCCACGGAGCACTTCCAGGAGAGCGCCGGGCACAGGTCCAGCTGGTTCCGGCCGGCCTCGCGAGCGGAGATGAAGGTCTCCCGGCTGGGCCAGATGCCGTAGCCGGCGATCCCCACCCGCACGATATCCCGCCCCGAACCAGGCCAGAGGATCGCCGCGGCACTGCACGACATGTGCAGGTCCAGGCCGTCATAGCCGCGGCCGGCCAGGACCTGGACAAAATCCTCGAATCGCTCGGTTTGCAGCCGGGCGAAGGAGTGATCGGTGGTGTCCTCGATATCGGCGTAGTGGCTGGACAGGCCGCAGAGCTCGACCCCGGGTGCGTCGGCCAGGACCGCCAGGACCGCCTCCAGCTCCGCCTGCTCGACCCCCTGCCGGTACACCCCCGTCTCCACCTTGAGATGCACCAGGCAGGACGCTCCCTGCCCGGCGGCCGCCGCCACCGCTTCCGCCCCGGCCAGCGAGGCGACGGTCAGCTCGACACTCAGCCCGGCCGCCGCGGCCGCCTCCGGGGCGGTGACCGGCCCGAGGACCAGGAGCGGAGCGCCAACCCCTCCTTCTCTCAGGTGCCGGGCCTCGGCGAGCGAATGCACACCCAGCAGGTCCGCTCCCCCGGCCAGAAACGCCCGGGCCGCCAGCAGGATACCGTGCCCGTAGCCGTCGGCCTTGACCACACCCAGCAGCCGGGCCGGCGGGGAAACCCGCTCGCGGAATAGGGCCATGTTTCGCTGCAGGGCCGCGACCGACACCTCGATGCGCAACCAGGCCGGCGAATCGGCACCGGCGGTCCGGGGACCCGGGTCGCTCCCGGGGACTTCCTGGTGCGCGTCAGTCGAGTTTGATGACGAAGATCTCACTGGCGATCTCCTTCTCGATGGCGACCTCGGTGGCCTCGATTCGAATCACGAAGGCCGGGTGTTTCTGGTGCAGGTGGACGATTGCCCCGGGCAGGACCCCGAAGGAGTTGAGCCGGTCGAGCCGGTTGTGGAAGCGGGGCGTGATGAAGACGATCCGGACCCTGTCCCCGGGCTGGCAATCGCTCAGGGGTTTCACGAGGGGCTTGCCCGCCCGCAGGGCGCGACGGCAGCAGGGGCCGGGCGGGATCCCGCGTCCGTGCGGGCAGGTGGGCGGGTGCCCCAGCAGCGTGCAGACGGCCTCGGTGACCTCCTCGTTCAGGATGTGCTCGAAGCGGCAGGCCAGGGAACGACTGTTCTCGGTATCGGTCCGGAAGAGATCGAAGAAGAGCCGCTCGGCCAGCCGGTGACGCCGGACGACCTGGGCCGCCTTCTCCTGGCCCACCGGCGTCAACTCAGCGGTGTCGTTCTCGACCTCCAGCAGACCGTCGCCCACCAGGGTGTCGACCAGCTCGTTCACGGTCACGAAGTGCAACGTCGGACGGTAACGGGAGGGATTGAACTCCCGCCCCGCCTCGGCGCGCAGCCAAGTCGCCTCGAGCAGATCCTCCAGCGCCTCGCGATGTTTCTTCGGCATGGCTCGCTCCAGATTCGAAATTCCTTCCCGGCCGATCGCCGGCCACGTGCTCACAGGCTAACACCCAGCCAGAGCAGCAACCAGTTCAGACAGCCTCCGACCAGCAGGGCGATCAGGAAGACGATCACCGCCACGGTCACGGCGACCTGCAGGCCGCGCTCCTTCACCATCACGAAGAAATTGGCGATGCAGGGCACGAAGAGGGTGATGATGACCAGGCTGACCACCACCTGGCGAGCGCCCATCAGGCCGGCCCGCTGGATCTCGAACAGACCCGCGGCCCCGTAATCCCGGCGCAGGAAGCCGATCAGGAAGGCGTCGGTCGCCTCGAGGGGCAGGCCGAGGAAGTTGCCCACCACCGGGGCGGCGGCGGCGCGGATCAGCACCAGCAAGGAGAGGCGGTCGAGCGCGAACAGGATCACGGTGCCCAGGACGAACAGGGGCACGGCTTCCCGGAGATACCACTCGATGCGGGCGCCGGTCTTGACCAGGATGTTCCGCAGGCCGGGCAGCCGCAGGGGGGGAAGTTCGAGGATGAAATCGCTCGCCGCGCCGGGCAGGACCCTGGCCCCTATGATTCCCGTCACGATCAGGACCAGACCCACGACCGCCAGCCAGATGACCACTCCCCAGCCCGATACCGTGCCGAGCATACCCAGGATCACTCCCAGCTGGGCGGAGCAGGGCACCCCCAGCGCCAGCAGCATGGTGACCAGGATCCGTTCCTTGCGCGTTTCCATGATCCGGGTCGTCAGGGTGGCCATGGTGGTGCACCCCAGCCCCAGGATCAGCGGCAGGATCGCCTTGCCGTGCAGGCCCAGCCGGCGGAAGAACCGGTTGGCCATGACCGCCAGCCTGGGCATGAAACCCGAATCCTCGAGCAGGCCGAAGGCGATGAAGAAGGTACCGACGATCGGCAGGATGATGGCCAGGCTGTAGGTCAGGGCCATGGTGACCAGCCCATACTGGCCGACCAGGAAGTCGCGCAACCAGGCCCAGGGCACGAACCGGTCGGCCAGCGAGATCGCAGCCGGGTTGATGATACCCTCGAACAGCTCGCCTTCCAGCAGGTCAACCAGCGTACCGGCGCCGAAAACCCCCACCAGCTCGTACAGCAGGACTAGGGCCACCGCGGCAAACCCCAGGCCCCACACCGGATGCACTGCCAGCGCCCCCAGGCGCGAGGAAAAACCGCCCGCCGGCCCCGCGGACCGCTGCAAGACCCGTTCGAGCAGCTGGTTGAGCTCTGCGACCCGGACGCGGGAGACCGTCTCCCTCAGAGAAGACCGGAAGGAGCGGCGTATCCGCAGGCCGATGCTGTCGATGATCTCCTTGCCGTCGGGATCGACCGCCGCCTTGAGAGCGGCCGGCAAGCTGCCCGGATCCGTCAGGTAACTCAGGGCCAGGAAAGGCCCGACCGGTTTCCGGGCCGACTCGGAGAGGATGAAGCCGATCTGTCGGACGCCCTCCGCGATCTCCGGCGGGAAGCTGCTCTGGAGGTGTCCGGGGCCGGCAGCGGGGAAACTCCGGGCCAGCTCCTCCACGCCGCGCCCGGAAGTCGCAACCGTGGGCACCACCGGCACCCCGACCGCCTCGGCCAGGGCCGCCACGTCGATCTTGAGGCCGTGGCTGAGCGCCTCGTCCATCATGTTCAGGGCGATGCAGAACCGGACTCCCAGCTCGCTCAGCTGCTGGGCGACGACGAGACCCCGCTGCAGGTTCTTAGCGTCCAGGACCAGCACCACGGTTGCGTCCGGGTGGTTCAGCAGGATGTCCCGGGTGACCAGCTCGTCCTCGGACTGGGGCTGCAGGGAATAGATGCCGGGAGTGTCGATTACTTCGGCCTCGCGGCCGGCGCGGCGGAAGCGCCCCCGGATCACGTCCACGGTCGTGCCGGGGTAGTTGGAGACGGTGACGTACTTTCCGGTCAGGTGCCCGAAGAGGGCGCTCTTGCCCACGTTGGGGTTCCCAACCAGCAGGATCAATCCCTGGTCCGCTTCACGGGAGGCAGCTTCCATCTTGTGAGCACCCTTGGCGGAAAGCCGCCTGATTACCCGGCGCTCTCCCGGGCTTTCTCCTGCTTCCGGCGCTGGCAGGCGACGCTATCCTTGCAAACCCCGTAGAGCTCGAGACGGTGACGGAAGATCCGGAAGGAATGCTCCTCGGCGAGCCGCTCCTGGAGCGACTCGAGATGCGGGTGGAAGAACTCGAAGATGTGTCCGCACTCCAGGCAGATCATGTGATCGTGATGCTCGACCTGCGAATGCCCCTCGTAACGCGCGAGCCCGTCCCCGAAGCGGCGCTCCTCGACCAGGCCACTCTCGACCAGCAGGTGCAGCGTGCGGTAGACGGTGGCGTAGCCGATCCTCGGATTGACCTTCTTGACCTCGCGCAGCAACTCCTCGACGGAGATGTGCCCGCGCATCCGGAAAAACACGCTCACGATGGTGTTTCTCTGGCGCGTGGTCTTCAGTCCCCGGGCCCGGATGAACTCACTGAATTCCCTTTCCTTCTGCTTGGCGCGCAGATCGGCGTTCTCGAGGTTGGGGTCCAGAAGCGCCATCAAAAACCTCCAAGATGAACTCGCGGTCAGGAAAATGAAATCGAAAATCGAGATTTAAACTAGTCACACACCTGATCGCTGTCAAGAACCCTCGGCGCGTCATTTCGTTAGCAGGAAAGGTAGTTACAAAAGACAACCAGAATGGTTATTTTTAGCCCCCGTTATGACGAACCAAGACAAAACAGGACAAAGGGTAAAAACTCGCCGATCACTCGAAGCGGGCCGCATAGACCGAACGACTTCCCGCCGGACAGTACCACAGGAACCCG